>NZ_CP022529.1:5013019-5334528 GCF_002237595.1 Labrenzia sp. VG12
TGCGTATTCCAACAACAACACGTCTCCGGCCGGCGGCCGGACAATTGACTCAGGACGGTAATGTCGAGCGAAGATCTCACAGCTCCCCTAGGTATGGGCAAACGGCGGCTCGTCAGGCTGCCGTTCGGTCTGATCGGCGTCGGCATCTTGAGCGTCATCTTCACGACAACGCTGATCTGGATCGCGGTCGTGGATGACCCGTTGGGCGGAGAACCGGTAGCCGTCCTGCCTCTGGATGCCGTTGTGGAAGGCGTCACGTCCCAGGACATTGAAGTCGTCGAAATCCGTCCGGGTATTGGCGACGATCTCGGCCCCAATCTGCGTCCGGAAAGTGCCAAGGACCTGATGGGTCCGCGTTATGACATGATCCTGCGGCCGGACGGTCTGGGCCCCGAGGCACCCGTCACCAGCCTGTCGATCAATCCGGACAGCCGTGTCAGCGAACGGTCCGATTATGGCTTCCTGCCCAAGGTGAGCGAGGCAGGCGTGCGCCCGCTGGATGCCTATTCCCGCCCGGTCGTGAACGAGTTCAAGTCGATCCCGAAAATTGCCGTCGTCATCACCGGGCTGGGCCTCAGCGAGACCGGCACCCAGAACGCCATCTCCAGCCTGCCACCGGAAGTTACTTTCGCGCTGGCGCCCTATGGCGAAGACCTGGATCTGTGGATGCAGCAGGCCCGCACCAAGGGCCACGAACTGTTGCTGCAGCTGCCGCTCGAACCTTTTGATTTTCCGGACAACGACCCGGGGCCACACACACTTCTGGTCAGTCTCAGGCCCGCGGAAATGCTCGACCGGCTGGCTTATCTCCTGACACGCGTGACCAACTACGTCGGCACGATTCCTGAAATGGGCGCGCGGTTCACGTCGACCAAGCCGTCCGTGGAGTATCTCTTCGAGAAGCTGAAGTCCCGTGGCCTGATGTTTGTCGACAACGGCACGTCGTCGCGGTCCATCGCGGCCCAGATGGCCACGGACAAGCGCCTGCCGTTCAGCGGTGTGGATGTGGTTTTGGACGAGGTACCAAGGGACGACAATATCGACGCCAAGCTGTTGCAGCTGGAAGGCATCGCCCGGTCTCGCGGGATTGCCGTGGCCGCCGGTTCGGCACTTCCCGTGACTGTACGCCAGCTGCAGGAATGGGTACAGGATCTGGAAGAGCGCGGTCTCCAGCTGGTGCCGATCAGCGCCACCATCGACCGGTAGTTTTTGATCTTTTGAAACAGGTGACATCGTGACGAAGCTTGAACTCGGACCGGGATTTCCGGTCCCTTCTGAGGGGCTTCCCTATCGCCCGTGTGTCGGCATCATGCTGATCAACAGGGACGGTCTGGTCTGGATCGGCAGCCGCGACGATGGTGGCAGTTCCTCGAATTACGAATACAGCTGGCAGATGCCGCAGGGCGGCATCGACAAGGGCGAGGCTCCAGAGCCCGCGGCTCGAAGGGAACTTTACGAGGAAACCTCGATCAGCTCCGTGACCCTGCTGGAAGAGGCGCCTGAGTGGTTCGCCTACGACTATCCGCCCGATGTCGTCAAAAAATCGCGCAAGGGCAAGCACCGGGGACAGGCGCAGCGCTGGATCGCCTATCGATTCGACGGGTCCGACGACGAAATCAACATCCTGACACCGCCGGACGGCCATTCGGCGGAATTCTCGCAGTGGCGCTGGGAAGAGGCAAACCGGCTGCCGGAGCTGATCGTTCCGTTCAAACGGCCGGTCTATGAGCGGGTGATTGCCGCCTTTTCACACCTGACGGCCTGATCCGGCGGCCGAGGACGCCATCGTTAAAGCGTCAGCATTTGAAGGCCGTTTGTCGTTTTTCAAACAGACAGACCGCATCCGCATCGCTAACATCGCGCCAATTCAAGGGCTCACCGGTCACCTGGAACACAGGATCGGCCGCGGGGCCCCGACAGGCACGATGCGAGCGCGGACGCGACATCCAACGCGCGCTCATGAGGAATTGGGAGGAACGCCAATGTCTTTCGGCAAGGGGCTTTCACGCAAGCCGTCCCAGACGAAAGGGCGTCAATTGGAAGATGCGGCACTGGCCGAGGTGCAGGCGCTTCTGGGCGATGAGCCGCGTCGCCGCGATCTGTTGATCGAACACCTGCACAAGATCCAGGATGCTTTTGGATGCCTGGAAGCACGCCACCTCAAGGCGCTGGCAGACGAAATGAAGCTGTCGCAGGCCGAGATTTACGAGGTCGCCAGCTTCTACCACCATTTCGACATCGTGCGCGAAGGGGACGCCAAACCGGCGCCTTTGACGATTCGCGTTTGTGACAGTGTTGCTTGCGCCCAAAAAGGGGCAGATGCGCTGGCAGCTGCTCTGGAAGGCGGTGTTGACCCTGCCAAGGTTCGCATCCAGAAAGTGCCCTGCATTGGCCGCTGTGCCGGAGCGCCGGCCGTTCAGGTCGGAAAACGTGCCGTCGACAATGCCTCTGAACTCTCCGTACGCGCCGTTCTCTTTGAAGGGGAAACCGCGGCAGAGATCCCGGATCACGTCAAACTCGACGCCTATCGTGCGGGCGGCGGTTACAGGCTGCTGGACCGTGTCCGGGCAGGCGAGCTGGACGCAGCGGCGATTGCCGACATGGCCCTTGAGGCCGGCTTGCGCGGTCTGGGCGGGGCCGGCTTTCCGACCGGTACCAAGTGGAAAATCGTCAACGATCTGCCCGGCCCGAAATATCTGACCATCAACGGCGACGAAGGTGAGCCCGGCACCTTCAAGGACCGCTATCATCTGGAGCGCGATCCGCACCGGCTTCTGGAAGGGGCCCTGATCGCCGCCCATGCTATCTCCGCGGACCGCATCTACCTTTATATGCGCGACGAATATCCGGCGGTGCTGGAGATCCTGAAGACGGAAATCGAAGCCCTGCGGACGGCAGGCATCATCACCTCCATCGACATCGAACTGCGCCGTGGCGCCGGGGCCTATATCTGCGGCGAGGAAAGCGCGATGATCGAGTCGATCGAAGGCAAGCGCGGCCTGCCGCGCCACCGTCCGCCCTTCATCGCCCAGGTTGGTCTGTTCGGCCGCCCGACCCTCAATCACAATGTCGAGACCCTGTTCTGGATCCGCGACATCGTCGAAAAGGGGCCGGAATGGTTTGCTGCCCAAGGCCGGCGGGACAAAAAAGGTTTCCGGTCCTTTTCGGTTTCCGGCCGGGTCAAGGAGCCGGGGGTCAAGCTGGCACCGGCCGGCGTCACAATGAATGAGCTGCTGACCGAATTCTGCGGCGGCATGGAAGACGGCCACAGCTTCAAGGGCTACCTGCCGGGTGGCGCGTCCGGCGGTATTCTGCCGGCCTCGCTCGCCGATGAGCCGCTCGATTTCGGCACGCTCGACAAACACGGCTGTTTCATTGGCAGTCACGCCATCGTGGTCTTTTCCGACCAGGACGACATGCGCGATGTGGCCCTCAACTTGATGCGTTTCTTCAAGCACGAAAGCTGCGGCCAGTGCACGCCGTGCCGGTCGGGTACGGAAAAGATGGAACATCTTCTGGCCGAAGGTGACTGGGACGAGGCAAAGATCGCCGATCTCGATGAGGTGATGCGGTCCTCGTCCATTTGCGGTCTCGGCCAGGCGGCCAGCAACCCGGTGGCTTCAGTTCTGAAATTCTTTCCTGAGGAGTTCGGCAAATGAGCCAGATCACCTTCTCTCTTGATGGCAAGAACGTCACCGCCGAGGACGGCGAAACCATCTGGCAGGTGGCCAAACGCGAAGGCGTCGCCATTCCGCACCTTTGCCACAAGGACGCGCCCGGTTACCGCTCCGACGGCAATTGCCGTGCCTGCATGGTCGATATTGAAGGTGAGCGTGTGCTCGCCGCCTCCTGTATCCGCGCACCGTCCGAAGGCATGGTCGTCAAGACCGCGACCGAACGCGCCGAAAAGGCTCGTGAGATGGTCTTCGAACTGCTGGCCGCCGACCAGCCGTCCCGCGACCATCACCCGGATCCGGAAAGTGACTTCTGGAAATGGTCCGATGCGATCGGGGTGACCTCCAGCCGCTATGCACCGTGCGAAAAGCCGGCACAGGACATTTCGCACCCGGCAATCGCTGTCAATCTCGATGCCTGTATCGCCTGTAACCTGTGCGAACGCGCCTGCCGTGAAGTTCAGGTCAATGACGTCATCGGCATGGCCGACCGCGGCGCGCACACGGTACCGGTCTTCGATCTGGCCGACCCGATGGGTCTGTCCACCTGCGTTGCCTGCGGTGAATGTGTTTCTGCCTGTCCGACCGGCGCGCTCATGGAAAAGAGCCTTCTTGATGCGACGGCCACGAAGCGGGAAGTCTTTGCCGAAGAAACCGTCGACAGCGTCTGCCCGTTCTGCGGCGTCGGCTGCCTGACGTCCGTTTCCGCGAAGGACGGCAAGATTGTCAGCGTCGAGGGGCGCAATGGCCCGGCCAACGAGAACCGGCTCTGCGTCAAGGGCCGCTTCGGCTTTGATTATGTCTCCAGCCCGCAGCGCCTGACCAAACCTCTGATCCGCCGGGACGATGCCCCGAAAGGCCGTGATATCTCCATGACCCTGGAGAACCATCTCGACTATTTCCGCGAGGCGACCTGGGACGAAGCGCTGGACAGGGCGGCAAGCGGCCTGAAGGCCTCGTTCGAGGCCAAGGGCGGCGCGGGCATAGCCGGCTTCGGGTCTGCCAAGGGCTCCAACGAAGAGGCTTATCTTTTCCAGAAGCTGATCCGCCAGGGCTTCCAGACCAACAATGTCGATCACTGCACACGTCTGTGCCATGCCTCGTCCGTGGCAGCGCTCATGGAAGGCATCGGCTCCGGTGCGGTGACCGCGCCGTTCAACGCCGCCGAGGATGCCGATTGCATGATCGTCATCGGTGCACGTCCGGCACAGAACCATCCGGTCGCCGCCACCTATATCAAGCAGGCGGCCAAGAAGGGCACCAAGCTGATCGTGATGGACCCGCGCGGTCAGGATCTGATGCGCTACGCGGAATACGGCCTGAAATTCAAGCCGGGCACCGATGTCGCCATGCTGAACGCGATCCTCAACGTGATCATCACCGAGGAGCTCTATGACAGCCAGTATATCGCGGCCCATGTCGACGGCTTCGAAGCGCTGAAGGAGAAGATCCAGGACTTCACGCCGGAAGCCATGGAACCGGTCTGCGGTATCGACGCTCAGACCCTTCGGGACGTTGCCCGCCTTTACGCCACCAGCGCCCGGTCGATCATCTTCTGGGGCATGGGCGTTTCCCAGCATGTGCACGGCACGGACAATGTCCGCTGCCTGATTGCCATGGCACTGACCACCGGCCAGATCGGCCGGCCGGGCACGGGTCTGCATCCGCTGCGCGGGCAGAACAACGTTCAGGGGGCGTCGGACGCCGGCCTGATCCCGATGGTCTTCCCGGACTATCGCTCCGTGGAAAACCCTGACATCCGCTCCGAATATGAAGATGCCTGGGGTCGCACGCTCGACCCGGTGCGGGGCCTGACCGTCGTTGAGATCATGGACGACATTCTGGCAGGTGGCATTGAGGCGATGTTCATCCAGGGTGAGAACCCGGCCATGTCCGACCCGGACCAGAACCATGCCCGCAAGGCGCTGGCGAGCCTGAAGCACCTGGTGGTGCAGGACATTTTCCTGACCGAAACGGCCTGGCACGCGGATGTCATCCTGCCGGCCTCTGCCCATGCGGAAAAGCTTGGCACCTTCACCAATACCAACCGCCAGGTCCAGATCGGCCGGCCGTGTGTGCCAATGCCGGGCGAGGCCCGCGCCGATTGGGAAATCCTGATCGAGCTGGCCAACCGGCTGGGGCTAGGCTGGTCCTATGACGGCGTTCCGGCAATCTACGAGGAAATGCGCTCGCACATGGCTTCGCTCCAGAATATCTCCTGGGAGCGGCTGGAACGCGATGGCACGGTCACCTATCCGGCCGACGCGCCGGACGAGCCGGGCAACGAGATCCTGTTCGGCCAGTCCTTCCCGACGGCCGATGGCCGCGGCAAGATCGTGCCCACCGAACTGGTGCCGCCGAACGAGGTGCCGGACGAGGATTACCCGATGGTGCTGACCACCGGCCGCATGCTGGAACACTGGCACACAGGCGCAATGACCCGGCGTGCCGAGGTGCTCAATGCCATCGAGCCGGAACCGGTTGTCTCCATGAACCCGCGCGACATCAAGCTCCAGGGTCTGGAGATCGGTCAGCAGGTCACGGTCGAAACCCGCCGCGGCGCGATCACCCTGACCCTGCGCGCCGACCGGGACGTTTCGACCGGCATGATGTTCATCCCGTTCTGCTTCTTCGAAGCGCCGGCGAACTTCCTGACCAACCCGCAACTTGACCCGTTCGGCAAGATTCCGGAATTCAAGTTCTGCGCGGCGCGGGTCGGCGCTGCGCAGCAGCGGGAAGCGGCCGAGTAATAAAGATCGAGAAGATTGAGGGTCATGAAAAGGGGCGGCCAGTGGCCGCCCCTTTGTCGTGTCGTTTTAGGACGTTCAGTTGGCTTCGATCTTGACCGCCAGCAGATCCGGCAGGGTTTGCGGCGCAGCCAAGCTGCCGAGGATCTGGGTCAGCGGCACAGGCGCCTTGGGTGTCAGCATCACCTTCAGTTCACCCGGGTTTTCCAGGAACCTGGAGGCTGCGTCATTCACCATGTCGGAGAAGATTTCGTTCTGGACCTGAGTTGCTGCGCCATCAATCTGCTTGAGCAGCACTTCTCGGAAGTCGGCCTCCGGCATGCCCTGGGTCGCCGCGATCTTGCCGAGGCCATCGGCGACCAGTCCGGCATCTCGAAGGCTGACCGACGCGTCGACGAACTGGGCCATCGCCAAGGCGAGCTCGCCCTGTCCCAGCGGATCCTCGAACAGTGCCCGGGACACATTTGCAAACCGGGCATCGATTTCCAGAGCGCCGAGACCTTCGATGGACACCTTCAGCTTCTCAAGCTGCAGATCAAGGGTCTCTTCGTCCCAGTGGAGCCGGGTCTGGCTGGACCAGACGATTTCGGAAAAGCCAAGCGTCTTCAGCAGGGTTTTGATCTGACCTTCGGACACCCCCTCAAGGGGGTGCCTGATGTCCCGGTAATCTATATCAATCCGGGTCGGAAGCGGCGGAACCGACGTCGCTGCGCTGAAATGCGCCTTGCCGATCGACATGTCATCGGCACCTGGAAGGTCAAGATCAGCACCTTCCACGGTGTAGGCGAGCGACCGGGGCAACAGGGCCCGGAACATCCCAACGGGATCTGCACCAGCGGAGTCGATGTCGGATAGCAATGCCTGGAGCACCGGTATCATTGGCTCGTATTCCGCAAATTCGATGTCGAACAGGCTTGCCCGGTCGACCCTTGCACTGCCACCTCCCGGAATGTCGGGAATACGGATCCCCGAAACCGTCAGGTCATCAACGCCGCGCGAACTCAGATCAGACAGGGTCACCGAATCGACAAAAATGGAGAATTCGTCGCGTCTGGAAGTATCGGCGATGTCCAGTTTCAGTCCCGAACAATCAAGCCCGCCATAGGAAAATATTCTCGCAAACTGGAACGATTCTGACAGCATGTAGTCGAACAACGCCGTCTCGGTCTGCCAGTTCCGCGGAACCATCATGCCGGTCGCCAGTTTGAAGAGGTCAAAGCTTCGTGCGCGAAGAGAGACTTCACGGGTTTCGGCCTTGTCGATGGAAATGTCCATCTCGAGGCCTTCGTCAATCGGCAGCGTCGTTCTGACGTTCCGCTCGACGGCTGCTTCAACCAGTTGCACGTCTTGTCCAGCCGGTATCCGGTCACCGGCCAGCACATCCAGGTAGGCGCTGAAATTGACCCCCAGCAGCTCCGAGCGCCCCTGACTGTAGCCGCCCTCGGACACGCCTTCGTCAACAGCGGCGAGAACTTCGGTGCTGCCTTCCTCGAATTCCATCCGCTCCCAGTAGCCGTCGCGCGAATTCTGAATGCGCAGCTGCTTGCGCATCACACGCTGACTGAAAATCAGTTCTTCATCCTCGCCATCCAGACGGTTGACGAACAGGTCCGACTGCTCCCTGTCGGCCGTAATCAAATCGAACGAAGGCAGCAGCAGCGCGTGGAGAAGGGGGCGCCATTCCCGAAACGGGCGCGCTTCGGCTTTGTTGTCGATCACCGGAAGCGACACGCGATAGTTCTGCGCCTCGATGTTATCCGTGAAATGCCAGAGTTGCGCGCGCAAGGCCTCGTCAAATGTCACGCTGCCGGACAAGCCGTTGGAACCGGTGCAGCTGTAGAGGCTTGCGCTGAACGTCCTGTCCTCCTGCGTGAAGCCTTCCAGTTTGCAAAGGTCCGCCCGGATCTTGAAAGTGAATGCAGCCGGGGAAGGCGTCTCGCCGTCGTCTTGGCGAAAATCGTTGAGAAGCTGTCCACCGCCGGACACGACAAGGTCCTTGACTGTCAGGACGTCTGCGTCACGGTCATAGTCGATTGCTTCGACGGCATGGGTCAGCCCAAGGTCCGTGAGTGTATCGAGATAGGCATCAAAGGCGGCCTCGCCGGTGCTTTGCGCCTGCGACGTTGACCAGGACAGCAGCGTGATCACGCTGGCCATGGCAGACTGACGGACTGTGGTAAGGAAGATCCGGCCAGGCTCGACAAAGGCTTTCAATTGCAAACTCCAAAATGGTGTTCAGAAAAACTGGGACAGACCAAAACCTGCGGATCCGTACGGTCTCCCATACGAATTACTGTAATTTTTATCAATGAATATCCAGCAGGAAGCGCGCCGCCGAAAAAGAAAGGGCGGCCACTGGCCGCCCTTTTATCGTGTCGTTTCAAAAAGCTCAGTTCGCTTCGATCTTCACCGCCAGCAGGTCCGGCAGGGTTTGCGGGGCCGCCATGCTGCCGAGGATCTGCGCCAGCGGCACTGCGGCCTCTGGTGTCAGGGTCACTTTCAGCTCACCCGGGTTTTCCAGGAACTTGGAGATCGCGTCGCTTACCATCTTGGTGAAGGCCTCGTTCTGGACCGGTGCGGTGGCCTGGGCCGCCTGGGCAACCAGCGCCTCGCGGAAGACATTCTCCGGGATGCCTTGTTCCTCAGCGATATGGGCAATGCCCTTGGACGCAAGGCCGTCGTCGCGGAAGGTCAACGAGGCATCGACGAACTGCGCGACAATCAGGGCCATCTGACCCTGGCCTTCCGGGTCCTCGAACAGGGATTTGGGCACATTGGCAAAGCGGGCCGACAGTTCGGCGCGGCCAAGGCCCTCGATCTCGACCATGAATTTTTCAAGGCGGAGTTCAAGGGTCGTCTCGTCCCAGTAGAGACGGGTTTCGTCCGACCAGACAACATTTTCCAGGCCAAGCGCTGTGAAGAGGGCCTCCGCCTCGGGATCGTCGATGGCCCTGACCGGAACCTGGATGCCTTCGTTGCGTACGAAGACGTTGGTCGGGATCGGAGACACCGTTGTCGAGACGGTCATTTCCGCAGCGCCGATCTTCACCTGTTCCTTGTCCGGCGTGACGACGTCCAGTCCCTTGATCTCGTAGCCGAAGGACAGCGGCATGAAGGCCCGGGCGACGTCCAGCGGGTGGTCTTCGCCAAAATCGGGATCGGCCATCAGCGTGCTGATCATGGCACGCATCGGCGTGTAGTCGGCAAATTCGATATCGCCGATGGCGGCCCAGTCGAGCTTAACGGAGGCGCCGTCCGGTAAGGACGGTGCATCGAGGCCGACCAGCATCATCTCGCCGATGCCGTCGGAGTTGACGTTGGTCATCGCCATTTCCTTGATGGCGACAGAGGCCTTTTCTCCGGATGCCAGCGGCGGTACCTGGACATTGATGCCGCTGATGCGGGCGTCCGTGATGCCGAAGGAGCGGTAGAACTGGAACACTCCGGTGATCAGCTCTTCCGGAACAGGTTCCTTCTTGGCAAGCAGGTCATCAAGGAGGTCAAGGAGATTGTTCTCCCGTTTGATGAAGGTGACCTCACCAATGGCAGCCCGGTCGATTGTCATGTCAATGGACATGCCCTCAACAAGTTCCTGCTGCGACTTGTAATCGACGGCGGAGCCTTCCCGGATCATCACAATTTCCGTGTCGCTCTCGGGAACAGCTGGGTCGAGCAGGTCGATAAAGGCTGCGACATCCATGTCGGAATAGATGGTCTTGCCCTGGCTGGTGGACTGCGTCAGCGTGCTGCCGTCCGGCGCTGCCGTCCGGAATGTCTGTGTCATGCTGTCGATCGAGTATTCGCCAATACGTCCATTCGCAGCGTCGCTCAGCCGATAGCCGTCCAGCTGCGTGGTGCCGGTGACAACCTGCACTTCCTTGCCGTCCTCCATCGCAAACGCTTCGATGGTCATGGCGGTGCTGTCGACCTTGATTTCCTCATAGGACGCCAGCAGGGACGCCTTCAGGAACGGCAGCCAACGGCTGACCTGACGCTCCGGGTCTTCGGCCGGAAGCTCTGGCATGGTGAAGCTGTAATCGGTTGCGGACACGCCCGTCAGCCGGCCGTCAAGTTCAAGCCGGCCCTTCCCTTCGGCGGAGCCGGAAAAGGTAAATTCGCTGTCGTCGGAATAGACCCAACTTGCCGCCTGAAACGCACCATTTTCGTGCGTGAGGCCGTTGATGGTGACCGTTCCGCTGGAAAACGAAATCTCGTAGGTGAGATCGGTCTTGCCGTCCGCATCCCCGTCCTCGGCAGGCAGATCGTTGATTGTTCCCCCCAGCGCCAGCGTGCTGTCGGTGATAGTGAGCGTGTCGCTGCCGGCATCGTAGCTGACATTGCCGTTTTCAACCTCGATGCCAAGGGCCTTGAGGCCATCGACATAGGCATCGAACGCGGCCGTGCCGCTGTCCTGCGCCAAAGCGGGAGCGGACACCAGTGCCAGTGCGGTGCTGAGGCTCAAAAGCCTGGCGCGTGCCTTGGCTGATGTCGGAAAGGGAGCGGGTGTTGTCTGGAAAATCAATGTTTTGGCTCCAATGATATGATCGGAAACGACAAGGGTCGGACCCGATATGGGGGTATGTCTCAGGCCATTCCATGACTATGGCCCATTCTCATGACAAGGTCGACTCACAGCGGCAGCTTCAGGAAGTCACCGCCAGCCATTCACAGCGCACCTGCTCGTTGTTTTCACCAGGAAATACCTTGGCTTTTTCGGCCTGGAACTGCGCTTCTGAAGCCAGTTTTCCGAAGGCCCAGACAGCGGTGCTCCTGACAGTTTCATCCGGGTCTGCAAGGTGGCCTCGCACCTCGTCAAGCAAAGCCGTGTCGCCGCTGTTGCCGGCGGCAATCAGAACGTTGCGCAAAAAGCGGTTGCGGCCGATCCGTTTGATCGGAGAGCCGGAAAAGAATTTTCGGAAGGCTGCGTCGTCCAGCTGGAGCAGATCGAGAAGGCGCGGTAAGTCGAGATCCTTGCGCGCGATCAGCTTGGCCTCTCTTGCGGTTTCAGCGAACTTGTTCCAGGGGCAAACGGCCAGGCAGTCGTCGCAACCATAGATGCGATTGCCGATGGCCTCGCGGAATTCCGCCGGGATCGGCCCCGGGTGTTCGATCGTGAGATACGAAATGCAACGTCTGGCATCCAGCTGGTAGGGCGCCGGGAAGGCATCGGTCGGGCAGGCGTCGAGGCAGGCTCTGCACGAACCACAATGATCGCGCTCCGCTCCGCTCGGGGGCAACTCCAGTGTCGTGAAGATGGCACCGAGAAAGAACCAGGAGCCGAGCTCGCGCGAGACCAGGTTGGTGTGTTTGCCCTGCCAGCCAAGGCCGGCAGCTTCCCCGAGCGGCTTTTCCATCACCGGTGCGGTGTCGACGAACACCTTCACGTCACCGCCGCCGCGCGACACCAAGAGGCTCGCCAGTTCCTTCAGCCGCCCCTTGATGATGTCGTGATAGTCCCGGTGACGGGCATAGACAGAAATGCCTCCGGAGCCCGGGTCATCGAGATGCGCAAGGGGATGATGCTCGGGCGCATCGTCGGGCCCGTAATTCATTGCCAGCATGATGACGGAGCGCACATCCGGCCACAGGGATGAGGGCGCGGCACGGCGCTCCGCGGTCTCTGCCATCCAGCCCATTGTGCCGTGACGGCCCTTGTCCAGGAATTCCTTCAGGCGCGCCCCTGCCTGCGGGATACTGTCGGCCGCAGCCACGCGAACGCCGTCAAAGCCAAGCGCCGCGGCCTTCTCCTGAAAGGCTTTCAGCAGTTTTTCCGGTTTCGTATGCAACGCCCTCAGCCAACCGGCTCCCTCTTCGCGTTCGATCTATCCGAACGTGAGCCGTTTCAAAAATCAAGATCGGTGTAAGTGGGTGCCGGCGGCATGCCAAGCACCTTTTCGCTGAGGAGCGGGCGCATGGACGGCCGCGATTTGACACGCGCATACCAGTTCTTGATGTCGTCTTCGCCGCTCCAGGGCACTTCGCCGAGATAGTCGGCACAGGAAAGACCTGCGGCCAGGGCGAAGTCGGCAAAAGTCAGCCGGTCGCCCGCCAGCCAGCGGCGCGAGGCGACCAGATAGCCGAAATATTTCAGGTGATGATGAATGTTGGCGCGTGCGACCCTGAGCGCCGCCGAATCCGGTTCACCGCCGCCCACGGATTTTGGCATGATCTGCTTGTAGATACGCTCGCGGACGAGATGGCCTGTCACTTCCCGGTCGAACTTGTCGAGGCACCAGTCGACAAGGCGACGCGTTTCGGCGCGGGCGTCCGGATGGTCCGGCATCAGCCGCTTGTCGGCAACCGCGTAGCCACGGGTCTCGTCCAGATACTCCATGATCGGACCCGGGCCGCAAATGGCGGGTCCCTCATTTTCCACGATCACCGGAACGGTGCCGGCGGCATTCAGCATCAAGAGCTCCTGCGGCCGCTCCCAGGGATTGACGTGCTGCTCCTCGAAGGCAGCGCCATACTCGCTCAGGATAAGGCGGATGAAGCGCGAGGAGGGGGAAAACGGATGGTGGTAGAGGGTCAGCATTGAGCGGTTAAGAGCCTGAATTGTGGCAAGACGACGTCAGCGGCAGTGGCCTTCTGAAAAGACGCGTTAACGCGAGTTTGCCCTGAATATGGTTATCAAGGGTTTGACGGCGCCCCTTCGCTCCGTCAAATAAGCGGCGGTTCCGGTCGTGCCCCGACGCGCGACAGATACTTGGTCAGGCTTACCCGCATCAAGCGATTTGGAGACAAGATACACAATGGACGGCCAAACGATTGTAAATGCTCTGATTTTGGGGATCGTCGAAGGGCTGACCGAATTCATACCCGTCTCCTCCACCGGCCATATTCTGCTGCTCGGTCACTTTCTGGGCTTTGAAAGCACGGGAAAGACCTTCGAAGTTCTGATTCAGCTGGGCGCCATTCTGGCGATCCTGTCGGTCTATTTCGGCCGTCTCTGGCAGTTGGCAATGGCGCTGCCGAATGACCCCACCAGCCGGCGCTTCGTCTTCGGCATTCTGATCGCGTTCCTGCCGGCCGCCTTCATCGGTGTGATGCTGCACAGCTTCATCAAGGAAGTCTTGTTTGAAACACCGGCGCTGATCTGCACCACGCTGCTGGTCGGTGGCGTCATCCTGCTCTGGATCGACCGGCTGCCGCTGAAACCGCGTTATACAAATGTGATGGACTATCCCCTGTCGCTCTGCTTGAAGATCGGCTTCTGCCAGTGTCTGGCCATGGTGCCGGGGGTCTCGCGCTCCGGCGCCACCATCGCCGGCGCGCTTCTGATGGGCACGGACAAGCGCTCCGCGGCGGAGTTTTCGTTCTTCCTGGCCATGCCGACCATGGCCGGCGCCTTTGCCTATGATCTTTTCAAGAACCGCAATGTGCTCTCCGCCGATGACATCGTGATCATCACAATCGGTTTTGTGGCCTCCTTCATCGCCGGTGTCTTCGTGGTCAAGGGGCTTCTGGATTTCGTCTCCAAACATGGCTTCGCACCCTTTGCCTGGTGGCGGATCTTTGTCGGTCTGGCGGGGTTTGCCGGGCTCTATTTTCTGGGCTGAGGGCAAACACCTAACTGCTTCCCGCTCCGCCGTCTTTCCGGATCGGCGTGCCGCTACCGCTGAACTTGTCCGGAAGGGCGGCTGTGAAGGGCAGTGCCTACTTACGACAACGGATCTGTCTTGTTCGTCACCTGATAGAGCACCGCCAGCTCTTCCAGTTCCGCTGCCAGTTCCTCTCTCAGATGGCTCGGTCCGACCAGCTCCGCGCCCGGGCCAAGCCATCTGACCAGCGGCAGGATGCGGGCGCGTTCGGTGGAGGGAATGCTGATCAGCACCCGCCCGTCCTTCGCCGGTGTGAACACCGCGTGGCGGTAGTACCAGTCGGCGCTGAGTTTCCTGGCCTGGGCCGGCGTGATCAGGATTTCGGCGATGGCCTCCTCCTGTTCCCAGCGGCGCATGGCGCTGGACAGCCAGGCACCGCCCAGGAGGCTCTGGATCGAGAATTCCCTGTTGGGGCGAAAGAACATGCCGCTGATTTCCAGGTCCCGCACCCGGTCGGCCCGGTAGACCTTCAGGACATTCGTGTCGACGCAGCGGCCGGCAAGATACCACAGGTCCCGGTCGAACATGACGCCATAGGGTTCGACATCATGGGCCTTGACGGTCTGCCGTACCGGATTGACATGGTCGAAGCGCACCCGCTTGCCATCCAGGATACCGGCCATGAACCCGTCCAGAGCCGCCTGCCAGTCTTCGGTCGGCTGGGCCTTGGTGCCGGAATGAAAGATGTCCGGCGGGATCGGCTCGATACCGACAATGCGGTCGGCGTCCTTCAGCAGTCCGTGCACCGTCTTCGGCAGGGAGGCAAGCAGCTTCTTTTCGGCCGCGTCCAGTTCGGCAGCCAGCGGCACCGTGCGGCTGGAGCGCACCAGTGCCATGGCCGCCAGCAGGGCAGCCGTCTCGTTGCGGGTCAGCGCCACAGGCGGTTGCAGATAGCCGCTGGCCAGCCGATAGCCGCCTTCCGCACCGCGCTCGGCATCGACAGGAACACCAAGCGCGATCAGCCGGTCAATGTCCCGGTAGATGGTTCTGAGCGACACCTTGAAGCGCTCGGCAAGGGTCGTTGCCGGCACCAGTTTGCCCCCGGTCAGCAGCAGCAGGATACCGAGGGCGCGTTCGATCGGGTTCATGAAATGGATCTCGAAGGCGGTTGATTCAAAAAAAATCATACCCCGTGAACAGAACGGGATCAAACATGACTCACAGCTGTCAGGATTGCTTTGTCATTCTCTCCCTGTCCCCAGCGAACCGGATGCGCACGTCCCCGCGAACCGGACGCGTCAATGTCCCTTGGAGAAGTGAGATGAGCCTTGAGATCGACACCATTTTTCGCAGCCGTGCCCATAGCCGCAGCCTTCTGCTATCTGCCCTTCGTGCATGTGCCGAAGGCCTCCGCGCTTATTTCAATCGCCGGGCAACTGACCGGGCCTTGTCTTACCTGAACGACGATGATCTGCGCGACATCGGCCTGATGCGCACGCCGGATGGCTATCGCGAACTGCGCAGTGACCGTTTCGGTCCGGGGTGCTGGAAGGGCTGATCCCCGCCGCCAAGTGGCAGCCTTTCATTTGCCCCGCCCCGCACCGGAACAAAACCGCCCGTCCTGCCCCTGGGACGGGCGGTTTGCCCTTAGCCGGCGTTGCGACGCGTCAGCGCCTTGATCTCCGGTTTGTTCCAGGCCAGGAACATCACCACCAGTGCAACCACCGCCGCGATGATGACGCCGTAGAACGGCAGATCCAGATCGAGCCCGATCAGCTCTCCGCCCAGCAGCGAAATCACACCGGCCACCAGCGTGAAAACGGCAATGGTGACGCCCATCACCCAGCCCTGCTCCTCGTCGCTGACCGCGGCCGAATAAAGGCCGAGGAACGTGGGATAGGCGATGCCGAAGACAAAATAGAAGCAGAAGATCGGGATATAGGTCATCCAGGCGGCCGGCGCGGCGACAAAGGCGGCCGCTGAAATCGCCCAGACCGTGAAGGTGATGCCCAGGATAGCTTCCTTGCTGAAACGCTTTTGCGCCGGCACCACCAGAAACGTGCTGGAAAAGGCAAGCGCTGCGCCGATCGTCAGCATCACCATGGACCCGCCAAGCGTGCCGTAGCCGAAGCGGCTGGTCAGGTAATTGTCGACGAAGATGTAGAACGACAGATTGGCGATGTGGAAGAAGAAGAACACGACCGTCAGCCGCAGCACCAGCGGGTACTTGCCGATGCGCAGGAGCAGCTCGAAGATCTCCGCCGGGCGGAACACGAATGTGCCGCTCTCTTCCGCATCGTGCTGGTCCTTGAACGACGTGATGACGAGCACGATTGCAATCAGCACCAGCACGAAACAGGCATAAAACGGCAGCTTGACGCTAGCGATGCTGCCGATCAGCACGGGATCGGACAACAGCCCGCCGATCAGCGGTCCGCCGACCAGGCCGAAGCTGACGCCCGTGATGATGTAGCCCATGTTGCGGTTGCGGTCCTCGTCGTCGACGCTGCCGTCGATCATCGCCGCCTGGGCGATCGGCTGGTTGCCGGCCGTCAGGCCGGTGATGGCGCGGCCGAGGATCATCAGGAGGAAGCTGTTGAGATAAAGCGCGACAATGGTCAGGCCGTAGCCGACCAGCGCGCCGGCGAGGCAGATCAGGATCGCCTTCTTGCGCCCGATCACATCGGAGAGTTTGGAGATATAGGGCGCGCCGAAAAACCAGCACAGGAAAAAGACGCCGATGATCAGGCCATAGTCGAAATGACGGGCGGCCTCGGACGTGTCCCTGGGCAAAAGCCCGGTGCCGGGCTCCATGATCAGGCTGTTGAGGATCGGAAACACGAGCCCCTGGCCGAGCAGGTCGACAAACACCACGAACAGCAGCGTGACCTTGGCAGTAAACGACATGAAGCCCCTCCCGATCCCGTGTCGATCTCCCAACGGTAGGCGAAGAGGCAGAGGGCGGCAATCAAAAGGTGTTAAAGCCGGGCTCAAGGCCCGCCTCAGATTGCAGACAAAGCCTCAGCATGTCATTCCGGACAAGTGCAGCTTGGCTGCGCGCCGATCCGGAACCTAGCGTGTCAGCGCGAGCGATAGCGAGCACCAAACCAATCAAGTCTCTGATCTTGCGAATAAGGACGCGCCTTCGGCGCGAAATGCTCGCTGGATTCCGGATCTGGCCATGCAGCTGCGCTGCAGACCGTCCGGAATGACGGAGCAACTTAGTCAGCAGTCTGAGGCGGACCCGAAGACGCGCGCTAAAACACAGAGGCTCCGGAGACCTTACGCCGGCCGGTGGGCGTCGTACTGGCCGTGCTCGCGGTACCGGTCCAGATAGGTCGGCAGGACCGCTGCCAGGGTCGCCGGCGAAATGCCGATGCCTTCCAGCGTGCGGCCGTCTTTTTGGGCGCTGTCCGAGACGACATTGTCGGTCTTGAGCAGCTCGACCTGGTCGGCGGTGAACGGCGCCATCGGGAACATCTGGAACACCTTGCCCATGGCGGACGCGACCGGGAACGGGATCGGCAGCAAGACGCGCGAGCGGCGGGTGATCTCCAGCATGTCGCCAAGGCAGTCGCGGAAGCTTTTGACCTCCGGTCCTCCGAGTTCATAGACGCCGGGGTTCAATTCACCGTCGACGGCCCGGGCAACGGCTTCAGCAACATCGCAGACATAGACCGGCTGGAACTTGCTGTCGCCGCCGCCGAGCAGCGGCAGGGCCGGGGCAAAGCGGGCCATGTCGGCAAACTTGTTGAAGAACTCGTCTTCCGGACCAAACACAATCGACGGGCGCAGGATGACACTGTCGGGCAGGGTTTCCAGGACGCCGGCTTCTCCCGCCGCCTTTGACCGGGCATAGGCGGAAGTGCTGTCGGCATCTGCGCCGATGGCCGAGATATGGGTCACGCGGGCAAGACCGGCCCCGCGTGCGGCTTCGGCGATGGCGCGCGGGCCGAAGGCCTGCACGGCATCGAAGCTCTGCTTGCCGGTGGGCGCCAGGATGCCGACGCAATTGACCACGGCATCGGCACCGATCACGGCACGGTCGACGGACCAGCGGTAGCGCAGGTTCGCCTGCACCGGCATGATCTGTCCCGGCGCGCCGAGCGGCTGCAGGTGCGTGGCGAGATCCGGCCGGCGCACGGCAGCGCGCACCCGGTAGCCGCGCCTTGCCAGCGCCTGAACGATGTGGCGGCCGAGAAAGCCCGATCCGCCAAAGATCGTGACGAGTTTGCCGTTGAGTGCTGTGGACATTGTCGAAATGCCTTCTGTCGCGTCCAAAAGGGGAGGCGGCCCAAGATTTTGGCCGACTCTGTCAGGGAGTTTCTTACCCCCTTGGCGAGGGTCTGTGAAGGGCGGGCTGTGAATGAAGAAAAAAAGTCGCACAGAGTGATTGACAAGCCCCCTGACCACCCTTACAAGCCCCCCTCACAGCCCAGGTGGCGGAATTGGTAGACGCGCTAGCTTCAGGTGCTAGTGCTCGCAAGGGCGTGGAGGTTCGAGTCCTCTCCTGGGCACCAAATTCCGGTTTCGGATCGACTACCATCGACCGAAACACTCGCAAAAAAGCTCCGGTTCGCCGGGGCTTTTTTTGTGTTTGGGGAAACCTCCTCCCTCAATGCCCCACCGCCTTGGAAAACACGTTGATCACCACCACTCCGGCGATGATCAGGCCGAGGCCGAGAATGGCCGGCCAGTCGAGGGTCTGTTTGAAGACCAGCCAGGCGACCAGGGTGATCAGGACGATGCCGGCGCCGGACCAGACGGCATAGACGATGCCGGTGGGCAGGACGCGGATCGGGTAGGACAAGAGCCAGAAGGACAGGGCGTAACCGACGATCGTGATCGCGGATGGCACCAGCCGGGTGAAGTTTTCCGTTTTCGCCAGGGCCGATGTGGCGATCACCTCGGCGACAATGGCGGCGGCCAGAAACAGATAGGTGGCGGCGGGGCTGAACAGCGGGCTAGCGGGCATTTCGGGCTCTCTTGCGGGGATCCGGCAAAACATGATCGGATGAGCTCTGACCGGGCTTTCACCGAAAGGCAAGAGATATCCAGCCGGAAAAGCTCAGATCCGCTGTCGGGAGGGCGCATGACGGGCAGAAAAGGACTTTCCAAGGGCGTGACGCGCTTCGCTGTCGCTGCCTTTGCCATCACGACGCTGATCCTGCTGTTGCCGGGATATCTCACGTCCTGGCAGGCGGAGCCGCCGCATGACGCCGAGTTTTATGTCAGCCAGGCATTCGAGCGGCGTCAACGCGTGTTCGATGAAAGCGGCGCCTTTGGCCGCCTGCCGGCGGATGCAGCGTTTGGCGACGTCACGACGTTTTCCTGCGCCCGCTCTGCCGCGGCGCGTCTGGAGTTCGGCTGGCGCGGGGCCCGCGAACGCCTCTATGACTGCCCGGCTGTCTTCAGGGACCAGGAGGGCCGGGCCTATACCTGGGTGTTTCGATTGATTGCCGATGAGGACGCCGCCGCGGCGCCGTCACCGGAAGGCTACCGCACGCTTCATATCGACGCGATCGATGCCCGCGTGCTGCTGGAGCAGAAGAAGCTTCTGTGAGACTCCAGGACAGCCTGTCGATCAATGCCCGGCCCATATGTCACCGACGTTGGCGATGAGGCGCGGCACACGCGGGACGCAGGATCAGCTTTTTCCCAGGTGCTCTGGCATCAGAACTTGTAGGAGCTTTCCAAAAGCAGGCCATAGCGGTGATAGTTCTGGTCGAAAACCACTTTTTCGCCCGTCGGAATGTAGCGCCGGTCAAAGTTGGATTTCAGCCACCAGTACCGGCCGCCGACGCCAAGTTGCCAGTTCGGCGTCAGGCTGGCCGTCAGCATGGCGTCGGCTTCCACACCATAGGACCAGTTGCTTTCCCAGCTCTGGATCTTGTTGTGGGCCCAGGGCACACCGGCAACATCCACGGTCCAGCCGAAGCGCTGGTTGAAGTCGCCCTCGGCGCTGACGCCGACGCGGATCGCGTGCCAGTCGCGCGACTGTTCATAGGTTCTGGAATTGCGGCGCATGGACAGGTCGTCGGAGAGATACTGATAACCGACAAAACCTTTCAGCCGGGCCTGATTGCCGGCCAGCTGCGCAATTTGCCAGCCGCCGTCGACCACCACATAACTGAGCGTGGTCTGGTCCTTCTGGTCCATCTCGACACCGAGCAGCTCCGCGCTACCGCTGACATTGCGGCCAAGGCCGACATAGGCCCGCATGAAGGCGCCTTCGCTGGTGTCCTCCAGCGTGCCGACCAGCTCGGCCGTGTGAGACCTGACATTGTCGGTGGAAGACAGGTCGAAACCGGACCCGAGAAAACTCGAATTGTCGAGATCGGAGCGCGACTGGCTGTACCAGTAACGCAAGCCGATGCTGCCGCGCAGAGCCGACGTCTGGTAGAGCTGGCCGCTCGCCGGATAGGGATCGGCCGCAACGGCCGGAATTGTCACGCAGGCCAGCAGGCACAGACCCACCGGCAGCGACAGAAAATCTCTTTTCATCACTGAAACACCGTCTTTGGAAAGAAATGCAGTTTCGCGTTAAAGGTGTATCAGCTTATTGCCACTTATGGTTAATGATAGGTGAAGATGCACCTGTCAAAAACACTTGTGACGACAGGGGCAATCAATCGCCGCGAAAACCTGAGCCGGCCAGGGCCGGTTCGATCAGGAAATCGGAAGCCGGTCCGCCGGCGGAGCTCTAGAACCGCGCCGCTATTCCCAGGAGCGGGCCATGAGTGATGGTGTCATAGGCAAAGCTGGCCGTTCCCGATTTGCCATTGTCGTAATCGACGCCGAGCGCCTTGTATTGCAGGTGGGCGGACCAGGTCTTGTTGAAGTGGTAGCCGGCACCGGCCTGAACGTTCCAGGTAAAGTCGGAGGCAGCCCCGAAGCCGCCGATATCGCCGCGCGCATTGACCGACCATTTGTCGTTGATCATGTGAAAGGCGCGCACACCGATGACCGGATCGATCCAGTTGTCGCCTCGGCTGATGGTGAAATTGCCGGCAAACGTACCGGTGGCGTTCAGATCAAGATCAATGTCCCAGTAACGCCCGCCAGCATAGATATCGATGGAAGTCTGCGGCGTCGCATAGGCCCGGTAAAAGCCCATCCCCTCCAGGATCAGCTGGCTGACGCCGACGCGGATCCGGCCGCCTCCGCGCGGGGTGTCGGTGGCACTGCCCAGGTTCATGTAGGCAACATCCAGCATGGCGCCGACTTTCTGCTGGTAGATCAGCTCCGTGCGGATCATGCCGCCAAAGCGCAGGTTTTCCAGAATGTCATCCGTGCCGATGTCGATGTCGGTGTTGGGCAGCCGGCCGACCTGGGATGTGCCGGTGATGTTGGCGGCGACAAAATAGGGTGCCACGAGGAATTCCCAGGTCTTGTCGATGCGCTGATTGACCGGCTCTGTCACCGGGGCCGGGTCATAGGCCAGGTCCGCTGCGCCGGCCAGGGACGGCAAGAGTAGGCTCACCAGAACGGCAGCGCCGCGCTGCAATGATGGTTTGAGGCACGTGTTCATGCGGTGTGTTCCCCTTTTCAATCCCAATTCTGCGCGCAAAGCCTAGCGCTCCGGCACCTGGCGCATGAACAGATATTCCTCGACCATTGCCCTGGTCTCGGGTCTCAGGTTTTCGATACCCTCATAAGGCATGCCGAAGCCCGGCTGCTCGTCAGGGTATTTCTTTTTTCGCATCATGTGGCGCTGAAGCATATTGACAAATTTCGCACTTCCCCAGGCACCGATCTCCGTCGACACGGGGTAGCGCTCCTGCGGGTCGCGGAAGAGGTCGTAGAAATCGGCCAGGATGGCGTTTTCGATACCGCCGCCCGGGATCGACAGCTTGAACTGTTCCTTGATCACCGCTTCCAGCTTGTTGATGTTGTAAAGGAAAACGTAGTCGCGCCGACCGAATGTCTCTCCGTTGAGCAGCAGGGAAGTCTGGTCGATACCATCAATGATCCGGTCCGTCGGCACCTTGTCGAGCGCGCCGCCGAGCCGGGCCAGGGTCGTGAAAAGGTCGCTGACATGGACCATGTCGCCGACGACGGAGCTTGGTTTGATCACGCCTGGCCAGCGGACAAACGCATCGACGCGCACGCCGCCTTCCGTGGTGTCCCCCTTGCCGCCGCGGAAGATCATCGGCGTGTAGCCTGACTGCGAGGAGTATTTGGTGAAGTGACCGTTGTCGCCCATGACGATGACAATAGTGTTGTCACTCACCCCGAGCGTCTCCATCTCCGTCATCAGCTCACCGATCCAGCTGTCCACCAGCTTCATCTTTTCCACGTAGTTTCCACCATTCGGTGTTGTGTAGGTGTCCGTCGTGGTTCGCGGTCCTGTCAGCGGATAAAGCGGCCAGTATTGCAGAAAGAACGGCTTGTCCGCCGCAGCCAGCTCGCGCAGCTGCTCCATGGCCTGGGTTTGATACCGGACATTCATCTCGTGGTATTTGGCTTCCGTCCAGCGCTCGCCCGGTTCCATGTCGACTTCACGAACAGGCTCGTTGCGGAGCCCTTCGACGCCGGTTACCAGACGCGAGGCATCCGTCCGGAACCAGGTGTCCAGGGTAAAGCGGTCGTCGTAATTGTTGGACCCGATGCCGATCGACACCTCTTCATCGGCGGCGTCGTCGTGATAGATGGTCAGCTGGCCTTGCTGGTGGATCGGGAAGGCTGCGTAGTCGAAGCCCTGGAAATTGGGCCAGGACTGCTGCACGTCGCCCATATGCCACTTGCCGACATGGGACGTGTTGTAGCCGGCCTCCGACAGGACTTCGGCCAGGGTCACTTCCTTGTCGGCCAGACCGTAGCCGGAGAGCTCGACCTGCGTATTGCCCATGCCGTTGCGGTGCGGCTGCCGGCCGGTCATGAAGGCGACGCGGGTCGGTGTGCAGGAGGGTTCGGTGTACATGCGCGCCAGGCGCATGCCTTCGCTGGCGATTTCGTTGATCGCCGGGGTCCTGTATCCGCGAATGGCATTCAAGGTCTCGCTGCCGAGATCTCCAAAGCCGATGTCATCAATCAGGATGTAGAAAATATTGGGGGGCTTGCCGCCGTTCTGCGCCCTGAATTCGGCCAGCGCGGCGTTCAGGCTTTCGTCCTCGGCCGCCCATTTTTCAGCATGTTGTGCCTGAAGAATATAGTACTCCGCGTCATGCACGATGCTGTCCTGAGCTTGCGCCGGAAGTGTGATCACCAGGGATGCCAGGGCCGTCAGAAGTCTCTTCATGCCGTACTCCACCTCAAAAATCTGATTGGTCTTGCAAGTCCGGAAAGGTGCGATACGTGCACACATCTACGCTCACTGGGCCGCCTCCGACGCCGCAGTTCCAGTCGTCTCAGGGCTTTCCGACCGGACGGCACTACCGATGCGATTGATGTCCGTGTGCGGGAAAAAATCGGCCCAGACATGCCAGAACATGCCCGGGCGCACAGTCTCGACCCGGGTCAGCTGTCCAGCCGGCGTCTTGCCGAAGACATCCACGTCCGTGACCGGAGCGCCGGTATCATTGTACCAGATGCCAAGGCTTTCGAATTTCGGGTCCCAGGCAACAACAAGGTCGCGACCGCCCACGCTCGCATTGACGACATTTCCCTGTTCGACCACGAAATCATCGGTCCAGCACACCACGTCGCCGTTGATCACGACACCCCAGACATAGGTCTTGTTGTGCAGCCGGTCATCGCTGCGGGACATGTTCTGGATGATCGGCTCCCTGACCCGGTGCTGTCGGGCGATCTCGGAAGAGAAGATGGTTTCAATGGCCAGATCGAACAGGCGCAAAAGCGGATTGGACGCGGGTTTGTTGATGAACACCGTGCCGTCCGGATAGGCCTTGGAAAACCCGCGCATGGTCATGCGGAAGGTCGGCCATGGTTTCATCGCCAGTTCCGGTTTGACCGGACAGCTGGTGCCTTCCGCAGTGGCACTGGCATCCCGGTCGCGAAAGCCGAAGATCTGCTGGATGGGTTCGCCGGTCCTGTTGTCACGCAGGATCAGGTTGTTGCTGTGCTGGGCCAGGACTTCAAGATCCAGCGCTTCGCCGGCCACGGTCGGTGTATAACCGACCCCCAGATTGGCCATGGCGCAGTAGGTCATGATGACATTCTCGCCATCGAGGCCGTCCTTGTTGCCGGCCAGATGCGGCCGCATGATCTGGGCATCCGGGTGAGCACGGGCGATGCCGTTGTTTTCAATGACAATGACCGGGCTGGACGGACTGACCCATTCCGACGCTTCGCTGATGGGAAAGTATTGCGCGCTGGTTTTCTGATTGCGCAGGCCGACATGCACCCAGACATAGGGAAAGACCAGCAGAACGGCGCCAAGGAGAAACGCAATCAGCCACAGCCAGAAGAGCCCGCCCCCGAGCAGGAAATGCGCCGCGGTCATGATCACCAGTCCGGTCACGCCAAGCGCAACCAGCCGGTACTCATTGCGGATGAACCGGGCCATGTTCTCCCGCTTCACCTTCAGGAACATCTGGGTCACGTCGCCGAGATCACGGAAATAAAGGCCGCCAATGCCCAGGGCTACGACAAGTCCGGCATAGAACAGCAGATTGGCAACGAGGGACATGACTTCCGGTTCTCCAAACTTGTTTCGGCTGGACTAATGCAGTGGCGGCCCTTGCAGGACCTCGACCCGTGCGGTCCCGGATGCACCGCTGGAAAGCGTGGTATCCAACAGTGTGCTCAAAGTTGTCTCAACGTCAATTGCCGCCTGGCGGATGATGTGGCTGCGGAGGGGCAAGCAACGTTTGGAACAGGAAACCGATTTTGGATCGCACAGGGTAAGGTACGGATACGTCATGACTTTCTCCGAAAAGCAAATTGACAATACCGGCCCCAGCGTGATGGCATGATCCAAATTGCGAAACGAGGGCGCTGATTTGGAAGGCAGCAGGTTCCAGACATTGATTGCGGCCGAATTTACGGACGTTGATCAGCTGTGCGAGAACGCCCGGCACTGGGATCTCAGTTTCCGGCCCCTGGCGGCGCCGGCCGGGTCCGGCGCCCTTGCCAGGATGTTGCAGGGCCGGGCGCGGCGGATCGATTATTCCTATGCCCGCTTTCTGGTTGGGCTCGACCAGCGCGGGGCGCCACCGGCCGGCAAATACACGTTCACCATTCCAGGATCGTCGCTGGGCCAGCTCTGGTGGCGCGGACAGACGACCGGTGCCCAGGATATCCTGGTCTTCTCGCCGTCCTCGGAGCTGGCTTCTTTCTCCGGCCCGGATTTTGAGGTTCATCTGATTTCGGTCACACCGGAAGACCTTGCAGCCTATGCGGAGCGGCGTGGTCTCGAGGTGCCTGCAAAGGCCCGGCTTCCAAGCGTTTTCAAACTGCCGGTTGCTCATCTGCGGCGGGCGCGAGGGGTGCTGGCAGGACTTGGCGCCGGTCCTAGCCCCTTCGCGTTCTGTGATCTCGATATCCTGGCGGAGGACCTGGTGTGCAGCTGGCTGAGCCAGGCCGGTCTCCGCCCGCGCAGAACGGATCCCAGCGCATCCGGACGCGTTGTCGATGCCTTTCTGGAGCGTGTGTCGGAGGGGGACGTCAGGGACCTTCGGATCTCGGACCTGTGCGTTGCCGGAAACATCTCCAGGCGGGCCCTGGAGCTGACCTTTCGGGAACGGTTCGGAGTTTCGCCATCCGCCTTTCTCAAACGCATGCGTCTCTGCCAGGCCTATCGCGACCTGACGGTGGCAAGCAGTATCGACCGCACTGTTGGTGATGTCATGGACAAGGTTGGTCTCACCCATGTCGGCCGCTTCGCACAGGAGTATCGCAGCCTGTTCGGCGAGTTGCCGTCTCATACGCTGGCCCAATAGAGGTGCGCCAAGGTCGCACA
Organism: Labrenzia sp. VG12; assembly: GCF_002237595.1. Taxonomy (NCBI): domain Bacteria; kingdom Pseudomonadati; phylum Pseudomonadota; class Alphaproteobacteria; order Hyphomicrobiales; family Stappiaceae; genus Labrenzia; species Labrenzia sp. VG12. Next base: position 5,038,845 of record NZ_CP022529.1, read on the forward strand.
TGCTTTTGCTGCGACGCAGCGCCCCCGCGGCCTTGTTCAGGGCTTCCGAGCCGATCACCAGCGTCACTGCCAGCTCATGAACATATCCCGGGTGAGTTCGGTTTCCGGCCTCAGGTTTTCAATTCCCTCATAGGGCGTGTCCTTGCCGAGCGGCAGATGAGGGTATCTGGCAATGGTCTTCTGATGCCGCTTGACCATGTCCTGGAAGGACGCGCCGGACCAGAGCGAATAGCCGACCAGAGGAAACTCTTCCCGCGGGTCTCTGTAGATGTTGAAGACATTTGCGGCTGCGCCTGGCTGGCCCGGGGCGGGCAGATGCATCTTGAATTCCTGTTTTACGACGGAGCGCAGCACCGGGCCCTCGTAGACATAAACGTAATCGCGCCTGGAATTGCCCTCGCCTTCCAGCAGCAGGGCGGTTTGGTCGACACCGTCAATCACCCGGTCACGGGGGATGTGTGCCGTCGCTCCGGCTATCCGCGCAAGCGTGGTGAAGAGATCCGAGACATGCACGATGTCGCCGGCTGCACTGCCGGCTTCGATCACGCCCGGCCAGCGGATAAAGGCATCCGTGCGCACGCCACCTTCCAGGTGCTGGGTCTTGCCGCCCCGATAGATAAGCTGATTGAGGCCAGATGTGCCTTCGTAGTGATACATGAGGCCGTTGTCAGCCATCAGAACGACAATGGTGTTGTCGCGGAGCCCCAGCGCGTCGACCTTTGCCAGCAGCTCCCCGATCCAGCCGTCCAGCAGCTGCAATTTATCCGCATGAAAACCGCCGTTTCTGGAAAGCGCCTCGTCGGGATAGACAAAGTTGAGCGGATAAAGCGGCCAGTACTGCAGGAAAAATGGCTGGCCCTCGCCCGCGAGACGTTCCAGTTGCTCAAGGATCTGGCGCTGGTAGCGCTCGTTCATGTCTTCGTATTTCGCCTGGGTCCATTCTTCGCCGGGAGCCATGTCGACCTCCCGAGCGGTTCCGCCGGCGGTTGCCTCCACGCCCGTCACCAGGCCATAGGGTTTGAAGCGCTGATCGATCGCGAATGAGCTGCTCTGACCGGAAGGGTGGTAACCGAGCATGTTGTTGGCCTGCATGGCTTCGCGGGTCATCAGGCTAAGCTGCACCTGCTGATGAAGAGGAAAGGCAGCCCAGTCAAAGCCCTGATTGTGGGGGTATGCTTCCTCGATGTCTCCCTGGTGCCACTTGCCGACATGAGCGGTGTTGTAGCCTTCCTGCTTCAGGACTTCGGGAAGCGTGACCTCGTCCTTGGACAAGCCCTCGCCGACAAGAGCAACTTTGACTTCCTCGACACCTGCCCGGATCGGATGCCGGCCGGTCAGAAACGCTGTGCGTGTCGGTGTGCAGGACGGCTCGGTATACATGCGCATGAGCGACAGGCCGTCTGCGGCGAGTTGGTTGATGTTCGGCGTGTCGATGCCCATGACGTAGTTCATCTTCCGGCTGCCCATCTGCCCGAAGCTGACGTCGTCGATCAGGATGTAGAGAATGTTGGGCGGTTTGCCGTTATTGGCGTCCTGAAGCTCGGCAAGTCTTGCATCCAGGCGGGAATCCTGCTGCGCCCAGGCCTCGCCCTTCTGTGCGAGAAGAAAGGCAAATTCGCCATCATGAACGATCTGGTCCTGCGCAACGCTCTCGCCAATGAGAAATGACAGGGCCGCAGCCAACCCAAATAGCTTTTTCATCTGATCCCTCGCGTTTGACACGGACAGGCGGCTCTGCCGGGCTTCAAGAGCTTGGGGAAGCTGTTGGCGCCTTGCCGCGGTATCTCCCGTTGCGGAAAGACTAGGTCATCCGCACGGGTCCTAGGATCGTATCAAGGCGTATGCTACGGTAGCGTAGTCGGGCCAGGAGTATGTAAAACAAGAACTTGGCCCATGGGAGGTTGGTTTGAGCGAGCGACCTGAACCGGACAGTCACGATATTCGCGAGGCCTTGACCCGCATTCTGGCTTCGCAGGGTTTTCAAGCGGCTGGCCGTCCTCGCCAAATCTTGCAGTATGTGGTCGAGCAGAGTCTCCGGGGGAATGCGGACAGCATCCGGGCCAAGTCGATTGCGCTTGACGTCTACGGCTATTCGGTTGACGAAATTGCCGATCGAGAGACGGCGGTCAGGGTGGACGCGGGCAGACTGCGTCGCCGCCTGGAGGGATATTATGCGGGCGAAGGCTGCGCAGACCCAGTCGTGATCAGCCTGCCGAAGGGATCCTATGCGCCGTCTTTTAAGGCTGTACGACCGTCAGTCGAGCCGACTGTGGGCCTGGACGGGTTTCCAGCCGCATCCAAAACGCCGGCAGGGCGACGACGACGAGGTGTTCTGGTATCCGCGTTCGCGCTTTCCCTGTTGTGCGTCACAGGATTTGCAGTTTGGAACGCGCAGCTTCCTGTGCCGCAAGGCGCACAGCCAGGTGCTACGGAGCAGGCACGGAAACGAGTAGCGACGTATGAGGCTTCGCCGGCGCGTTTGCTGGCTGTCAATCTTGCCGCGACGGGGCGGGACGTGATCTTCCCGGCGGTGGATCCTCATCGCCTCCGCGCGGCGCTTGCCATTTTCGAAGCGGCAATCGAGGCGGATGAAGGCTATTTTGGCGGTCATGCGGGCGCCGCGCAGGTTCTGGTGATCCAGTCCCTGCTGGCCATGGACAAAGACCGTGCAGGGAGTCTTCTTGTCGATGCGGAAAACAACCTTCTGGACGCGGAGAGACTGGGACCGGATGCGGCCTGGACCCACTCCGCCCGAGCCTCCGTTGACTGGGCCAATCGCCGTTTCGATGAAGCCGTTGCCACGTCTACGGTCGCGCTGTCGCTGGCACCAGACGATATACACCTGCTCGAGTTTCATGCCTTGATAGCCCTTTATGCGGGGGCATTCGAGGAGGTCATCGAAACCGTCACTGCGCTTCAAGCCCAGGAGCGCTTTCCGGTGGGCACAGTCTTCGGCAATGCGCTCGGCGCCGCCTATTTTCATGAAGGTGATCCCCGGCGCAGCGTTGACACCTTCGAAGCGGTAGTGGCTGCAGGCGGTCCGGCTGGCCCGTTGACCCTTGCCTATCAGGCCGCGGGCTATGAACAACTCGGCATAGGCGGCAAGGCGGCACGCAAGGCCGAACAACTGATGGCGACATGGTCGGATCTGCCGCTTGATCGGCTTTTCCTGAAACTCTTTGACGATCCGTTGCATGCAGAGCAGCTGACGAGTGCTTTGAGCCAGGCCGGCTGGCAGGCGCCCGACAGTTGAGATGGGCGACAGCGGTTCGCGGCAGCAGTCGATACGGAACAGAAGCCTACCAGTGCTCGGTTCCCGGAGCCCCCTTGGCGATGCCGGTGAGGTTGGGCGTCAGCCAGCCGCCATAGAACGGACCGTCTTGAGGCAAAACGGGCACACCTGCGACATCACAGGCGTCCATATACGCGGCATAAAAGGCGAGAAATCCGGTTATCTCGCGGAAGCCGGAGGTCGGATTGTTGTAGCACCAGGCGGCGCGGTGCGCGGTCCGCCCGCCTGCAAGGACGTCAAAATACGATGCGGCACCCTTCCATTCGCACATCGTCTGGCCGGCGACGGGGAGCAAGTCGCAGTCGCAGTCTTCGGGCGGGATGTAATAGGTCGGCGGATGATGTGTCTCCAGAACGCGGAAGGCCCGCGTCGTGTCGACAATCATCCGGTCGGCGAAGAGGATGCGGATCCTTTGCGGAACCGGCTCGAGCGCCGGCGGACGCGGATAGGTCTGAACATTTTCGGTCGGCAGGTCCATGGGAAACCTCACAGGAAGCGCGTCAGCACATAGGCCACCGCGATGATATGCGCGAGCGTGATGACCACCGACAGCGTGTGATGCAGCTTGAAGCGGCCGCTCTGGCCCGCGTCGGTGGCAGCGTTGATGGCAGGCATCAGGACCTGCCGGGTCGGCACGGTTGTCAGCAGGATCGCTGCCATGAGGCTGGCGGAAAGAGGGTCGACAGCAAGCAGCAACGCTGCGGCCAGCGCCGAGCACACCATCACCAGAAGATAGAACCAGGGAAAGGCTCTGCGGATCAAAGGGCCGGCCTGATCAGCCGGGAGCGCTGAGAACAGGAACGGGGCAAAGCCGAATGCGTATAGAACCATGCCCCCGAAAAGACAGGCGGACACGAGCAGGGCAGCGCTTTGCATTTCAGTCCTGCCTTTCTGTCTGGGGCTCGCCGGCTTTGACCGGGACAGCAGATGAAAGCCGCGCATGGCCGCTGGGAACCCTGCCCGGCAGGCGCGGCAAACAATAAGGCACTTCCTGGCGGTACCACGCGAACCGGTCACCAATGCTTCTTGCAAAGCGGCGCTCTTTCAGGCGGGGTGCCAGCAGGCAATAGGCGCTGAGGCATACTGCCAGCGCCAACTGGTCCGGGGTCCAGACCGGCACGGTCCAGAGCGTCAGCGCGAAGGCGACATAGATCGGCTGACGAATGACACGAAAGAGCCCCCTGGTCGGCATGTCCGGGAATACCGGCCGGATGTTCGCCATCAGGGACATCCAGCCGAGCGCTCCGGACTGGACTTCGACACCGGCGTCAAAACCCGCCTTCATCAGCAAGAGCCAGGCGCATCCATAGGCGAGGCACAAGGCCCAGAACGCACTCCCTTGCGCCTGCCACCAGATGATGCCGGACGGGGTCCAGAGCGCGAACAGCGCCAGCAACTGGAACGACGCAATGATTGCGTATGTGGTCGATCCGAGCGTCGCCCCGTATCGGCCGGGCACGAGATGGACCAGCAGCTTGCGGCCGGTTTTGGTGAGAAGAAACGAATGCACCAGCGGAAACTGCAGCACCAACAAGGCGTTCACAATCCAGGCTGCTGGCCAGGGCACCGTTCCAAGGCTTCGGCTCATGCCAAAGAACATGGCTGTGATCATCGCGAGAACAGCTGCCGCGAACACAAGGTGACACAGGACGCCTGTGCCGAGAGCAAGTGCGATACGCCCCAGACCGCAAGGCGGGCGGGTCAGGCCCCTCAGCAATGTGAGCATACCGTCAACGCGCGGATCGTTCAGCATGTCTGCAGCTCCAGAAGATCCCGTGCAATGGCCGTCCCGCTCTGCCAGGCGGCTTCGACCCGCGCCCCGAGACACCAGTCGCCGCCGAGATAGAGACTGCCGGTTTCATCCTTAAGGAAGGCACTGCCATAAGCCACGTCGACGCGTGCATACCGCCAACGGTGGACATCACTATGCAGCGCATCCTCCGGTGAACGGTCCAGAGCGTCGCACAGAAGGGAAAGCAGATTTTCGCGCACTACTGTTTTCTCATCTTCAAGATGCTGCGCGCTCCATTCCGGGCCTGCCTGTGCAACCCAGCAGGAACGGGATGTGCGGCCCGGTTTGGAACTGTCCAGTGCGATCCAGGCAAGGGGAGCGTCGGGTGTGCGCTGCGCTCGAAAGGAAACCGTTGCAGGCTCGGCAAAGGCAGCCATGAGGGTCCAGCACGGCAGCATCTTGACGTGCCGGATCATTCGGGCCTGCGGATGCTTCGTGCCCAAAAGGGCGGCGGATTGGGGCGCCGGGGCCGTCAGGATCAGAATGTCAAATTCCAGGACCTCGCCCTGGCTGGACACGGCCCAGCCGCCAGCGTGCTGTTGGATTTCGTCGACCTGAAAGCTGCACCGAATCTGCAGTCCGCCGGCAAGGTGTTTGGCCAGCCCGTTCATGGCGGGTATGCCGACAAAGCCGGTCCGTTCGCCCATCGACCAGCTGGCCGCCGCCCCCGCGGTGCCCGCGCTCGCCAGGAGGTCTTGAAAGCCCCGCTCTCTTGCCGTCACATATTGCGCGCCGTGATCGAACTGCAGACCGTTTTCCGCGCGGCGCGTTGCCAGCCGACCGCCCAGGCCGCGGCTCTTCTCGAGAACCGTGACGGCCCGGCCTGCACCTGCCAGTGCTCGTGCGCAACTCAATCCGGCCATGCCGGCTCCAACGATACCAATGCGGGCTGTCATGGCGCCTCTGCGTGTCTTGTCGTTGACTGGCCGCTGCCAGGCTTCTGGCCTGGCGCGCTCATCCGTCGGTTCTAGTACGCAGATCGGCCGGCAATGGATGGCGCCATTGTGCCGCAAGGCCGGTGATGCGCGCAGAGTTCGCCGGCAGGTGAGATTTCCGGCTTGACCTTCCAGCGACTGGAAGCCCTAACTGGGGTTTCACGAGAAAGACAACAAGATGGGCAGAGACAGCGCGACCAGGCAGGGAACCAGGCCGCAACATCAGCAACGGCGCGGCGGCCATTGCCCTGCCATCGGTGCCGGTGATCGACATAGGCTCGCACCCGCACCCGCATCCGCGCCGACCGGCCCCGGAAAGGACAGGACCTCATGAATATCGGCCAGGCTTCCGAACGATCAGGGCTGCCGGTCAAGACCATCCGTTATTACGAGGAAATCGGTCTCGTCCGTCCGGCACGCAGTGAAAACGGCTACCGCGAATTCCTGGATCAGGACCTGCAGCGCCTGAAATTCCTGCAGCGCTCGCGCAGTCTGGGGTTCTCGATTGAAGAATGCCGGGAACTCCTGTCGCTCTATGAGGATCGCAACCGCGCCAGTGCGGATGTGAAAGAGATCACCCGGGCGAAGATCACGGAAATAGACCGCAAGATCGCGGAGTTGAAATCCTTGAAAAAGGTGCTCACGGATCTATCAACGGCCTGTCACGGCGACAACCGGCCGGATTGTCCGATCATCGACGATCTGGCCGGTTGTCATGAAACGCGAGAACAGTCGAAGGCAAAGCCGTGATGCGCAGGGGATTTCTGGCTCTCACGGCGGCCCTGTCGCTGACGGTTCTGATCGTGCTGCTCTGGGGCCTGACCCGCAAGGATACGCCTTCGCAATCCGCGGCCGGGCAGCCGCTGGTTCAGGTGATCGTACCGGACCTGTCGGCCAAGGCACGCCGGGGAGAGCGGCTGTTTGAAGAAAACTGCGTTGCCTGCCACGGCGGCAATGCCGCCGGTCGTGACGGCATCGGGCCGCCGCTGGTGCACAAGATCTATGAGCCCGGACATCACGCCGACGGCGCCTTCTATCTGGCGGCGCAACAGGGTGTTCGTGCGCACCACTGGCCGTTCGGGAACATGCCGCCGGTGGCAACGGTTTCCATGAACGATATGGAAAGCGTCATTTTGTATGTGCGGGAATTGCAACGCGCTAACGGGATTTTCTGAAGGAGGGATAGCAGCATGATCACGAAACGGGGAGCAGCCGCGCTGTTTGCAGGTGTGTTGGTCGCGGGCGGCGCTCTGGCGCATGGCGGTGCCACCGGCATCGTCAAGGAGCGCATGGACGCCATGTCGGCGATCGGCGACCAGATGAAGATCATCGGTCAGATGTTGAAAGGGGGGAGTGTCGACGAAGCAAGGCTTTCTGCCGCAGCCGGTGTCATAGCGGGACACGGCGGTGACGCGCTGATCAAGCTTTTCCCGGAAGGCAGCCTCGACAAGCCGACGGAAGCAACGCCGGCGATCTGGACGGACTGGACGAAATTCGAAGCCTATGCCGGCGATCTCCAGGCCTCCGCCCTGACACTGAAGGACCTCGCGGATGATGGTGCGGGCACGCAGGAGCTATCCGCCGCCTTCGGCACGCTGGCCGGGACCTGCAAGGATTGCCATGAATCCTTCCGGGTGAAAAAATAGCGACTTATTTGTGGTGGCATTCCGGTTGTTTCGCTTGCGCATGACGCTTGCCTCATCGGTCAGCATGATTTACCTCACGGTCAATTCCATTTGAGTGCTGACCGGGCCAGGGCGGCCCAAGGAGACCAGACGTCATGACCATCCGCTACCACAAGGGCGATCTGCCGGATCTTGCCAGTTACGAGAATGCGCAGGCGGTGGCGGTCGACAGCGAGACGCTTGGCCTCAATCCGCATCGCGACCGGCTCTGCGTGGTGCAGCTCTCTTCCGGTGACGGAACGGCCGATGTGGTGCAGATTGCCAAGGGACAGGGCGACGCGCCGAACCTGAAGGCGCTGTTCGAAGATCCGTCAAAGCCGAAGATTTTCCACTTCGCCCGGTTTGATGTTGCCGTGCTCAGGCACTATCTGGGCATTCAGGTCACGCCGGTCTGGTGCACGAAGATCGCCTCCAAGCTGGTGCGCACCTACACCGACCGGCACGGACTGAAGGATATCACGCGCGAGTTGCTCGGTGTCGAGCTGTCCAAGCAGCAGCAGAGCTCCGACTGGGCAGCGGAAACCCTGAGCGATGCGCAACTGGCCTATGCGGCGTCAGACGTGCTTCATCTGCACGCGCTGAAGGAAAAACTGGAATTCATGCTTGCGCGTGAAGAACGTGGCCATATTGCCGACGCATGTTTCGCGTTTCTTCCCACGCGCGCCGAGCTCGATCTGAAGGGCTGGGAAGAAAACGACATTTTTGCCCATTCGTGACATCTGCGGATGGACGGCCGGCCTGACGCGGTAAGGCATATCGGAGACCCTGTTGAGCGCAGCGACTGATTTTTCCGGAGGGACAGCCTCCAGGCGGCCCCTGAGCCGGGCGCAGCGAACCGCGCGCCGGCACAGTGTGCTGGTGCGCGTCATGCGCTGGCTGTTTCCGGGCATCGGCCTGCTGATCCTGGCCGGCATGATCGGCCTTGTTGCGCTGTTCAATGTCCTGAGCGGCTTCGGGGCCTCCAACATGATGCTGACCAGCGAGGGTCTGGTCATGGATCAGCCGGAGCTTTCCGGTCATGACGGCGAACGGTCCTACAAGGTCACGGCCACCCGCGCGATCCAGCGGCTTAGCGATCCGCGCATCATCGACCTGGAAACCATCCGGGCCGACATCGTTTTGAGCGAGGACCAGGGCGCCGAGATCATTGCGCTGAAGGGCATCTACAACAATGCGGCCGAAACCCTGAGACTTTACGATGGCATCCAGCTTGAATGGAGCGAAGGCTACAAGGTGGATCTCGTGGAAGTGGAAGTCGATCTGAACAACGGCGCCTTGTCCACATCCGAACCGGTTTCCATCAGGTCGGACCAGGGGCATGTGCGTGCCGGCAAACTCGATTATGATCAGGCAAAGGGTGTCGTGCGGTTCTCCGACGGCGTCAAGATGACACTGAACCCGGCTGTGCAAGGACAATAGGCAATGACTTCTTTCAAACGCTTGATGATCGCGGCAGCGGCACTTCTCATCGCTGGAACCGCGCAGGCGCAGACCTTCTCCGATGCCTTTGCCGGGTTCGGATCGAATGACGGTGAGCCGATCGATATCGAGGCCAGCGAATTGCGCGTCGAGGACGGCAACAATACGGCGACCTTTGTTGGTGATGTTGTCGTCACCCAGGGGGAAACCAGCCTGAAGACGCAGCGCCTCAAGGTCTTTTATGTCGGTTCCGGTGCCAGCCAGCAGGCTCAGGAAAGTGCTGTGCAGCAGCGGATTTCCAGGCTCGAGGCGGCAGGTGGCGTCTATATCTCCTCCAAGGACCAGACCGCACGCGGCGATGCGGCCAGTTTCGACATGAACCGTGAAGTCATGGTGATGACCGGCAAGGAAGTTGTCCTGAGCCAGGGGCCGAACGTCGTGGTCGGCAACAAGCTCACGGTGAACCTGAAGACCGGGCAGGCCAACCTGACCGCAGGCAGCGGCAAAGTCTCCGGCCAGGGCAATGGCGGTGGCCGCGTGAAAGTCCGCATTCAGCCCAACAGCGTTCAAAACGGAAACTAATTAACTCCGGTTGGTGTACTTTAGTTTTGCCTGACTGACTCGACAGCCGGGTCCGCAGACCTTATGTGAAGCCGCGGCAACGAATGCATGGACTTGGCATCAGTGAACAGAATTCCGCCTGACTATAACAGTTTGCAGGGAACTTTCCCGGGCGCAGCCACCGAGGCCGAAGACCTGTCCCAGGCACTGGTTGTCGAAGGGATCGGCAAGACCTACGGCCGCCGTCAGGTTGTGAAATATGTCAGCCTGTCCGTGAAACCGGGGGAAGCCGTCGGTCTGCTGGGCCCGAACGGGGCCGGCAAGACCACCACTTTCTACATGATCACCGGTCTGATCCGTCCGGATCAGGGCCAGATCACGCTGGAAGGCTTCAACATCACCCGCATGCCGATGTATCGCCGCGCCCGGCTCGGCATCGGTTATCTGCCGCAGGAAGCGTCGATCTTTCGCGGGCTCACCGTGGAAGAGAACATCCGTGCCGTGCTCGAGGTGATCGAACCGAACCGGCAGAAGCGCCGCGAGGAGCTCGATTCGCTCCTGGCCGAATTCGGTCTGACCCACTTGCGCAAGTCGCCGAGCATCGCGCTCTCAGGGGGGGAACGCCGGCGTGTGGAAATTGCGCGGGCGCTCGCCAGCCGGCCGTCCTTCATGCTGCTCGACGAACCCTTTGCCGGCATCGACCCGATCGCTGTCGGCGATATTCAGCAGCTTGTACGCCATCTGACCCAGCGCGGCATCGGTGTTCTCATCACCGACCACAATGTGCGCGAGACCCTTGGGCTGATCGACCGCGCCTACATCATTGCGGCCGGGGAAGTGCTCACCGAAGGCCTGCCGCAGGAAATCGTCACCAACCCGGACGTGCGCCGGCTATATCTGGGTGAACAGTTTACCCTCTGATGACAGGTGCCGTGCTAGGCTATACACTCGGTCTGCAACGAATAAGCAAGAAGCAGACCAACTGGGTAGATCGGGCGCCTTAGAAACAGATGGCCATTTCAACAAAGCTGGAGATGCGGCAGAGCCAGTCGCTGGTGATGACGCCGCAATTGATGCAGGCGATCAAACTCCTGCAGATGTCCAATCTTGACCTGGTGTCCTATGTCGAGGCCGAGCTGGAGCGCAACCCGCTTCTGGAAAAGAGCGACGCGGCAGACACCGCACCGGAAAATGGCGCCGGTTCAGAAGCGCAGGCAGAACAGGCGCCGGAGGCGTCCGAGGCGCCGTCTGCATCCGGTGCCGACGAACCCGGGTCGGGCGACTGGATGCAGAACGACCTGGAAACCGGGTCGGAGGCCATCGCCTCCCGAATGGACACGGACCTCGGCAACGTCTTTCCCGATGAGCCCGGCGTTCCGGCATCGCCGGATCCTGCAATCCTCAAGGCGGGAGACAGCTACAAGAATATCTCCAGCGGGGGCGCCTCCGAGGACTACAATCTGGAAGCGTTCGTGGCCGATGAGACCTCTCTGGGCGCGTCCCTAGAGGAGCAGATGCATCTTGCGCTGGAACATCCGGCCGACAAGCTCATCGCCGGCCATCTGATCAACTCCCTGGATGAGAACGGCTATCTTTATGCCGATCTCGGCGAGGCCGCCGAACAGCTCGGCGTCGAGCTGGAACGTGTCGAAGGCGTGCTGGCCGTGCTGCAGACCTTCGAGCCGGCGGGCGTCTTCGCAAGGGGCCTGGCAGAGTGTCTGAAACTGCAGTTGATCGACAAGAACCGGTTCGACCCGGCCATGGAAGCGCTGATCGACAATATCGAGCTTCTGGCAAAACGGGACCTGTCCGCCCTCAGAAAGGTCTGCGGCGTGGACGAGGAAGACCTGGTCGAGATGATCGCCGAAATCCGGGCGCTCGACCCCAAGCCCGGCAGTGTTTTTGGCTCGTCGCTGGTGCAGCCGGTGGTTCCCGACGTGTTTGTCCGGCCGGCCAATGACGGCACCTGGGCGGTGGAACTGAATTCGGACACCCTGCCGAAAGTGCTGGTCAACCAGACCTATTTTGCCAAGGTCATCAAGACGGCGCGCAACGAGACGGAAAAGGAATATCTCACCGATTCCCTGCAGACCGCCAACTGGCTGGCCAAGAGCCTCGACCAGCGCGCCAAGACGATCCTGAAAGTCTCGACGGAGATCGTGCGCCAGCAGGACGGCTTCCTGACATACGGCATTGCCCATCTCAGGCCGCTCAATCTGAAAACGGTTGCCGAAGCCATCGGCATGCACGAATCGACCGTGAGCCGGGTGACGTCGAACAAGTTCATGGCGACGCCGCGCGGGATCTATGAATTGAAGTATTTCTTCTCCTCCGCCATTTCGGCGACCGTGGGGGGAGATGCACATTCCGCAGAGTCCGTTCGCCACAGGATCAAGCAGATGATCGATGCAGAAGATCCGAAGGCCATTCTGTCAGATGACACGATTGTCAAAATTCTGAAGGATGATGGGGTGGATATCGCCCGCAGAACGGTCGCAAAATACCGTGAAGCCATGAAAATCGGCTCTTCGGTTCAGAGGCGCCGGGAGAAAAACGCCCGGTTATAGGCCCGAGCAGACAAGGCGCATGTACGGCCGCTTGCGCAATTTTATTAAAGTTTCCGAGATTTCCACTGAAACAATACCTTGGAATTACACGAAGCTTTCTGAAGATTGTTACGATATTTCATAATCAATTGACTCTTTGATCCGGCGCAATTATAGCACCGCCCTCGTGACGTAATGAGGGGATGGCGCTTCGGCGCTGACTGGTCCATTCTGTAGGCTTGAAACGTTTCGCGTTTCAGCACCGGTTGAACGCCGGTGACCCGTCGGTCAATAGAAAAAGAAGAGGTCCCCATGGCTTTGCGGATTTCGGGTAAGAATGTCGATGTAGGCGACGCTCTGCGCGAACACATCACAGACCGAATCGAAGACGCTCTGGAAAAATATTTCACAGGCGGCTTCACAGGCCACGTTACGCTCAGCAGGGAGGGCACTGGCTTCAAGTCGGAGTGCAGCCTGCATTTGAACACCGGAATTGTGCTCCAGGTGTCATCGCAGGACCAGGACCCGCGCAACAGCTTCGATAAGGCTGCTGACAAGATCGAAAAGCGGTTGCGGCGCTATAAGCGCAAACTGAAGGATCATCACGGCCACAACGGTTCCGACCGCGAGGCCTTCGAGGCGGCGTCCTATGTGCTCGCCTCACCAGAGGAAGACGAGGAAGTGCCGGCGGATTTCAACCCGCTGGTCATTGCCGAGACTTCCGCCAAGGTTAAAACGATGACGGTCGGTATGGCGGTCATGGAGCTGGATCTGACCGAAGCGCCTGTCGTCATGTTCAAAAATGCGGCAAATGGCGGTGTCAATGTTGTTTATCGCAGGGCCGATGGCAATATAGGCTGGATAGACCCAGCATTGGCGGCTATCGAAGCTGCCGAGTAATGATGCGGATGGGGCCGGCTTCCCCCTGGAAGCCGGCTTCTGAAATTAGTAGGCAAACGAATGGATCTTAGTGATCTTCTGGGTAAAGACGCAGTGATTGCCGGCCTCAAGGCCAAAAGCAAAAAACAGGCAATCCAGGAACTTGCGGGCAAGGCGGCTGAACTGACCGGCCTGTCGGAGCGGGAAATCTTCGATACGCTGCTTCAGAGAGAGCGCCTGGGATCGACAGGCGTCGGACACGGCATCGCCATCCCGCACGGCAAACTGACCCGTCTGGACAAGCTCATCGGCCTGTTTGCCAAGCTGGACAAACCCGTCGACTTTGATTCCCTCGATGACCAGCCGGTGGATCTGGTGTTTCTGCTGCTTGCTCCGGAGGGTGCCGGAGCCGATCACCTGAAGGCACTGGCCCGGATCGCGCGTCAATTGCGCGACGCGTCCGTCACCGAGGAACTGCGCGCTTCGTCGGACACGCAGGAGATCTACGAGCTCCTGACCCAGCCGCTCGCGTCGTCCAACGCCGCTTAATCGGTTCAAAATCCCCGCCAAGACACAAGACCGGCCATCTGGCCGGTCTTGTGTCTTGGCGGTTCAGCGGCGGGATTTAGCAACACCGCCGCGCTTGGTCAGGCTTCGGCCGGTTTGGCGTCGCCCTGGACCAGGTCCGGCTGGTCTGCAGCGGGCAGGCGGCCCTTTGTCAGCGCCGGCAGGTGCAGGTCCAGAAGCTCTTCCGGCGGTGCGCTTTCCTCCGGTATGCGCCACAGGGTCGAGCGGATGGCAATCTCGCCGAGCGTCCGGGTGGAGGTGGTCACTGCAATGATCGCGGCCACCAGCGGCCCGACGGCCACAGGAATGACCGGCCAGACCAGTCCGATCGGCTGGCCCGTCAACCAGACGAGGCCGGCCAGCCCGAACAGGGTTTGCGGCCAGAGTTTCTGAAGGGCCAGCTTGACGGGCAGCCGCTGAACGCCGCGGGCCTGTGCACCCCAGCCGATGGTTTTGCCGAAGATCAGCCCGCCCATGAACAAGGTGTGCGCAACGGCCATGATCGGTGCCAGCATGGCCGAGTAGAGTATTTCCGCCCCCACACTCAGGACCACACGGATCGGTCCGCCAAAGGCGCGGCGCAGGTCCTTGCGGGCAAGAACGTCCGCGACGGTCGCCAGCTTGGGGGCAAACACCATGGTCAGGACGGTGAAGAACAGGACAGCACCCGTATCCGGCCGGTAAGGCATCTGGTCGGAGACGGCGCCGAGCACGGCGGCAGCGGTCATGAAGCCGATCCAGGCGGGAGACCCGAGGAACATGAGAATCGCCAGGAAAAGCTGGGCGCGGCTGACGGGTTTCAGGTCCGGCATGGCGAGCAGGCGGCGGTATTGCAGGTTGCCCTGGCACCAGCGCAGATCCCGGCGGATGAATTCCAGAAGATGGGGCGGATTGGCCTCGTAGCTGCCCGTTTCCAAAGGCAGCACACGGACTTCGTAGCCGGCCCGGCGCATCAGAACGGCTTCCACCTGGTCATGTGACAGGATCGTGCCAGAGAGCGGGCCCTTGCCCGGCAGTTCCGGCAGCCGGCAATGGTCCTTGAACGGGGCGATGCGAATAATGGCGTTGTGCCCCCAGTAAGGGCCGCAATCGCCCTGCCACCAGGCGCTGCCAATCGTGTAGGAGCGCATGCCGAGTCGCATGCCGAACTGGAAAACACGGGCAAAGGCGCTGTCCGTGGGCAGGCCGACAACCAGGCTTTGTAGGATGCCAACCTGGGGATTGGCTTCCATGCGCCGGACAAGACCGGTGATGGCCTCGGTGGACATGTAGCTGTCCGCGTCGAGCACCAGCATGAAGTCGTGCTGGTCGCCCCAGCGGTCGCAGAAATCCTCGACATTGCCGGCCTTGAAGCCGTGATTGTCGGTGCGCCGGCGATAGACAATCTCCAGCTGCCCTGCGAACCGGTCCTGCAGCCGGGCCGTCATCTGCTGCTCGTTGAGCGCAACGTCGTCCATATCGGTGTCGCTGAGCACATAGAGCTTGAAGTGTTCGGCATCGCCGGCCCGCACAAGATGCGACACCATGGCGTTCAGGTTGGTTTCCAGGCTCTCCGTGTCTTCGTTGCGTACGCAGGAAAGAAGCGCCGTGCTGCTGGTCAGCGGGCGGTCGGTAATGTCGTGGTCGATCGGGCAGACAGCTTCCACCGGGTTTCGTGTGAGCCGCATGATCAGGAGACCGATCACCGCATTCCAGAAGCCGATGATGGTCCACGGCAGTGTCACCATGAAACAGAACAGAATGAAGAGGTCGAGCGCCGAATAGCCCCCAGGCGACAGCGTCACCGCCATCAGGGCGGACAGTCCTGCGAAACTGATCGCGAGCAGGGTGACGAAGAGGAGGCGACGTGCAGTCATGGCAGTCCTGGAGTGTTTTAAAAGTGACATGTCAAAGACCCGAAACATTTTTTTGACTTCCATTCACGGCAATCATCGCAATAGTGCGCATGTCAAAATGTCCTAAACTTGACAGAACCAGGGTTGATGACCGGAGAGGGTAAAACATGGCCGCCGACGGACCGGTGACGCGCGACACAGGCAATGCGCAGGCGCTGTGGTACACGGGAAAGCAGGAGTGCCGCCTCGAGCCTGCGGCTGTTGTGAGCGGGGCCGGCGATGTTGTCGTCCAGTCTGTTTTCAGCGGTATCAGCCGCGGCACGGAAGGTCTTGTGTTTCGCGGTGAGGTTCCGATGAGCGAATGGCAGCGCATGCGCGCGCCTTTTCAGGAGGGCAGTTTTCCCTTCCCGGTAAAATACGGTTACGCCAATGTCGGCCGCGTCCTCGAAGGGGACCCGGATCTTGAAGGGCGTGTTGTCTTTTCGCTCTTTCCGCATCAAAGCGTCTTTGCTCTCCCGTCAGCGTCCTGCGTTCCGGTCCCGGACGGCATTCCAGCCGAACGCGCTGTTTTGGCAGCGAATATGGAAACGGCACTTAATGCTTTATGGGACGGAAAACCATCACCTGGGGATCACATCTGCGTGGTTGGTGGTGGTGTTGTCGGCCTCCTGACCGCATACGTTGCCGCGCGGCTGCCCGGATCACGGGTGACACTGGTCGACACGAATCAGGCGCGGGCCGGCATCGCCGACGCGTTCGGCCTCGACTTTGCCTTGCCGGAAGATGCCCCCCGCGACCAGGATCTCGTTTTTCACACCAGTGCAACATCCGCAGGCCTGGCAACGGCCCTGGCCGCCGCAGGCGACGGGACTTCGGTGGTGGAATTGAGCTGGTATGGCGCCAACCAGGTACAGGCGCCCCTGGGGGCAGATTTTCACTGCCGCCGCCTGAAACTGGTATCCAGCCAGGTCGGTACCATTCCGCTGGAACGGCAGGCGCGCTGGACCTATCGGCGCCGCCTGGAAACCGCGTTGACCCTGCTCGACGATCCGGTGCTTGATCGGCTGATCAGCCACCGGCTGCCGTTTCAAAGCCTTGCCGACCGTGTTCCCGAAGTGTTGAACAAGACGTCAGATGTTCTGGCGGCCGTTGTCCAGTATGACGGCGGCATCAACCGAGTTTCCCATCCCAAGACCGATAAACACGATTTTTCAGGACGATAGACATGTTTGCAGTCGAAGTACGCGACCACGTGATGATTGCCCATTCCTTCAGGGGCGAGCTGTTCGGCCCGGCCCAGGCGCTTCATGGAGCCACCTTTGTCATTGATGCGGCCTTTCTGGCCGAAAGCCTTGATGCAAACGGCGTGGTGATCGATATCGGCCGCGCGCACGAGGCCCTGAAAGAAGTGCTGGAACCGCTCAATTACAAGAACCTGGACGAGGTTCCGGAATTTGCCGGCATCAACACGACCACGGAATTCCTGACCAAGCATGTTCACGATCATCTCGCCCGTGCCGCGCGCGACAATCGGTTGGGCCGGCCGGGGGGCGAACTTGCCGCGATCCGGGTGACAATTTCCGAAAGCCACGTCGCGCGCGCCTGGTACGAAGCGTCGATCTAGGCCTCAAATGCCCGATCTCGTTTTTGCCTATCCAGGTGACCTCAATACGCCGACCGGCGGTTATGGGTATGACCGGCAGATCCTTGCCGGTCTGCGGCCGCTGGGCTGGCAGGTCACGCTTCTGCCGCTCGGCGACGGTTTTCCCTTTCCGTCGCAGGAAACGATCAACAAAGCATCCGACAAGCTGGCGACGTTGCCCGACGGAACTCTTGTCGTGGCTGATGGTCTCGCCTTCGGCGCCCTGGGCGAGGTGGCCGCAAGGATTGCCGATCATTTGACCCTGGTCGCACTGGTGCACCACCCGTTGTGCCAGGAAAACGGGCTCGACACTGCGCAGAAACACGTCTTGCTTGAGGGGGAAAGGGTGGCCTTGCAGCATGCGCGGCATGTGATCGTCACCAGCCCGGCAACGTCGGTTCAGGTGCAGAAGCTTTTCGGAGTTGACGGCAGCCGCGTGACGACGGTGCTGCCCGGAACCGAAAAGCCGCTGCCTTATCCGCGCCCGGAAGGTGACGTGGTCAAGCTGCTGTCGGTCGGCACCGTCGTGCCGCGCAAGGGCTATGACCTGTTGTTTTCAGCTCTCGCACCGCTGAAAGACCGCAAGGAAGCGCGGTGGCATCTAGATATCGTCGGCGGACTGACCTCGGACCCGGCGTGCCATGCGGATCTGAAAAGGCAGGCAACCGACCTGGGGCTGGCCGACCGCATTACCTTCCACGGAGCCGTTCCGGGCGATGATCTTGAAGCCTTTTACCGTGCGGCCAATGTCTTCGTTCTGGCCAGCCGCTACGAAGGATACGGCATGGCGTATACCGAAGCGCTTTCCCATGGCCTGCCCGTGATCGGCAGTGGCGGCGGCGCTGTGCGCGACACGCTGCCCGACGGGGCATCGATCTATTGTGGCACAGAGGATGTTGCGGCTCTCGGCGAGGCCCTTGAGCGGTTGATTTTTGATGCCTCCGAGCGGGGCAGACTGGAACAGGCAGCGCGCATTGCCGCGCGGGACCTGCCGGACTGGTCGGACATGGCAGGCCTGTTTGCCAGAACCTTGAGCGAGATCGGATCATGAGCGGGTTTTCATCTGAATGGCTGGCCTTGCGCGCACCACTCGACCTGGCGGCGCGAAACCGGGCCGTTGAAGCGGCGTTTATCGAAGCGTTGCCGAAAGGTGCGTTGCACCTTCTGGATCTTGCCAGCGGAACCGGTTCCACCGTCGAGGCCCTCTCGCCGTGGCTGGATCGACCGGTGACCTGGCAGCTGACCGACTATGACCCGCGACTGCTGCAGGTGGCCCGGGAGCGCTGGCCGGAAAACACCCGTATCCGCCAGATCGATCTTCAGGCCGATCTGGAACAATTGCCGTTTGACGAAGTGGATGCAGTGACGACATCCGCCTTTCTGGATCTGGCGTCACAAGACTTTCTGGAGCGTCTTGCCGATAAGGTCGCTGCGGCCGGCAAACCCTTTCTTGCCAGCCTGACCTATGATGGCCGCTCGGATTTTGATCCGGGTTACCCTAAGGACGCGGAGCTGCTGGAGGCGCTCAACCGGCACCAGAAGTCGGACAAGGGCTTTGGTCCGGCTCTTGGGCCAGATTCGGCCAAGACGGCCATTTCGCTGTTTGAGGACCGGGGTTTTCAGGTTGTTTCGGGCTTCTCCGATTGGCAGATCACGCCAAAGGCGTCGGCGTTTCTCCTGGAGTTCCTCGGAGGCTGGCTCCGCGTCGGCAAGGAGCTGAACTTGCCGGAAGACCTGCTGGAGGCCTGGTGGCAGGACCGAAGAACAAGGATCGAGGCGTCAAAACTCTTCATGACCGTGGGCCATATCGATTTTGTCGCGCTCCCCTGAGGTTCTCGTGAAGGCACAGCAGTTCTTGTCCAAATTGCCGAGCGTGCCTACGATGATCGAAACGGGAGAGGAGCTTTCGCGATGGCAAGGTCAGAGGAACGTTACAGCCTGGTTGCGCGGGCGATCCACTGGCTGACAGCCCTGATGGTGCTGACCATGGTGCCGGCAGGTCTCGTCATGATCCGGATCGACGGCGGTGCCCTGCAGAACCAGTTGTTCGACTTCCATCGCTCGGTCGGCATCGTTCTGATGATCCTGACGGTGTTCCGGTTGGCCTACAGGCTGACGCACAAACCGGCACCGTTGCCCGACAGCATGCCGGGTTGGCAGAAGCTGGCGGCCTCCGCGACCCACGTTTTCCTCTACGGCTTCCTGCTGATCAACCCGTTCCTCGGCTGGGTGGCGACGTCGGCCTACGGTGCGAAAATCTCGGTGTTCGGCCTGTTCACGATGCCGGCGATTGTCGCCAAGGACAGGGCATTGTCCGAACAGCTGTTCCAGATCCACCTGATCCTCGGTTTGCTGTTCACTCTGGCTGTCCTGATGCACATTGCCGCAGCGTTATATCATGGTTTCATCCGCCGGGATGGTGTGTTGAGCCGTATGGTGTAAGCCGATGAGGTCGCGCATACCTTAAGTTTATTGCTCTTTGATCGCGATTGAGAGTATTAAAGAAGGATTAACTTAAGAAAATTTTATCAGTGCTGTTTTGTAATTTTTTACCATGCGCTTTAAGTGCAGTTTATTCTTTTTTGCCCTAAATGACGCATCGGTACACAGGCACAGGTTCGCGATGAACCGACAGACACGGCAAGGACAATCATGAAACAGACCATCCGGACCCTCCTGGCAAAGCACGGCAACCTGCCGGTCGCCGTCGAAGAGATCGCCGACGCAGCAGATCTTTACGACGCGGGCCTGTCCTCCTTTGCGTCCGTTCAGGTGATGCTGGCGTTGGAAGAAGAATTCGATATCGAGTTCCCGGAACACCTGTTGAACCGCAAGTCCTTCTCCTCCGTGGACGAAATCAATGCGGCCCTGACCGAAATTCTCGAAGACCAGGCAGCCTGACCCATGACCGCAGCAGCCAAGATCACGGCCATGGCACTGGCCGACCGTGCGAAGCGTGCCGCCAAGGTGGCCGCCGAATTTGCCGATCAGGTGGATATTGAAGGCCGGTTTCCCGCCGAAGGCATGAATGCCCTGAAAGCCGAGCGGCTGATGGGGATCATGATCCGGCCGGAGCTCGGCGGCGAAGGGGCCACCCTTACAGAGGTTGCCGACATCTGCGCCATTCTTGGCCAGGCCTGCTCGGCGACAGCCATGACCTATGCCATGCACCAGATCCAGATTGCCAGCCTGGCCGATTATGCCGTCGGCAGTGCCTGGCATGAGGCGTTCCAGCGCCGCATCTGTGCCGAACAGCTGCTGATCGCCTCTGCGACCAGTGAAGCCGGCATCGGCGGCAATCTGCGCAATTCCCTGTGTGCGATCGAGGTCGACGGCGACACGGCGCGCCTGACGAAAGACGCGACCGTGATTTCCTATGGCGCCGACGCGGATGCCATCATGGTCACCTCGCGCCGTCATCCGGACGCCGCGCATTCCGATCAGGTCGCGACGATCTTTTCCAAGGACCAGTACACGCTCGAGCAGACCAGTAAATGGGACACGCTCGGTATGCGCGGCACCTGCTCCGACGGCTACATCTTCAAGGCCGAAGCGCCTGCCGAGCAGATCCTGCCGCGGCCCTTCGCCGAGATCGCGGCGCAGTCCATGCTGGCCGTGTCGCATCTTCTGTGGGGATCGCTCTGGTACGGCATTGCCGCCGACGCCGTTGCCCGCGGGCAGAGCTTCGTCAAGGCGGCTGCGCGCAAGTCGCCCGGACAGGTGCCTCCGGGTGCCCTGCGTCTTGCCGAGGCGTCCAGCCTGTTGCAGCTGGTCAAGGCCAACGTGGTCGCCGGCCTGAAGCAGTTCGAAGGCTGCAAGGGCGACAGCGATGCGCTCAATGCCATGAGCTTTTCCGTGGCTATGAACAACATCAAGATCGGCACGTCCCAGACGATCCTGGAGATCATCAATCACTGCATGCTGATCTGCGGAATTGCCGGCTACAAGAACGGCACGCCGTTCAGCCTGGGCCGCCATCTGCGCGATGCCCATTCGGCACAGCTGATGATTTCCAACGACCGCATTCTCGGCAACACGTCGACCATGCTTCTGGTCAACAAGCAAGACACCAGCCTGCTTGGATGATACTGGACGTGGAAGCTGCCCTATCAGGGCCGGCGGTCAAGTCGGCTCTGGCACTGCCTTGTCGATCTGAAGGGAAACGGCATCAATGACCGAAGCTGTCTTTGACCGTCTCAGCGCGGCCACCTATCAGCGTAGCCCGCTCCATGCCCAGGACCGGGACTGGCCAGAGACCAACTGTTATCTGGACATCTGGATCGAGCTGCTGCCCTCGCTCGGACTGCCGCCCGAGGCCTGCCTTGCCTACTCGGTGACCCAGGATTTTGAAGGTGACCAGTTCACGTTCTTCAAGGTTCCGCTGGAAGATCTGGAAGCGCTCTACGGGCTGAAAGTCACCGAACTGGCCATCTATGACCGGGTCGAGTACCACATTCAGCAGCAGATCGAGCGCGGCCGGGCATCGCTGGTTGAAGTCGACAGCTATTTCCTGCCCGACACCCACGGCATCGGCTATCACCAGGCGCACGGCAAGACCACGATTGTCGCCAACTGGATGGATTTCGACACGCGGACCATGGAGTATTTCCACGGTCTCGGCCTGCACCGGCTCGAGGGCGATGATTTCGACGGCATCTTCCAGCGCGGTGATCATGCCAAGCCAACACCGTTTCTGCCTTATACCGAGTTCGTGAAATTTCCAAAAGTGGCGCCGACCCCGGAGCACATTCTGGCAGTGTCGGAGGCGCTCCTGCGGCACCACCTCAAGCGGCGTCCGGCGACAAACCCGATTGCAGCCTTTGCAAAGGTGTTCCCGGCGCAGGTGGAAAAGGTCAGCGAACGCGAATTCGACTTCTTCCATCTCTACGCCTTCAACACCCTTCGCCAGGTCGGGGCGAATTTCGAGCTGCTTTCCTCCTATCTGGAGTGGCTGGTTGCGCAGGATCGCCCGCAAGTGGCCGATGGTATTGCGCTGGCGAAGTCCATCTCCTCGACGGCCAAGATGGTGCAGTTCAAACTGGCCCGCGCCGTAATGCGCAAGAAATTCCAGGGTCTGGAAGAGGGACTGGCGCCCGCAATCGACGCCTGGGACAGCCTGATGACGCTGCTCGACGCGCAATATGGCGCTGCAGAGAGCTCTCGTTTCGAACCCGTCAGCAGCGCCGCCGGAGCGTGAGCCGCGTTTGTCGGGATCAAAACGGACGCGCTTCAACCGCAGCGTTATCCTGAGGAGACGTTTCGGGTCGGGGCGAGATCCAAAAAGTGACATGAACGGCTGAATGGCCGGAGACTGGACCGAGACGTGCCTGAGCAGACTGAAAGGACCCGGATGATCGATCTGTCCGGAATAAGCTGGACTCTGTCGGTGACCGAAGCCGGGGCCTTTACCTCGCCGCTCGTGACGGGCCATCAGTGGGATATCGTCCCTGCGAAAGTCCCGGGAACCGTCGCAGCGGCTCTTGCCGAGGTGGGGCGCTATGACCCGGACAACCCGGCGCCGCTGCACGACAAGGACGTCTGGTACGAGGGCTGGTTTGATGCCGAGCCCGGTGACTATCGCCTCTGCTTCGACGGTCTGGCGACCATCGCCGAAGTCTATCTCAACGACACGCTGGTGCTGGACAGCCGGAACATGTTCCGCCGTCACGAGGTTCCGGTCACGCTGGACACGCGCAATGTTCTGAAGCTGTGTTTTCGCGCGCTGACACCACATCTGGAGGCCAAGGGGCCGCGGGCGCGCTGGAAGCCGCAGCTGGCCACGTCCCAGGGATTGCGCCTGATCCGCACAACTCTCCTGGGACACATGCCCGGCTGGTGTCCCGAAATCCATGCCGTTGGCCCCTACCGGCCGATCAGGATCGAACCGGCCGATAGGCCCAGGATCAGCAATCAGCATGTCCTGGCGGACCTGGCGCCAGACGGCAGCGCGGCCCTCACGGTTGCCCTGCGGTTGGAAAACTCCGACGCGGTCCCGGTTCTGAGCTGTGCGGGCAGCACGGCGGAAATGGATCTTCAGGAGGACGGCTCCTACGTGGCAACGCTGCGCCCTGAAACCATAACGCCTTGGATGCCGCACACCCATGGCACACCGGCGCTTTACGATATTACGGTTCACGCGGCCGATCAGACATTTACGCTCGGAAAAACCGGCTTCCGGCGCGTGGAGGCAGATCATGGTGCCGACGGCAAGGGCTTTGGACTCAAGATCAACGGTGTTCCGGTTTTCTGCCGCGGTGCAGTCTGGACCAGTGCCGATCTCCTGAGCCTTGCCGGGGATGAGGAAACCTATCGTCCGCTTCTGGAGCAGGCCCGGGATGCCGGCATGAACATGCTGCGCATTGGCGGCACCATGCTTTACGAGACCAGGGCATTCTTTGAGCTGTGTGATGAGCTCGGTCTTCTGGTCTGGCAGGACTTCCAGTTTGCCAATTACGATTACCCGGTAAAGGACGACGCCTTTGTCGAGGAAGTCCAGGCGGAGGTCCGGGACCAGCTTGCTGTCAGCATGGGGTGTCCGTCGCTCGCCGTTTTGTGCGGTGGCAGCGAGATCTACCAGCAGGGCGCCATGATGGGGCTGCCGGAAAGCCGCTGGAAAGGACCGCTCTGCGAGGACATCCTGCCGTCATTCACCATCGGCTTGCGGCCTGATGTGCCTTATGTTCCGAATTCGCCTTGTGGCGGCACCTTGCCCTTTTCGCCGAATGAAGGCGTTGCGCATTATTACGGCGTCGGCGCCTATCTGCGGCCGCTGGAGGATGCCCGGCGGGCAGAGGTCCGCTTTGCCGGTGAATGCCTGGCCTTTTCCAACATTCCTTCCCCGGAAAGCCTTGCTGACGGCTTGCCCGTCAAACCCGGCCACGATCCGCGCTGGAAAGCGCGCGTGCCACGCGACCGCGGCGCCGGCTGGGATTTTGAGGATGTGCGCGACAACTATCTGAAGACCCTTTACGGGGTTGACCCGGCCGAGCTGCGGTATGGCGATCCTGACCGGTATCTGGATTTCGGCCGTCTGGTGACAGGCGAGGTCATGGAACGGACCTTTGCCGAATGGCGCCGCCCCGGGTCTCCCTGTCAGGGTGCGCTGGTCTGGACCTTTCAGGATCTGGCGCTCGGCGCCGGTTGGGGTGTGGTCGACGCTGCCGGACAGCCAAAACCGGCCTATTTTGCCTTGAAGCGCGCCTTCCGTCCGCTCCAGGTGAGCGTGACCGATGAAGGCACCAACGGCCTTGCGGTCCACGCGATCAATGACGGACCGGAAAAGGTGGGCGTGACCCTGTCGCTCAGCTGCCTGCGCGACGGTCAGCTGCCGGTGGTCTCCGGCAGGACCGATCTGACGCTGGCCCCGCAGAGCGCGCAGACCCTGAACGCAGTTGACCTGATCGGAGCGTTTTTCGACGTGACCTACGCCTATCGCTTCGGACCGCTGTCGCACGACGTGACGGTGGTGCAGCTGACAGACACCGCGAGCGGGGAGCTGTTGGCCGACGCCTTTCATCGGACCGGGGGTGAGCTTGCACCACCCCATTTTGATCTGCCGGACTGCGAATTGCGGCGCGAGCCGGATGGCAGCTGGCAGCTCGATCTGACCGCCCGGCGCTTCCTGCAATCGGTGTCGCTGTCGGTGCCGGGATACCTGCCGGAGGACAACTGGTTTCACCTGGCCCCCGGCGCCATAAAGCGTATCAGGCTGAAATGTTGTGTTCCGTCCGAGGAAGCGCTAAGCCCGACGGGTACGCTCCGGGCGATCAACCTGGGCCGGCAGTTGGCTCTCAAACCCACAGACACCGAGTGACCGGGAACCACGACAGAATGACCTCTTCGTCCAAGGCGCCCCATCGGGTCACCATGCAGATCAACACCTATCCGCTCGATCTGCCGCATTTCGAAGCCACACTGGCCCACAAGATGCGGGCTTTCGGCTCGCAGGTGGACCGCACCATCGTGACCGTTGACGTCCGGCCGCCGCAGTCGGGCCGCTACAAGGGCGATCCGAAGGCCAATCGCTACATGCAGAGCCTGGAAACGTTCCGCGCGCTCTATCCCGTTCTGGAAAGCCAGTACGACAATCTCTCCTTTCACGAGGTCGATTACAGCGCCGCGGAAAAGCGAGTCGTCTCGGACTACTTCCTCGGTTCCGAAGAAATGCCGGACAAGGCCTGGGACGGTGGCCCGTTCTACTGCTACTTCCAGGGCATTCTTGAAGCCGACAGCGACTATGTTCTGCACATGGATGCAGACATGCTCTATGGCGGCATGAGCCAGACCTGGGTCGACGAGGCCATCGCGCTCCTGCAGGAGCGGGACGACCTGCTCTTTGCCAGCCCACTGCCCGGGCCGCCCCATCCGGGCGGGCTCAAGGGCAAGCACGACGGCGCCGACCATGCCTTTGACGAGGACGAGGTCGATGGCCGTGTCGCCTACCGCTTCCACTTTGTCTCGACGCGCATCTTCCTGATGGACATGAAACGCTTCAAGGAACGCGTCGGCACGCTGGATCTCGATACGCCACGGTTGAGCTACCGTCTGCGCGGCCTGCTTCTTGGAAATCCGATCAAGGCGCTGAGTGCGGAACAGGTGCTCAGCCTGACCCTGCAGAAACACGGGCTCGGCAACATGTGTTTCGCCGGGGCAGGCGATGGGCTCTATTCGCTGCACCCGCCGTTCCACTATCCCGCGTTTCATGCGGCCCTTCCCGGGCTGATCGACCGGGTGGAACGCGGCGATATCCCCGATGGCCAACGCGGCGACTACGACATCAATGACAGCTTGTTTGACTTTTCGGAGATGCGCCAGAATCACGCACGCCACAAGCGCGTCACACGCCGCCTGATGGACTTCGTGACCTATTGGAGTGCCCGCCTGAAGGCTTCCTGAAACGGTTCCCAGCCCTATTAGCGAGCATCCGACGCATCGGCGTTCCTGACCTTTGTGTTCTTGCGAGCGACCAGCCCCCAGGTCAGGGCAACAATCCCGGCCTGCAGCGCCATGCGGGAAAGAACGGCACCTTCCAGACCGCCCAGATCGCAGCCGACCCAGACAACGCCGACAATCACGAAATTCGACAGAAACACCAGTACCACGCGTGTGCCCTGCATGCCGATGGAACGCATGATGTCGGCACCGATACCGGCCGCCCCCAAAAGAAGCGGATAGACTGCCAGCAGCTTGATCAGCCCGACGGCCTCCACGTATTCCGTGCCCAGCAGGAGCGGAACATAATCGGCAATCAGGAAGACAAAGATCGCGACGAGAAGGCCTAGTCCGGAAATCACCGGCAGCACACGCATGCCGAACGCGATGCCATGTTCAGCGCCCTTGTCGGCATGACGGAAATAGCGGGTGTAGGTGGCATAGAGCGCCGCCTTGACCGGAGTTGTAGCGGCATCGATGATGCGGAAAGCGGCCGTGTAGATACCGGCCTGAGCCGGGCCCAGCAGCTGCACCACCACCGGTTTGTCGAGGTCGCGCATGCCGGAGACGGAGGTGAATTCCAGGCTCAGCAGGAACCCCTGCCGAAATTCGAAACCTGAAAAAACCGGGCACGGCAGACCGTAGTCCTTGAGCACCATCATCAGGGACACGCCGGATGCGGCAAGACTGGCGCCGACATACCACAGGGCCCAGGTGTCCAGATCCACGGTCTCGGCGGTCAGGGTCAGCAGTGCGACGGCCAGAAAGCGCAAGATCATGATGGCATTGTCGACAGCAAATTGTTTGCCGGCCCTGTCATGAGCCATATAGGTCGCTGAACACAGGAACGAGACTTTCCGGAAAATGCATTCCGCGGCCAGGATGTAGAACAGGCCGAAGACACTGAACGTGCCTGTGTCGAGAAAATAGAATATGGCGAAGGCGAAGGCGATGGCCGGAGCGAAAGTCATCAGCATCATGGCCAGCGCCCGGCCGAAATATTGTGCGAAAACGTCACGGTTGACTGCCAGGCGCTGGATCAGCAGGTGGTCGCTGCCAAGCCCGACAAACACGCTGACCATCAAGGCAATCGCCGAAACGCTCGCGAAGATGCCGTAGCCACCCGGACCGAGAGCGCGGCTGATCAGAGCGAAATAGCCGAACTGGGTGACAATCTGGAGACTGAAATTAATGCCGTAATAGATCGTATTGCGCACGACCGGGCGGCTGCCGATCTCGCGAAGTCTCCCGATCGTACCTGCGGGCCGTTGCTGCTCATGTTCGCTCACCGTCGGTCCCCGTGGTTGAGGTCGGATAATAGGAAGGGCGGATTCGGCATTGGCTCAACAAGGCTCTGTGATGTTGACGAAGGTCAGGCGCGGTGTCCGGGTTCGGCGAGGCATATCACTGCACCGGTTAACATTCTGACCCGGTGACAGTTTTTTCAAGAAGTTGGTTTTATTGATCCAGTATCGCATTCTCCGGCTGGCCGTTGGATTGAATGTGGGTCCAGCACCGGGAAAAAGGCAACGCGCATATGTTGGCCAGAACACAGGTTCTTACATTTCATGGCATTGGCGAGCCTGCGGTGCCAATCTCCGCCGACGCTCAGCGCTACTTTGTTTCGAAGGACGTCTACCGCAGGACCATTGCCGCTTTGACCGATCTGGAGCAAAGTCACGATGTCCGCATGGAGGTCACTTTTGATGACGGCAATCTGTCTGACTTCACAGTTGGACTGCCTGCCTTGGTCGAGGCTGGCCGGTCAGGCCGGTTCTTCGTGCTTGCCGGACGCATTGGCGAGACTGGCTATCTGACTGTTGGGCAGATCCGGGAAATTCAGGCTGCCGGATCCAGGATCGGCTGCCACGGTCATGACCATGTCGACTGGCGCAAACTGGACAAGGCTGGATTTCAAAAAGAACTGTTCGATGCCCGTCGCAAAATCGAGGATGCGCTGGGCGCCCCGGTGACGGAAGCGGCGATCCCGTTCGGGGCGTTCAATCGTCAGGTTCTGGGGAAGCTGAAGGAAGCCGGATACCGTCGCATCTACACCAGCAACCACGGTCTTGCACATGACGCCGCCTGGTTCTGTCCGCGCTGGTCGGTGGTCGACACCTTTGATCCAGATCGAGATATTGCGCCAAGACTAAGCCTCAAGCAGAAATTCATAAGCTCTGCCTACGCCGTGGCGCGGCGGATGCGTTACCGGTTCTGACAGGGCGGAAGAAGCTGCCCGCGTTCCGGAATGATCGCCCTGGGGGACACTACCTCCCTACTTCGGAGCGCTGTAGAGTTCTGCAAGCGGCAAATTGAAGACAGCGCGAAGCTTGCCTTTGTTCAGGCACGACTTCTGCCGCAGGCGGAACGACTTCGGCCTGTCAAAGAGCCGCAATGCTGCTGCCAGAAGTCCTGCGGCAAGCCATTTGGCAAAGGCTGCCAATGCAAAGATGATATGCCAGAGCGGGTCCGGATGGCGCGTCAGCCGCATCTGGCCATAGGACTGTCCGGCGCGCACTGCCCGGCTCAGTACGTAGCTTTCCGACAGACGCTCGGCCGGCACATGCTCGCGGGCAATCGCGTCATCCGTGACGAAGATGCGTGCTCCTCGTTCGGCGGCCTGTCCGAAGAAGATCGTGTCTTCGCCGCCTGTCCGTCCGTAAGTTTCGTCGAACCTGAGTTCCAGTGCGCGGATGAGCTCCATATTGACAAGCGTGTTGCCCCCGCGACCCGTGTAGATCCGTTTCCCGCGAATTCCCCAGTCCATGTAAAGCGGGTTGGCCGTCTTGAACCAGGCCGGCGTCTTTTCCGGGTAAACCGGATGCACCGGACCGACCACGACATCGGCCTGGAAGTCCCTCTGGCAGGCAAACAACCTTTCCAGCCAATCGGCTTCCACCCATTCGTCGTCGTCGACAAAAACAAGCCAGTCACCCGTTGCTGCATCCAGCAATGCGTTGCGTGCCGTGGATATATTGCCGCTGGCGACCGAGAGACAGGTAACGTCGAGACCTTTCACCGGATGGCTTGCAACCAGCTTCGTGGCGGCGCCGTCGCGCGAATCGTCGGCGATCAGAACATCCAGGACCACCCCGTCCGGCCGCTTGACCTGTGCGATCGATGTCAGTGTATCGATCAGGGTCGCACGACCGATGCTGGCAATGGCCACGGACGCTTTGAACATGTTGAGAGAACTCCGGTTTGGATTAAGAGTGTCTTGAGACGCTTTGTGTTTTGGTATGCACCAAAGATCCCTGCGGCATTATTAAAAATGGCCCAGACACTTCGGGCACTTTACATGTGTTTCGATCTAGGCAAACAAGAACACTAGGGCAACCGGGACGTCATCCCTCCATGGACCAGCACGTGACCACCAGTCAGACCGACGCCGCGCAGGGCGAAAGCCAGGCACCTGCACAGCCTTTTTTCTTTGATGGACTGGCGGGCTATTTTCACGCAGCAGGCGGTTCCACTGCCGTTTTGCTGCTCAGTCCGTGGGGATACGAGGAACTCTGTTCTCGCAAAAGCTACCGGATGCTGGGCGAAAAACTGGCCGAAGCCGGTTACCCGTGCCTTCGCTTTGACTACCCGGCGACCGGTCACTCAAACGGTGAGGCATCGGCTCTCCACGATAATCACGCCTGGCGCACCGCAGCGCGGAAAGCTCTGGCCGCGTTAAGACACCATTCCGGCGCGGAGCGGATTCTGGTCGCGGGGCAGGGCATCGGCGCAAGTCTTGCTGCCGACCTGGTGCAAAATGAAGCCGTATCGGGCCTGCTGCTGATGGCTCCCGTGGCGCAGGGGCGCGCCTACTTGCGTGAACTGGCCGCCTGGACCGCCATGACCCGGCCAACCTTTCTGGTCAGCGCGTCCGATGGGCCCGCAGGTGGTCTGATGGCTGGCGGCTTTGTCCTGTCGCCGGAAAGCGCCGAGGAAGTCAAAACTCTCAACCTTTTCAAGATGGAAGCACCAGTGTCCATCCCGACACTTCTGGTCACCCGCAAGGAGCATCCCGGCGACGACAAGCTGGCAGAACACTATGCGGCGTGCGGTGTACAGGCGGACCGGTTGGAGTTTGACGGTTATGTCGATTACGTCTCAGACCCGACGCTTTCCATTGCACCCGTAAAGACGCTGGAAGCCGTCGTCGATTGGGTCAAAAGCACCTTTCCGATCGAGGTAGCGGCCGCGGCGCCCTTGGAGCTGCAATCGGACACAAGCCTTGCACCTGAGCCCGGCTTGCAGGAAGGACTCGTGCGTTTCGGTCCGCAGGACATGTTTTTCGGCGCGGTGACGAAACCACAAGACGGCGCCCCCAAGACGGCGGTTGTGATCCTGAACTCGGGCTATGATCACTCCATCGGCTGGGCGCGCATGAATGTTGGATTTGCGCGCGCGCTTGCGAGCCAGGGGGTGGCGGTGCTGCGCATGGATCTCGCCGGCATCGGAGAAAGCCGATATTGGCCCGGCCAGAACCGGCAGGTGCTTTATTCCGACAAGCAGGTCGATGACGTGCGTGCCGCCATCGATTTCGTGAAAGACAATCTGGATGTTGAAACCATCGTTCTGAGCGGTCGTTGCAGCGGCGCCTACCTTGCACTGCTGGCGACAGCGGAAGATGAGCGTGTGTCGGCGGCGTTTCTGATCAACCCGCGCCGGCTTGTCTGGAACCCGGACGAAGACGTCGACCTGGCGATCCAGGAACCGATCCAGACCCTGGAATCCTATGGCCGCAAGGCCTTTGACAGACAAACCGTGCGGCGCGTTTTAAGCGGCGACATCAAACTCTCCTCCGCCCTTCGAAAGGTCGCGACCGCGTTCCACCGAAAGTCCGATGAAGCCTTCGCACCTGTTCTGCGACGCTTCTCCACTCATCATCGTCTTTCCTCGGTCTTACACAGGCGCCTTGCGAATCTTAAAAACCGGGGCGTCCCGGTTTGCCTTCTCTACAGCGAAAACGACCGTGGCCTGAGCGAACTTGATACCTGGTTCGGTACCAACCGAAAGAGGTTGGCTGACTATCCGAACCTGTCAGTCCGTTTTCTGTCTGACGCAGACCACAATGTGACACCGCTGCCGGCAAGACAGGAAACACAGGCCCTTTTGCTGGAATTCGTTTCTGATCAGGCAGGCTGAACAACCGGCACGTCCCGGAGCGTTATCGCGCGTATTTCCGGCTGGGGGCAACGTTGCTGCCAGTCATGGTTCGCACGAGTCCGGCAGGCCTCCCATCGGCGACCGTCAACAGATCCCGTGAGAGAATCGGCATGGAAATCTGGGGTTCTTCCCGCTCGGCAACCGTGACCAGAAAACTCGTCGCGAGGCCGGCCAGCGGGTCGTCTTCTACCAGCTGGGGCAATGCCACACCGTCAATAATCACCAGGTCGTAGTCACGCGCAACATCGGCAAATTCGAAGGCCTCGCGGATATTCATCCGGTGATGTTTGTATTTTGGCAGGCCTGAAACAAGCGACAGGAAGGAGATGTCGAGCTCATCGTAGCCGACAACACGGTCGCGCATGGTGGCGCCGAGAGCGTCTTCATCCAGACTGAGGTCGTGGCTCAGCATGCGTTGCTTCGGTTCTCCGTCTGCAAGAAGAACATCCATGCCGCGTTGGGCGGCCGCCAGTGCCAGCGCCAGGGCGCTGACCGTCTGGCCGTGGCCGAGTGCCGGCGAGGTCAGAAAGACGATCTGACTCTGACCGACACGCGGCGTACGTTCGATCTCGGTCACGATCCTGTCGGCGCTCCGGCCGAATTCACGGCCCGGGCCATTATGGTTGGCGTAAAACTGATCCACAGCATCCTGAACTGCGGTGACGATATCTGCATCCAGTAGACGCAGTGTGCCGCGTTCATCCGATCCGGTCAGCCAGGGAAGATCGCTGACGACTTTCAGGCCTCGGGCGCGTTGCTGCGGTACACGGCGGATCGCCTTGACGGCTGACTGCAGAGATCCGACGGACGGCGCGCGAGCATTGTCCGCTTGCCAATCCGGATCCCGGGTCACAGGAGCTGCGGGGGTCGCAACAGCGGGTGCTTGCATCGCAGCCTGGGCGGGCGCCGGCTCGATTGCAGCCATAAGGTGTTTTTTTATGATCCGGAAAGCTTCTGCTCCGACCGCGAGGGCCGTGCCGACCAGGACGCCGAGAATGCCTGCAAGGACCACCATGATCTTCTTTTTGGGCCAGACAGGACTGTCAGGGACCACCGCAGGTGTGATGATCCGTGCAAACGGCAGGACGACCTGATCGAGTTCGCTGATCTGTTTCGCGCGAGCGAGTGCGATCTCGTAGAGCGAGCGGGTCGCCTGGGCCTCGGTTTCCAGTTCACGCAGTTTGATCGAGGCAGCACTGTCCGCATTGTTCAGATTGCGGGATGCATCGATCTGTTCTTCCAGCTTGCCGACGCGCTCCTGGTTGACCTTCAGGTCGATCTGGGTGGATTCAGCGATCCGGTTGACTTCCTCGCGAATGAGGCCGCGTATGCGTTGCAACTGTGACCTGGCCCGGATGACGGACGGGTGGGAGGGCAGCAGGTCCGCCAACAGTTCCGCTTCGTTTCTGGCCGCCTGGGCAAATTGTTCGCGGAGCCGCGTAATCGTACCGGAATTGACGACGTCGCCGATGGCTTCTGCGTCGACCCCGTTTTGAAGCACGCGCTGGATTTCGTCGTTCTTCGCTGTCGCTTCAGCGAGAGCGGCCCGCGCTTCCACAAGCTGGGAGTTCAGGCCGGAAAGCTCCTGCTCGTTGAGCAGTAGGCCCTGATCGGCGCTTTGAAGTTTGTTCTCGGCGCGAAATCTCTGGATATCGGATTCCGCCTGGCGCAGCCGCTCCCGCAGGCTCACCAGCCGGTCGTCGATCTGATAGGTGGCCTCCTTTGAGGCCTTTCCCACCTGCCGGCTTTGGTCGCTGAGATAACTTTCGGCAATCGCATTGGAAAGGACAGCGGCCTGGGTCGGACTGGGAGATTCGACGGAGACATTGATGACATAGGTTTGGCCGACGCGTTTCACGACGAGGGCGTCAGAGAGTTTTTCGAGCGCCGCAGTCTCGGCCGCTTCCATGGTTTCGTCACTGGGCGCCGTTCTGCCCCGGACCATACCGAGGATCTGGCTGATCAGACCGGGGGATGCTTCAGTATTGAACACCGGATCGGTGGTCAGGTTGTTCCTGCGCACGACGGGACGCAGCACCGTGTCGGAGTTTATGACAGAGATCTGGCTGTCGATAACTTCCGCCCCCTGGGCGAAGCGGCTCGGCCGGTTCGGTTCGTCGAAGGGCTGGCGAACGGTTGGGTCGTAAAGAACCTGAGAGGTCGCTTGATAGATCGGCGTCAGGGTCAATGACCACGAAACGGTGCCAATCACAAACACAAATGCAATCAGAAAAACGAAGAGAATTCGCTGACGTAGGACGCCTACGATCCCAAGCACATCGAGCGCAAGGTTATTTGCATCTTGGGATGGCATTTCGGAATTGGTCTTCACGACGGTTACTTGCGCTCGAGGAATATCAGGCTTGGCCAGCCTACACACTTGCCAGCAGCATTATTCAATTATGGTTATTGAACTGCTAATTCGCTACAAAATTGGCAATTTTATGCGGCTGTTCTGGAAAGCGATCGTGATAGGGCCCCGGGGACGCAGGCGATAATGAGAAAGACAAGCCAATTGAGCGAATAGCCTCGAAACCAGCTGCTCTCCAGCATGTTGTGACAGATCACAAACAGCATCAGCGAGTAGCACAAGAAAGCAAGTTGAGGGTTGAGGGGCACGGCCCGAGCGGTTGAAATCAGTGCCGCCAAAATCAGGGCGACCAGAAGTGCGAATCCGGCAAGGCCTGTTTCGACCATGACGTCGAGATATCCGTTATGCGCCTGAAGAAGAGACACCACAAAACCGGGCGCCTCCCGATAAACGATGGAATCCGTTCCGATTGCCCAGAAAGACGAATAGCCCTGCCCGAAAAAGGGGGCCCTGGAAATAACGTCCAGGATAAACGCCCAGATCACGGTTCGGCCGGTGTAGGTCTCGTCGTTGAAAAGCAGGATCGAGAGGTCTGTGAAGTCGAAACGCGTCACGGCGGAGAAAAAGAGCCAGGCCACGACCACGGTAATCGCGCTGAATATGAGTAGCAGTGCAGCATTTGCCCGAAAATAATATGCCAGGCCGACAACCGTGAAGGCGACAAAGGGCATCAGAAAAGAAAGGCCGATGGACGTTTTGGACTGGCTCAGGAGCAGCAGCGCGAAGGCCAGAAAGGATATGGCGGCCATGAAGGCGCGGCGCCAGCCGCGATGGGCAACGACGCCGTAAACGGTGAACAGGAACGCAAGCGCCATAACGGCGCCCAGCCCGTTCTTCTGGGCATAGAGACCGGCATGGCCCAAAGGCGTCGGAGGCAAAACGGCAACGGCCAGCGTGTTGCTGAGCACAATAACAACAATCAACTTCAAAAACCTGGACACCAGCAGTCGGGGGTCGTCTGTCAGAGAAACCGAGATAACAAGGCAAAGAACGATAATGCTTTGAAGAACAAACCGACGGAAGCCGATTGCCGGAACGGGAGACCAGGTCACACTGAGCAAGGCGAGCGTGAGGTAGCCGAGAAGGACCCAGACGACAGGATTTCTGAAAATGACCCCTATGTGCAGGAGACGTCGACCTGCAGAGATCATGGTTAGTGCGAAGATTCCGATCCAGAAAAGCTGATTGAATGTATTCGATTGTGAGGCAACGATGTTGTTGTCGGATCCGTCTCCAGACGAAAATTGCGCGATAAAAGGCGAGAACAGCATCGGATAGGCAAGCAGAAAAACAGGAATCCAGTTGAACAGGCCGAAAAACACGGAAGTGTTTCGTGTCCGGGCAGGCAATACAGGCTGTTCTATATGGCTGTTGTTCAAACTTGTTCCTCGAAGGTCCTGGCCTTTTTGGTCTTCGGTCAGCGCTGATCCGTCCGGGGTTTCAGGGCACGCGTGTTCAAACCAAGCGCGGCTGCCATTTGCTCGTCAATGGCGCGGGTCTCATTGTCCAACAACAATCCGAAACCTGCGAAATAGTCCCAGAGCGCCCATGCGAACCCGTTGGCTTCAGCGGTCACGCGCACATCCTTTAACCAAGCCAGCCGGCTTTCGTCTTCCGGGATGCCTTCGGGCGGGCGTATCGCACTGAATTCTCCGATCACGATACGCCGCGGGGCAATCCCATACTTTTCAGACCACGCTGTTATCCTGGAAAACCGCTCTTCAATATACCGCAGGTCGGGTTTCTTTCGATGGTAGTATGATCTGATCTCCTGACGCGCATCGTCGAAAGCACTTGCAGGAACGTCAACTCCCTCGCTTTTCAGGATTTCTATTCGCTTGCGCGTCAGTTGTTCCGTTCTCTCGATGCTGCCGTTTGCGGCCGGATAACTCAAGCCGGCTATGTATCGGGTCGGCACGCGCGACCACGGTATCGACTGGTGTGTGAAGCCGTGGGGATCATAAAAGTGGATATCATAGAGCGTCGCGTCATCGAAAACGCGCGGATCCAGCGTGTCCAGACCGCTTACCGATGACCAGCAGCCACCCGTCAGCACGATAGGCAAAGTCGGAGAGCTGTTGCGCACCGCGGTGTAGAGCTCAACCTGTTGCGTCGTCCAGTCGTCTTCGGCGCCTTTCCAGCACTCCGGTTGCGGCTCATTCATAAGCTCCAGGGCGATGTCTGCTGGCGGCAGGTCCCCAAGTCGTTGGGCTATTGTGACCAGCAAAGCCTCGTAAGCTGCAAAGGCGGTTTCGTTGTTTTTGCCGAGGATGTCTCGCGGACGCCAGTTCGACTGATAGTTTGCAGGATGCATATCGACCAGAACGGCGAGCTCGTGGTCCAGCAGCCTGACAACCACGTTTCTCAACGCGTCGATCAGAAGCCTTTGTTCGACGGGCGTGGCCGCAAGGAAAGGGCCAGCGTCAACCGGCAGCCGAACAAAGTCAAAGCCCAGTGCCGTCAGGCGCTCAAGTTCGAGGTCGGACATCTGAGACAAAGGTCCCTGGAATGGTGGCCAGAGGTAATGTCCGGGCCTGTCAAGGTCGCGCGCTGAGAAACTTTGCAAGCGCGAGAGATTCACGCCCCGCCTGAAGTGTGGCATCTCGACCGTGGCGCTCTGGGCGCTCTGGTCGCTCTGGGCGGTCGGTTGGTTCTGCGCCTTTGGTATTTGCGTGGGAAGAGCGGAGTGTGGCCGCGTCAAAAGCTGCGCGAGCAGAATGACGCAGAGAACAAGTGCAAGAATGCCTGTGGCAAATGTTGTCAGCCTGTAAGCGGGTTTCCAACTCATGGCGTTTGCGCCGCTTGGGTCGAATGTGCGTGGCTATCCAACAGGTCCGCCCGATATCTGTTCAGTATGTTGACTTGAGCAAACCGCTCGAACAAGATGCCCCGTGCGTTGCTGATGGCCTCGCGATAGGCCGTGTTGTTCCCGGATAGCTCGCCTAGCGCTTGCAGGATTTCGGAAGTCTTGCCCGGCGTTACGGCGACGCCAACCAGCAAGTCCTCAAGATATCCGTCAATGCCCGTGCCGCGTCCGTAAAGGATCGGAATACCGGCAAACAGCGCTTCGACATACACCATTCCGAAAGTCTCGTTGAAACTTGGAAGAACGAGGGCCAGGTAGGAGGGCAACCGGACGAAGAGCTCTTCACCGGACAGGCGCCCGATCAGCCTGACATTTTGCTCCAGGTCGAGATCCCGGACCTGTCTCGTGACGTCGTCGACGCTTTCCGGGCGTCCATGGCCGATTATATCAAGGCCGATATTCGGATGCGTCTTCTGAAACTCGGCATATGCGACCAGCACATCACGCAGACCTTTCCGCTTGCGAATGTCCAAATTGAGAACACAAACAAACCGCGGCTCTGCTGGGTGAGAAGCCGGTGGGGTCGTCGTGTT
Source organism: Labrenzia sp. VG12 (assembly GCF_002237595.1). Taxonomy (NCBI): domain Bacteria; kingdom Pseudomonadati; phylum Pseudomonadota; class Alphaproteobacteria; order Hyphomicrobiales; family Stappiaceae; genus Labrenzia; species Labrenzia sp. VG12. The sequence continues at coordinate 5,075,856 of NZ_CP022529.1, forward strand.
TGCGACGATGTTCGGCAAAAGCGTTTGTTTCGACGGCGAAATATCGAGATATCGGTTCATTGTCGGCCTGAACCAGGCCGAAACGTGATAGATGAGATCGGCGCGATCTGCGATGCGCTGCAACAACCGTCTGTAGGTTCGCTTGTAAAGAAGGACCTTCTGGTCGGCTTCGCCGCGCACCGATACCAGCATCCGCAGCTCATAGCCGCAATTGTCGACGAGCCAGAGCGCCGCAATGCCTTCAAAGGCGAACTTGTGGGCATGGACCGTGGATGGGCGAAGTTTCTCCGTTTCCAGAAAGCGCAGAACCCTTCGTGCGACAGCACGCATGCAGTGCGCCAGCAGCATGCCCATGGGCGGGGCGAAATACCGGTAAGCAATCAGCCGGACGCCGTTTTGCGTCCCGCAGTCAATGAATCTGACTTTGCGCGGGTCTGAGGTTCTGAAGAGCGAGACAACAAGATGGTCGGCTTCGGGGATGCCTTCAACAAGGCGTTTGACGGCGGTTGTCGTCGGGCCTCTATGCGGGCTCGGGTAGTCCGCGCTCAGGTGCAGGATAAGTGGCCGCTCAACGTTTTGGGGGACGCTGCGATCTGAGAATGAAGTCCGGTTTTCAATTCGGGTTCCAGCTCTTGAAGCTCGGTTGGGCAAGCAGGCGCGACGCCTGAACCTGTTTATACACCTCTTGCGCCTCGGTGTTATTGTTCCAGCGTCCCTGGCTCTGGTCCTCTTGATAGCTTGACGCCGTGAAGGATTTGTTACTGGTTTTGTGGTGCTTTTCCGTGCTCCGGACGAGCCTGTCGTCGCGCACCAGGGTTCGTCCATCCGACTATAACGAGGTTCTATGCACACGTCGCCGTTCCTTGCCCGGCAGGAGATCGTCCATGTCGTCCGCCAATATGCACCCGGCATTGGCGGCCTGGAGGAATTCGTCGCCAGTCTCGCTGCTCAGCAACGCGGCATGTTCGCGAAGGTCCGTGTTGTGACATGCGACCGGGTTTTTTCCGATCTCGAGACAAAGCTCGCGGCCCATGAGGTTATCGACGGCGTTGAAGTCGAACGCATACCGTTCCTTGGATCGACCAGATATCCGGTCATGCCCGGACTGTGGCGCGCTATCCGCTCTGCAGACATTGTACATGTGCACGGAATAGACTTTGCGTTTGATGCGCTCGCCGCGACAAGGATCCTGCACAAGAAGCCTTTGTTTGTCACAACACATGGCGGTTTCTTTCACACGCAAGCCTATGCGACGCTCAAGAAGATCTGGTTTCAGACACTGACGCGTGCGTCCGCGACCGGATATCGGGCTGTCGTTTGCTGCAGTGAAAGCGATCGGGAGACCTTCTCGAAAATTGCCGGCAAACGTGTGCGCCTGATTTTCAACGGCGTAGACATCGAAAAGTTCTCTGGCGCGGCGTCGAAAACCCTGAGCAGGCGGGCTGTCACAATTGGACGCTTTTCGAACAACAAGCGCCTTGACCTGCTCCTCGACATGTTCGCCAAACTGGCTGCGCAAGATCCGGAGTGGCGACTGGAGATCTTCGGGGTGCCGTTCGACATCACCGGCGAGGAGCTGGAGAGCATGGTCGCCGCGCGCAATCTGACGCAGGCAGTCAAGATCAGTGTCGGTCTGCCGGTCGACGAAATTCGTCAGGCCCTGGAACGGGCCAGCTTCTTTCTGAGTGCATCTGAGTATGAAGGCTTCGGACTGGCACTCATAGAGGCTATGAGCGCAGGGCTGATACCGCTGGTTCAACCGAATGAAGCCTACAGGGCCTTTGCAGAGGAACATGGCGATGTGGAACTATGCGATTTTTCGGACGCAGATGCAGTAGCCCGGAAGCTTCAGTCCCTGCATGCGCGCATGGACGAAAATCTTGCCGATAGTCAAATAGCGTTGATGGACGCGGTGCAAACCTATTCCTGGGCGCAAACGGCGAAAACCTATTCCGCGCTCTACGAGAGTTGCCTCTCGCGCGGCGACATTGCCTAGGTATTGGAACCTGGAAACAAAAACGTCTGCCCAATGCATTTGCGGCAAGGATGCTGGGAGCTGATACCCTGGCCTCCCTGTCGCATTCGGCAGTTCTGGAGAGGGGTTTCTTTGGCCGCCTCTGTGTGAAATTGCTGCCAGCTCACCTTTCCTTGAACAGGGAACAGACGTTAGCTCACATTTAGCAATTGTCATGGTCTACAAGGTAGGTTCCGAAATCACCAGTTTCTGGAAGAGGATCGGGCACAAGAGATTTTCGGGATCGGAATGCTGCAGACAGACAAGAACGTCAACTCGGGAAGACCGGCCAACAGCCAACTGATGTTGGGACCTTTTGCAATGGAGGGTCTCACCTCAGAGGAAGCTGTCGCACTGATTTGCGAAGCGGTCCAGCACCGGGGACCGCTCGACATTGCCATCTGCAATGCTCACACCGTTCTGACGGCTTTGGACAATCCCGACTATGCAGACACCTTGAAGAAGATGACGCTCCTGAATGACGGGATCGGTCTGAATCTGGCAAGCCGGTTTCTCAATGGACGCCCGTTTCCGGCAAACCTGAACGGTACTGATCTTCTTCCCTTTGTCCTGGCGCATATCGGTATTCCGTTGCGGATATATCTTCTTGGAGCCAGGGAAGATCAGGTGCGCGGCGCCAAGCAGCATATCGAATCGTGTTTCCCGGACCATCTGGTGGTCGGCTGCCGAAACGGGTTTTTCCAGGAGCAGGAGATCTCGGACATTTGCGCGGAGATCAATGCGGCCAGGCCGGATCTGCTGCTGGTGGCCATGGGAAATCCGCGTCAGGAATTCTTCATCACGCAAAACAGGGATCAGTTGACGGTACCGGTTGCGATCGGCGTCGGTGCTCTGTTTGATTTCATGTCTGGGGCGGTCGTCCGGGCACCCGGCTTTGTCCGCAAGGCCGGGCTGGAATGGCTGTTCCGCTTGCTGCAGGAACCGCGCCGGCTGTTTCATCGTTATGTGATCGGAATTCCGCGTTTCCTCTTCGCGGTGGCCAGGTTCAAATACGGCCGGTCCGAAAAAAGCGCCTAATCTGCAACCGGGCCTAAATGGCCCTTTACCAGCGCGATCATTTCGTCAACGGAGCCCGCCGTTTCGGCCTCGGGCAAATCCGGCCTGCTGATCATGAAGACGGGCAGCGACAGTCTGCGGGCGGCTGCGATCTTGGCAAAGGCACGGGTGCCGCCGCTGTTCTTGGTCACCAGATGCGTGATCCGGTGTGTTTCCATCAACGAGAGCTCTTCTTCAACCGCCTGTGGCGGGCGAGCCAGGATCAGCTGCCAATGAGGCGGCAATGGCTCGGAGGGCGGCTCGATCATGCGCGCCAGGCCGAAAAGGTCCGTGCGATGTGTGAAAAGTCCGATGTCCGTCCGCCCGACCGACAGGAATACCCTCGCCCCTGTTGGCAAGGCAGCCGCAGCCTCCTTGAGAGTACCAAACGACTGCCAGGTGTCGCCGGATTCCGCTGTCCAGCCGGGCCGGTCGAGGCGCAACAAGGTCGCCAGGGGGAGGTCGGCGGCTGCGGCTGCATTGCGGCTCATCTGTGCCGCAAAAGGATGTGTCGCATCCACGATGATCGTGACAGCCTCGGCTGCCAGATAGGCGCGCAAGCCGTCGACCCCGCCAAAGCCACCGACCCGGGTCGGTACGCCCAGGTCCGGCAGATCCGAGACTGCGCCGGCAAACGAGGCTGTCAGCCGGGTCTCGGGAAAGGTCTTGGAAAGCGCGCGCGCCAGCTGGCGTGCTTCATGGGTGCCGGCCAGAAGCAGGATATGGTCATGCGTCATCGTCAAATCCGCATTCGCCGATCACCTTGCCGGATCTGTCGGTGATCAGGACTTCAACAGCGATTGGCGCATCTCTCAGGATGTCGCGCACAGCGGCCTTCGCGCGCCGTGCCAGCGGCGTGCTCAGGTCGACACCGGCGGTGAGCGCGCGGTCGAGCACTTCCTTGGCCGTGTTGGCCTCAAGGGCATCCGCGACCTGATCGTCAGGCGCGCCGGTTTCCACCAGCAGATCCTGCAAATATCCGAAGTCGACGGAGCTTCGGGCAGAATGCAGATCAAGCGCCCCCTGGGCCAGCTTGGTGAACTTGGCAAATCCGCCGGACAGTGTGAGTTTCTCCACCGGATGACTGCGCAGATATTTCAGGAGCCCGCCCGCAAAGTCTCCCATGTCGAGAAAGGCGGTCTCGTCGAGTTCATAACGGTGCCTGACCGCGTCTTCCGAGGCGCTGCCGGTAGCGCCGACCACGTGGGTGAGACCGACGGCGCGCGCGACATCGATGCCCCGGTGGATGGAGGCGATCCAGGCCGCGCAGGAAAACGGGCGTACGATGCCCGTGGTGCCCAGAACGGACAAGCCGCCGACAATGCCGAGCCTGGGGTTCATGGTCTTCAGGGCAAGCTCTGCGCCACCGCCGATCGAAACCTCGATTTCCACATCGCCCGGTGCGCCATGCCGGGACGCGATTTCGGAAATGGCCGTTTCCATCATCTGGCGCGGCACCGGGTTGATCGCCGGTTCTCCCGGCGGGATCGGCAGGCCGGGTCTCGTGACCGTGCCGACGCCGTCTCCGGCCTTGAAACGCACACCGGACCCTTCCGGCAACAGCCGCACGGTGGACGTGACCAGCGCCCCGTGTGTGACATCCGGGTCGTCGCCGGCATCCTTGGTGATGGTTGCCTGCGCCCTGCCGTCTGACAGATCGTGCCGGGTCAGGGCAAAGGCGGCGGTTCCGCCGCGCGGCAGGGTGATGTCGACCGGGTCGGGAAACGTCCCGCTCAGAAGAGCCGAATAGGCGGCCTTGGCCGCCGCCGTCGCACAGGCGCCGGTCGTCCAGCCGCGTCGCAGTTCTTTTGGCTCATTCTTCGACATCAGGTTTCTATATCCGATGCATTTCCGCTTTTCTGCCCCTGGCAGCACCTGCGCGATAAAATGTCGTAATCCTTTTGTTTTTGATCGCGGTTTTGCTTGGCTGCCTTTGTTTGCGCAGGTAAACAGGACATATGACGGGCACTACAGAGAACAACAGTCTGCCGAAGGGGTTGCCGGTGTTTGAACCGGGCTGGGTATGGCTTGCAGGTGCGGGACCGGGCGATCCGGGCCTGTTGACGTTGCATGCGCTGAACGGCCTGCGCCAGGCGGACGCGGTTGTTTACGACGCCCTGGTCGACCAGAGCATTCTGGACTGGGTGAAACCGGGTGCCATAACGGACTATGCCGGAAAACGTGGCGGCAAGCCGAGCCCGAAGCAGCGCGACATCACGCTGAAACTGATCGATTATGCCCGCGCGGGCAAAAGGGTTCTGCGGTTGAAAGGCGGAGATCCGTTTGTCTTTGGCCGCGGTGGGGAAGAGGCACTCGGTCTGGTGGAAGCCGGCGTGCCCTTCCGGATCATTCCGGGCATCACTGCCGGGATCGGCGGTCTGGCCTATGCCGGCATTCCCGCAACGCACCGCGACTGCAACCAGGCGGTCACCTTCCTGACCGGCCATGACCAGACCGGCCTGACGCCGGACGCGGTCAATTGGGACGGGATCGCCAAGGGCTCTCCCGTGATCGTCATGTACATGGCGATGAAGCATCTTGAGACGATAGCCGGCAAACTGATAGCCGGTGGACGGTCTGTGGACGAGCCTGTGGGCATCGTGTGCAACGCTTCCTTAGCCGGGCAAGAGGTTCTGGAAACAACGCTCGGCCGGTGTTTCGCCGATGCCAGAGCTGCGAATATCGAGCCGCCGGCCATCGTCTGTGTCGGCGAGGTGGTGCGCCTGCGCAGCGGGCTGGACTGGCTTGGGGCGCTGTCGGGCAGGGTTCTGGAAAGCGATCCGCTGGGACTGCGGCAGGACCGCCGCTCGGTCGATGCCGGCTGATCCAACCGCGTTTACTCCCGGCGGTTTCCTGATTGCCGCGCCGTCGTCCGGTGCGGGCAAGACAACACTGACCCTGGCACTGCTTCGAGCCTTGAAGCACATGGGCCTCAGGGTCGCCTCGGGAAAATCCGGCCCCGATTACATCGATCCCCGCTTTCATGAAGCCGCAAGTGGCACCGCCAGCGTCAATCTGGATGCCTGGGCGATGACACCGGAAACACTCAGGTCCTTGGCGCGCGATCACGCGGCAGGGCAGGACCTGCTTCTGGTCGAGGGCGCCATGGGGCTTTTTGACGGGGCAGCGAATGGCAAGGGCTCGGCGGCCGATCTGGCTTCAATATTGGGCCTGCCGGTCGTCCTTGTGGTGGATTGTGGCAAGCAGGCCCAGTCCGTTGCCGCACTGGTTCAGGGCTTTCGGACCTTCCGGGACGATGTTTCTGTGGCCGGTGTCCTTTTGAACCGGGTCGGCAGCGCCCGGCATGAGGCCATGTTGCGGCAGGCCCTGGCGCCGCAGGACATCGAGGTGCTGGGCGCCCTGCCGCGTTCAAAGGACCTGGTCTTGCCAGAGCGCCATCTGGGGCTTGTTCAGGCCGGCGAACATCCGGATCTGGAGAGGTTTCTGGACGGAGCGGCCCGCCTTTGCCGCGATCATGTCGACCTGGCGCGCCTGCACAAGATGGCTGCAAGCCTTGGTCCGCAAGGAACCGGCAAGAAGCAACTGCCTGCCACGCTCGGGCAGAAGGTCGCCGTTGCCAGGGACACTGCCTTTGCCTTCTCCTATCCGCATCTTCTGGAAACCTGGCGGCAAGACGGGGCCGAGATCTCTTTCTTTTCTCCGCTTGCCGACGAGGCGCCAGCAGCGAATGCAGACGCGATTTATCTGCCGGGCGGCTATCCGGAACTTCATGCAGGGCGCCTCGCCCGGGCGGAGCGCTTCAAGGCCGGTCTGAAACGTGCGGCAGGGGCGGGGACGCTGATCTATGGCGAGTGCGGAGGTTACATGACGCTTGGCACCGGTCTTATCGATGCGGACGGACACCGGCACGAGATGCTCGGCCTGCTGCCGCTGGAGACCTCGTTCCAGGCCCGCAAGCGTCATCTCGGCTATCGGAAGCTTCGGCCGCTCACCGAACTGCCCTGGTCAGGCGCACTTTCGGCGCATGAGTTCCACTATGCCTCGATCGTCTCGGAAGGCGCGGCGGAGCGCCTGTTCGAGGCGGAAGACGCTGAAGGCAATCGGCTGGCCGATATGGGATTGCGCGCCGGGTCCGTCATGGGCTCCTATGCCCATGTGATTGCCAGGTCCGGTTAGCCGTCTGCAACTGAAGACCTTGTTGACGCCCCCGATATTGTCGACGGAACAGGGGCAAGTCGTCATCCGAACTGTCAAAAATACGAATGCCTTGTTGGATAGTCTCCAGAGGATGTTTAGTAAACATCAGTCTCGAAACGGCAGGTGAGCCCGGAAGCCAGTGAAACTATCTTTGAATGATCCTGTCTGGAGCAGACTGTATGGCCCCTATGGTGTCCGGAATGTTCCTGGCATTCTGGAAAGCCTGAAGACCCGCTGGGACGACGATCTGGCAAGAGAGTTGTTCTGGGAAGAACTCCACCATCAGGATGATGTCTATCCCGTCACATATGCGGCCTTGCCCTGGTTGTTGGACATCGTTCAGCGTTTGCCGAGCATGCCCAGGGAAGCCTTGTGCTTTTTTTCTCTGGTCCTGAGATGTGCGGTGGCGCCGCATGGCACAGGGTGCGACGGCAAGGGGCCAAGAGGAAAATACAGAGGTCTGGCGCTAGAGGTCTCCGACCACGCTCACTCCTGGGTGCCCGCGGGTCGGAGACTGACTGAAAACGACATGATCATCTTGAAGAAACTCGAGACCTGGTTCGATGAAGCAGCACCTTGCATTGCAGAGATCTGTCTGTCGGCCATCGGACCGGCTGACGACTGTGATAGCGTCGCACTGGCGGGAGGGGCAATCGCCCTGGACGGCGGTGAGAATGTAGCCTGGGCTGCGGAAATGTGGGCGGACGGTTTGGCGCTCCCGGACATCGTCGCGCAATCTGGAGCAACTTCAGGTGAAGCGGGGATTGCCCTGAAATTTGCAGATCGTCTGGACACTCAAAACCCAAACTTGTCCGGGTTCTTGAGGAAACTCGCTGATGAGTTGGAAACCGGTACTTGAGCCCTGGCAGCTCGGAAACTGATTTTTGGTTTCGAAATCCTGTCCGTCCTGCTCAACGGAGCCGATTGGAGTGACCCGGAACAAACTACGCGACCTAAACCACCTCCAGCACCACCAGCTGGCAGAAGATGTTTTCCTTGGTGTGGTAGGGGCTCTCGGTCACTGAAACCACGCGGGTCTTGCCCTCTTGTTCCAGCGTTTCGATCTTGTCCTTGAAGCCGTCCGCTTCCCAGGCAATGTCACGCACGGTCAGCACGATGGGCGCGCCCGGCTTGGCAACGCGGATGAGTTCGTCAATGCCGGCGGGGCCGACATGTCCGGCGGTGAAGACACCTGCACAGACGACGCCGTCATAGATATCGTCGTCGATCTCGAACAGCGGCCCGGCCATGTCGGCGAGGTTCAGCTTGCGGTAGGCGCCCTTGGACCGGGACTGCGCCAGCATCGCAGGGGTCAGATCGATGCCGTCGATCGTCAGGTCCCATTTGCGCTTGATGAGCTCAATGCCGACCAGACCGGTGCCGCAGCCGGCATCCAGGATCAGGGCCGTGTCGGAGACGTGCTGGACCAGGGCCTCAGCGGCGATTTCCGGCCCGACATAGCCCATGCTCAGAAGCAGATCCGTGTCGTAATGCTCCGACCAGTTCTCGTAGAATTCCCGGATCGCATCCGGGTCACCACCCAGCAGGGTTGCCTGTTTCAAGAGAGGGTTTTCGTCAGGCATGAAGGTCTCCGATTGCGGTGGTCCGGATGGCAGATTAGGCGAGCGGCTTGCAGCAATCAAACTTCTCGCCGCAATCGGAACCGGTTGTCCACCCGCTCGATCCGGCCAGACTTCGCCAGTGACGCAAGAGCACGGTAGATGGCCTCATGGGTGAGGCCGAGCGTTCGGCCGATATCCTTCCAGGCCAGTTCCGGGTCTCGCCACCCATCCTCGCTGGCCGGCAACAGCGACAAATAGGCAAGGACCCGGTCGTCGGCACGCTTGATGTTGCGCAGCTCGATCTGGGATCTGAGGTCCCGGATTGATCGGGAATAGATCTTCAGGATGGCCAGAGACACGTCTGGACGGGCCAGCGTCGCGAGCAGGGCCTGCTTGTCATAAACGGCACAGTCGACATCTGTCTCACAGATGGCGTCGCAATGATAGCGCTCGGCGAAGAGGGAGGCTTCGGCCAGCAACTCTCCGGAACTGGCACGCTGAACGACAACTTCCTGGCCGGTTTCGAGGGTGCGCACCATCGTAATCGAACCGCCCAGGACAAAATACAGGCGGGTGATGCGGTCACCGGTCCAGAAGAGATGCTCGCCCGAAGAGAGGGACAGGGGCTGCGCCTCCAGCCCGGCCTGTTTCAGAATGTCCGTGAAGGTCTCCATGGGCACCAGCTGTGGATCGAACCTCAAACATATGATCCGGATCATATGAGATAGCATCGAACTTTGCCACACTTGTCCTACAAAGCCCTATCGACCTGCGGGAAGCATGCATGGCGCCGATAATCCCACAAAAGGCTTTCGCCATAATTGGCATGTGCCTCTGTTTCCCGCACTTTTCTTACGCTCAGGGCGCCGCCCTCCTTCAACCCTATGCCGGGGAAGAAACCCGCCAGATCAAGTCCCTGTCCGAAAAGGATGTCGAGGATCTGCAGGCCGGTCGCGGCTGGGGGCTGGCCAAACCAGCCGAACTGAATGGATATCCGGGGCCCGCCCATGTGCTGGAAGCGGCCGAAGACCTTCAGCTGTCGCCGGAAACAAGGGCCCGGGTGGAGGCCATCTACGCTGACATGAACGCCGAAGCCCGCCGATTGGGCGCGCTCTACATCGAGGCAGAACTGCAGCTTGAAAATGCGTTCTCGGACAAGTCCGCCGAGCCTGAGGTCCTGAAGCGGTTGCTGGCCGATGCCGAAGCCTTGCGTGCCCAGCTGCGGCAGACACATCTTGAAGCGCATCTGGAAACCGCGCCACTGCTGACACGGCACCAGAAGATGCTTTATGCGAGGCTGCGCGGCTACGACACGGGAAACGGTCATGACCACGGCGGTCATCACTGATCGCAGCAACCGTCACGCGACCGGGACGGATATGCCCGCAGATGAAATGGTGCTGCCGAATGAACCGGCAGCCTGTCAACGGGACACCGCCTGCTTACGCCTTCGCCTTCTTCTTCGGTCTGAGCACGTGCACATGGTCCGCGTCGTATAGCGCGCTGTCGCGGAAATCGGCGTCAGGTTCCAGGGCATGGCCGACAAAGATCAGCGCGGTGCGGGTGATCTTCGAGGCGCGCACCTTGTCGGCAATCGTTGACAGGGTGCCGTGAATGAACGCCTCGTCCGGCCAGCCGACCCGATAGGCGACAATCACAGGACAGTCCGCGCCGTAATGCGGCGTCAGCTGGCGTTCAACTTCGCGCAGATTGCGGATCGAAAGGTGAATGGCAAGCGTGGCGCCGCTCTTGCCGAACGTGTCAAGGTCCTCGTTGTTCGGCATTGCGGAGGATTTCATCGCCGTGCGGGTGACAATGATGCTCTGCGCGACTTCCGGGATCGTCAGCTCTTTCTTAAGCGCGGCCGCCGCCGCGGCAAAAGCCGGCACGCCGGGGGTGACATCATAATCGATGCCGAGTTCGTTGAGCCGGCGCATCTGTTCTGCTGTCGCGCCATAGATGGACGGGTCGCCGGAGTGCACGCGGGCCACATCCTGGCCCTTGGCATGGGCCGCCTTGATCTCCTCGATGATCTCATCGAGCGTCATGGGCGCCGTGTCGATGACACGGGCGTCGTCCGGCGCCGCGGCAACAATCTGTTCAGGCACCAGCGATCCGGCATAGAGGCAGACCGGACAGGACTGGATCAGCTTCAGGCCGCGCACGGTGATGAGATCCGGATCACCCGGTCCGGCGCCGATGAAATGGACGGTCATGTTGTTTCTTCCGTTTTGGGGGCGTCTTCCGGGGCAGTGTCTTCCGTGGTCTCAGCCGGGGCTGTTTCAGGCTCCGGGCTTTCCGGCCGCGGCGCATCGATCCGCTTGGCATACCCGCGCGGGGTGTAGACGAAGGGCTGTCCGTCGCCGCGCATCACGGTGCGGGTGTTGGTCGAACCGATCAGCACTGTGGTCAGCATGTCGACATCATCGACGCTGAGAGCATGCAGGTTGGTCACCCGGATGGTTTCTTCCGGCCGGCCCAGATTGACCCCGAGAATGACGGGCGTCGCTGCGGACCTGTGTTCCAGCAGGATTTCCTTGGCAGCTGCCAATTGGGTCCGGCGCCGTTTGGAGACCGGATTGTAGAAGGCAATCACGAAGTCGCCTTCAGCCGCAGCCTTCAGACGTTTCTCGATGACTTCCCAGGGGGTCAAAAGGTCGGAGAGCGAAATGGCGCAGAAGTCATGGCCGAGCGGTGCACCGATGCGGGCCGAACAGGCCTGCAGCGCGGAAATGCCCGGTGCATTGGTGACGCTGACCCTTTTGGCGGCATCGGACACACCGCCATATTCCTCGTTCCGGTGCAGAAGTTCATAGACCAGCGCACCCATGGCGTAGATGCCGGCATCGCCGGAAGAAATCAGAGCGACATTCTTGCCCTTTCCGGCCTCTTCCAGGGCAAAACGCACCCGGTCCTCTTCTGCACCGAGCGGAAAATTGTGGTGCTTCTTGCCGGTGATGTGGTTTTCGACCAGGTCCAGATAAAGCGAATAGCCGACCACATCGGTCGCCTCGGCAAGAAGCTTCGTTGCCTCCGGTGTGCGCCAGTCGTCCTTGCCCGGCCCGATGCCGATGACGGAAAGATGGCCGCGCGGTCGGCCTGCCATCGAGACATCGATGGTCTTCGGTGAGCGGGTGATGGCGCAGGTGGCGTTTTCGGTCTTCTGCTTTTCCACCTTCAGCGTCGCGAAAGGCCCGGCCGCGGCAAGCGCGGCCCCTTCCGAGACACCGTAGCAGCCGACTTCCTTGAAGACGACGGGAGAGGGATTTTTCAGGCGCGGCGTTTCGCGCTGCAATTCCTCGGCGGTGAAGACCCGCAAGGGCACATCCAGATGGTCCGCCAGCGCATTGACGGCTGCTTCGTCGGCCTTCAGATCGATGGTGGCGACCACGGCAACGGCCCCAGGCGCGATGTCCGCTTCGGCCAGTTGAGCTTCGACCAGATCGATCAGTTCCTGTGGCTCGCAGCCACGGGCACTGCCGACACCGACAGCATAGCGCTGTGGATGGTAGACAAGCCGGGTCGGGCCGCCCTCGTCCGGTTCTTCGGTCGCGACAAGGGAAATCGCGGCCTCGTCTTCTTCCTTCAGCTTCGCCTCGCGCAGCCAGTCGGCCCGGCCTTCGATGCGCACGGAAGCGCCGGACAGCAGTTCGGCCATGACCGGCTTGGCATCCTCGTTATTGGCAAGACGCCAGCCCTTGGGCGGTTCGTCCAGCGCGATGCCAAGCTTGGTGTCGCCGGCGGTAGTCACCGCAGCGTGGCCGCCAAGCGCCTTGGCCAGAAGCCTTGCCAGTTCGTTGGCACCGCGATGGCCGCCGAGCAGCGGCACAATGCTGGAGCCGTCTTCTGAGACCGCGATCACCGGCGGTTCGGTGGTCTTGTCGGACAGCAGCGGGGCAAGCGCACGGATCAGGATGCCGCTGGCGCAGAAGCCGACGATCGGGTGCCCCGCCTGGAACAGGAGCTGGATATGGTCGATGGTCTCGTTGAACTGCGTGTCCGCCGTCGGCACGCGCCCCGCCAGCCCGTGGATGCGGGCGGTGGAAAAGCGTTTGGCGATTTCTTCTGCGGCGCCGAGGCCGGCCTCGTTCAGGACGAGTAGGATGGGGGAAGCGTCCACGCTTCGTCTCCCTTGTAGATGAGGATCATGGAAAAGTAAGGAGCGGTGTCTGCCTCAACGTCAATGAGGCGATGAACCTTTTGTTCGGGCAGGCTGGCCCGTTCGACATAACCAGCCCGTTCCAGGAGGCCCATCCGGTCCAGAAGGGCCTTCAGACGCGTCAGGTGACGGCCGACCTTCATGATGGCAACTGCCTGGGCTTCTTCGATCTTTTGCGAGATGTCGACATCCGGCAGCGGGCCGGGAATGACGGTCAGAACATCGTTGCGCGCCGTCAGCGGCCGCCGCAACTGGGCGGCACAGGCGGTGAGCGACGTCACGCCCGGCACGATCTCGATGGAAAAACGGTCGGACAGGCGCTCGAACAGATACATGAAGGAGCCGAAGAAAAACGGGTCGCCTTCACACAGCGTGATGACGTCCTGACCGGTCTCCAGAACGGCAGCAATCTCGCTTGCCGCCTTGTCGTAGATCTCCTGTGCCGGAAACCGGTCGACGCGCATCGGCACGACAATCGGGATTTCCCTGGCGCCGGCCGGGATCACATCTGCGGCGATCGAACGGGCGAAACTCTCGCCGCTGTCGGGCGCCGGATAGGCGATGACCCTGGCAGAGGAAATCAGGCGATGGGCCTTCAGGGTCATCAGCTCCGGGTCGCCGGGGCCGAGACCGATGCCAAAAAGGGTGCCGCTCATGGCTTGGTATAGCTCCATTGGGTGACAGGCATCAGCGGCCGCCAGCCGGTCAGTCCACCGACAGCACTGGCCCGGTGGACGGATAGTTTTTTCAAATCACCGCCAAGGTGCTGATAGGCAGCGAGCAGGACGGCTTCGCTTTCCAGCGTTACGGCATTGGCGACGAGGCGGCCACCGGATTTGAGCGCCTTCAGGCAGCCATCAACAAGACCGTCAGCGGTCAGGCCGCCGCCGATGAAAATCGCGTCCGGGGTCGGCAAGCCCTCAAGGCCGGCCGGGGCCGTTGTGTCCTTCAGCTCCAGATGCGGCACGCCGAGCGCGACGGCGTTTTCCGCGGCCATCTGGCGGCGCTCCGCGTGAGGCTCAAGGCCAACAGCTCGCGTGCGCGGGGCAGCGCGCAGCCATTCAATGGCAACCGATCCACAGCCTGCACCGACGTCCCACAGAAGCGCGCCCGGATAGGGGTTCAGCTCGGCAAGCGTCACGGCGCGGATATCCTGCTTGGTCATCTTGCCGTCATGGCGAAAGGCCTCGTCGGCAAGGCCCGGGGTGCGTCCCCGGAAGCGTGTACCCGGATCGCCAAGGACATCCAGCGCCAGCGTATGAAAGTCGGCAACGTCCTGCGACCAGTCTTCGGCCGTGCCGTCAATGCATCGCTCGCGCGAACCGCCGAGATGCTCAAGGGCCGTCATGCGCGTTCGCCCATAACCTTCGTCAGCCAGCAGGTCAGCCACCTGACGCGGCGTTTCGCCATTGCTGGTCAGCACCAGCAGGCGCGCACCGGGGTAAAGCGCTGCGCGCAGCAGGTCGACCGGACGGCCGTGAACGGACAGGCACTCCGTGTCCTGCAAGGCCCAGCCCATGCGACCGGCCGCCAGCTGGAAGGCAGATGGCGAGGGCAGAACACGCAAGTCCGCGGCTGGGAAGTGTTTCAGCAGGGAAGCACCGATCCCGAACCACATCGGATCGCCCGTTGCCAGAACCGCAACCCGTCTGCCCTTGAGAGCCGCGAGATCGGCAAAGACCGTGGCAAACGGGCTCGGCCATGTGCGTTTTTCAGCGGTGAATTCATCGGCCAGTTCCAGGTGACGCGTGCCACCATAAACGATCTCGGCATGGGCCAGCGCGTCTGCACCGCCGGGTGCAAGAACGCCATCCTCGCCGATGCCGACAAGGGTCAGCCAGGGCGCGCTCATGTGTCCTCCAGCGTGTAGGGCCGGATCACTGGCTTCACCGAAAGGTCCCTGGGCTTGCCGTCGGTTGAGACCGACACCTGGCGTGCGCCTCTGGAGCGGTGGTGCTTCTGGGGCTCATCCATGTCGCCGGCCTCCGCGTTCGAGACCGAAACTTGCCCACCGGGCGCGGAGAGAAATCCGCGCGAGCGCATGGGTCTGCTGCCGGCAACCGACTTGAGCGGCTTTTTCGGGCTCCTGTCTGCCACCTCAGCGCTCCTCCGGAAGGCCGGCGGCAAGGGCGTTGACCGCAGCGGCTGCCATGGCGGAGCCGCCCCGGCGACCGCTTACGGCAAGATAGGGGAGGCTGAACGGGTTGTCGGCCAGTGCGTCCTTGGATTCCGCAGCGCCGACAAAGCCGACCGGAAAACCGAGTACGACAGCCGGTCTCGGGCCGCCTGCCGCGACCATTTCCAGGAGATGATAGAGCGCAGTCGGGGCATTTCCGACAGCAACAACCGCACCGTCCAGCCGATCCCGCCAGAGTTCGATGGCCGCTGCCGAGCGTGTTGTGCCGAGTTTTTCGGCAAGCACCGGCACCTGCGGGTCGTTCAGCGTGCAGATCACGTCGCTGTCTTCGGGCAGTCGGGAGCGGATGATGCCATGGGCCACCATCTCAACGTCGCACAACACTGCGGCACCACCGGCAAACGCGGCTTGAGCCGCCTCGACAACATCGTCCGACCACATGAGATCGTGCGGCAGATCTGTCATGCCGCAGGCATGGATCAACCGCACTGCAACGGGTTTGAGCCCGTCCGGCAGATGCGACAGCTGTGCTTCCGACCGCACGATCGAAAAGGACTGGCGGTAGATCGCCGCCGGGTCCTTTTCATAGTCGTAGGACGGCATCGGGTCGGTGCTCACGGCGCGCCTAACCTTCCCGGTTCAGCGATTTCGGTCCGTGCGGATGGTCCGCATGCGGATAGGGGTGATGGTGATGATCATGGGCATGCCCGTGATCATGTTCATGCCCGTGGTCATGATGGTGATGCCCATGTCCGTGACTGTGATCATGGGAATGGTCATGGTGATGATGACCACCTGCGCGGACCTGCTTCTCGCAGGCGCCGGTGCAGAACTCCTCGCAAAGCTGGCACTCGGCTTCCGCTCCGAGACCTTCCACATGGTGGTGGTGGCTTTCCTGGGCGAGTCCGACTTCCGCCTCGAAGCCGAGCACCTGTTCCCGGTACTTGCACATCTGGCAGTTCATCAGGTTGGCGCCCTGCAGGATCTCCTGCACCCGGTCGGCCATGGTGTCGATCACCTGCGGATGATCGTTCAGGTAACCGGCCTTCAGGAACTCGATATCCGGATGATTGGCGGCGACCTCATCCGTCGTGCCGTAGATTCGCTGCACCAGCACGCCAGTGAAAAGGAAATACGGGAACACGATGACGCGCTTGTAGCCAAGCTTGGCCGCGTGTTCGAGGCCGGGTCCGACCAGCGGGAAAGTCACGCCGGAGTAGCAGGTCTCGGCCCAGCCGAAGCCGAAGCCTTCCCACAAAAGGCGGGTGATCTTGGTGACGTTGGAATTGGCATCCGGATCGGAAGCGCCGCGCCCGACCACCATCAGCAGGGTTTCGTGCAGCGGCACGTCGCTGTCGGCGGCGTCGATCGCTTCCTGGATGCGCGCTGCGGCGGCCTTGACCATGCGCGTGTCGACGGCCAGTTCCCGGCCGTAGGAAATGGTCATTTCAGGATGCATCGCCTGATAGGTGTTGAGCACCGAGGGGATGTCATTCTTGGCATGGCCGGCGGCAAACAGCATGCCGGGCACGGCAAGCACGCGCGTACAGCCGGCCTCCCGCAGCTTGTTCAGGCCGTCATGGATCACCGGATTGGCGAATTCCAGGTAGCCGTATTCCACCGGCCAGTCCGGGAACCGGGCCTTCAGGCCTTCCGCCAGCTGTGCAAACTGTTTGACAGCACCCTTGTTGCGGCTGCCATGGCCGCAGATCATCAGTCCGAGTTTTTCACTCATTGTGCTGCTTCTCCGGCGGGTTCCGCATCGTCGGCCTTCGCTTCGGTGTCAGCTTCGTCCTGTTTTTTCTTCCGGTCCTTCAGGGCGATAACACCCGCAACCAGGGCCGCGCCGGCGAGCGCGGCAGCGCCGACCCAATGGGCATGACCGGCAAGTTCGCCCAGGTGCCCGGCATGGGCATAGGCGGAAGTCGGCAGCAGAACGGCGCCCAGGCCGGCAAATGTCAGATATCGGGTCATGTCTCTCCCCCAGGTGGCAGGTGCCGGAAACGGCAAACGGTGGCGTCGGCGACCAGGGGTGAAAGCAAACACATGCGGCATGCGGTTCGACAACCGCACGTCCGTTTATGCCGTGGACAGCTCCGGCCTAGGTCCCCTGTTTGGGTCAACCGCATCCGGAATCGCTTTCAGTCCCATGAAAGGGGACGCCGTCAGGTGGCGGCAACCTTATGAGAGGCCCTTTGCCGGATCAAGCAGGAAAGCGACATGCATTAGTCCATTTGCCCACATGACCGCTATTCACATTCGGCAATGCATCGTCAATTTTCCCGATTTTCCGGGCAAACCAAATTGTGTTTCCCGAAGAACTGGACTAGAGAGCGATTAGCACAACGAGGGCAGGGGCGTGCGGCGTATTCAAAAGGCAAAGACGGACATGAGACAGGTGGTGGCAACACTGCTGCTGTTGCCGTTGCTTCTGGCCGCCCTCTTGCCCCAGGGCTATATGCCCTCCGTCGCAGAAGACGGCACTTTCACCGTCACGCTCTGTACAACCGATGGCCTGCGCACCGTCACGCTGGACGCCAACGGCAATGAAGTTCCGGACGCCCCGGCAGACGAGGATGATCCGCGTGCCGGGCATTGTCTCTTCGCCAGTTCCTCGGTCCTTGCGCTGCTGCAGTCCGGTCCGGATCTGCCCGATTGCCACCGCGGCGACACGGCTTTCGACCATTCAGGCACCCGGCCTGCGTCTTCAGGCCTTCTCCAGCCGGCTCGGCGCAAGAGCGCCACCGGCCGTCATCTGAATTCCGTCATCCCTATTTCGAATTCAGTTTGAACCGGAAAGCACACCAGCCTGACTGGCACGGTGCTGCGCCGGTCTGGAGATCCCATGAGCACACTTCCCTCAGACGTCGAAGCTGCGTCCGGCAAAAGCCGCTTTTATCTTGCGGCCTGGCGCTGGCACTTCTACGCCGGCATCTATGTCGTTCCCTTCCTTATCATGCTGGCCGTCACCGGCCTTGGCATGATGTATATCGCCGTCTTTGATGGCCGTGACGGTGAAAAGATCACCGTGACCGCCAGCGGTGATCCGGTCAGCCTGTCGGCGCAGTCGGAGGCGGCCCTTGCCGGCTTTGGTGACGAGGCCAGGTTGGTCGAGTGGATCGGAGCGAAAAGCGCCGAAGGCGCAAACGTCTTTCGCGTCAACGAGGCCGGCACCAACACCATGGTGGCCGTCGACCCTTACGCCGGGGCTGTCATTGAAACCTGGAACCGCCGCGACGGCTGGTACGATCTTTTCAACGACATTCACGGGACCTTGCTGATCGGGACAACAGGCGACCGGCTCATCGAGGTTGCGGCCGGGTTGAGCATCGTTCTGATCGTCACCGGGCTCTATCTGTGGTGGCCGCGCGCCGGCAACCGATCCTCCTTCGTGCCGGAACTCAAGGCGCGGGGCCGTGATCTCTGGAAGAGCCTGCACAAGGTGGTCGGTGCCTATGTGGCTCTGATCCTGCTGGTGTTTCTGGTCAGCGGGCTGGCCTGGGCAGGTATCTGGGGGGAAAAATTCGTCCAGGCCTGGAGCACGTTCCCGGCAGAAAAATGGTTCAACGTTCCGCTGTCCGATGAAACCCATGCGTCCATGAACCACGGTGCCATCAAGGATGTGCCCTGGGGACTTGAACAGACCCTGATGCCGGCCTCCGGGTCCGATGCCGGTCTGGATGCGATCCCGGAGGGCATCGCGGTCAATCTCGACAGCGTTGCCGCCTTCGGCCGGGCCATCGGCTATCAAGGCCGTTTCCGGGTGAGTTTTCCGAACGGTGACGCGGGGGTCTGGACCATCAACCAGGATTCCATGAGCAACGATTCTGAAAACCCGATGGTCGACCGCACCGTGCATCTCGACCAGTATACCGGCAAGATCCTGGCGGATGTCGGTTTTGCCGACTATTCCCTTGCCGCCAAGGGCATGGCTGTGGGCATCGCCTTTCACGAAGGCGACATGGGTCTCTGGAACATCGTGCTGAACACCGTGTTTTGCCTGTCGGTGATCTTCCTGTGTGTCAGCGGACTGGTGATGTGGTGGCTGCGCCGTCCGAAGGGCGCGGCCTTGCGCATCTTTGCTCCGAAGTCACCGGACGACCTTCCGCACTGGCGCGGGGCCATGATCCTGATGCTGTTCCTGTCGCTGGCCTTTCCGCTGGTCGGGATCACGCTTCTTACCGTGCTGGCGCTGGACTATCTGATCGTCAAGCGCGTCCCCGTGCTGCGCCGGGCTCTGGGGTAGGAGGCACTTTCCGGGCGCTGATACGGCGCCCGGATCCTTCGAACGCCCGTCCTGGTCGCCAGGTGTGCAGCAAACACCAGTGTCATCAACTCATTGCGTTGATGACACTGACAGAATGAAGCGGCGTGGCGAGGCGGGACCGGCAGCGTAGGGACAGCGGTTTGGTTCTGTCATAAATGGCGGGCGTTCTTCCTCTGTGTCACCCCGGCCGCAGCGCAGCGGAGAGCCGGGGCCTACTCGCAGGCCCGCTTGCTGAAGCACAAGACGTCCAAAACGCTGAGGACGCTCCCTGCGATGTGACCAAGCTCTCTGGAAACGAGTAGGCCCCGGGTCTCGCTCCGCTTGCCCGGGGTGACACCCGTGGAGACTCTCTCGATTTGGCTGGAAGCTGGCTGGAATTCACAGCAAGGGCCAACACGGCAGCGTCTCTTGAAGGCCTGGACAGGCCTCCGGTGTTACCGTGGCCGCAGCGCAGCGGAGAGCCGGGCACCACGCACGTCCATAGTGGCTGTGTATTGCAGCAGTCTTTGAATTGGGTGCCGGCAGCGTCAGCAAGTGGCCTTGCGAGTAGGCCGCGGGTCTGCGCTCGGCTTGTCCCGGGTGACACGCATTTTGCTAAAGAGGCCACATGAACCGGTGGCCACAAGCATCTGCTACTAAGGCCTCACGTATGCCGGATGACCAGCAGCGTGATGTCGTCATGGACAACCTGCGTACCGATATGGGATTTCAGGTCGGCAAGGATGCCTTCGAGCACGCGGGTGGCGCTGGGCGTGTTGTGGCTGCAGGCGCTCTTGATCAGGCGGTCCAGTCCGAAAAGGTCCCCGTCCGGGCTTTCGGCTTCCGTCACCCCATCCGTATAGAGCACGATGATGTCGCCCTGGGCGAAGGCCAGTTCCCTGGTTTCGATAAATGGCGCGATATCGTCGTCGAGACCGATCGGGAAGCCCAGATCGACCGTGTCGATAACCTCGCAGGTGCCGTCCGCTTTCAGGACAATCAGTTCCTCGTGCTGGCCCGAGAGGGTCACCTTGTCCGGTTCGAAATCGAGGAACGAGAGGGTCAGGTGCTTGTCGGTCTTGGTGCGCTTGATATTGCGGCAGATTGCGCTGTTGAGCGCTGCCAGGAACTGGCGCGGATCGGTCGGTCCGCGTTCCTGCAGCGCGACGGCGACGGATTGTACCATCAGCATCAGGACACCGCTTTCCAGCCCGTGACCGGTCACGTCACCGATGCCGACCTTGACCCTGTCATCCAGCTGCAGGACGTCGTAATAGTCGCCGCCGACCTCGTCGGCGGGCTCCATGAAGGCGGCGATTTCCAGCTGGTGAATGCCACCCAGTTCATCCTTGGTCGGCAACACCATCATCTGGATCTGCCGGGCAACCTCGATCTCGGCTCCCAGGCGCAGGTTCTCCGACTTCAGCTGCTCATTCAGATGTGCGATCTCGGTATTGGCCTGTCCAAGGTCGATGTTCATCTTGTGATAGCGGGTCGCCTGGTGCCACTGCAGCGCGGTCACGGCCGCGCCGATGGCCCCGGCACCGGCGAAATAGAGCAGCAGATACTTGAAGGACCAGAGGTTTGCCGCAATCGGCTGGCTGATGGTGATGGCCTGGATGCCGCGCACATCGCCCTCACTCCAGTCCTTTTTGGGACTTTCCGGATGGGAGTTGTGACAGGAAACGCAAGATGCGCCCAGCATGACCGGCGAGGCAATCTGGATCCGGCGGTCGAAGATCGAGCCCTCATAACCGATGACAATGTCCTTCGGATCACGCGTCACACGGAAATCGGCAAGCGCGGTCTTTTCGAAATCGGTCAGTTGGTGATCAGCGCGTTCCTCGAAGGGCAGGTCCGAGACAAAGCGATAGCTCAAGTTGCGCGTATCGCCACCAATCACTTCACCAAGCTCGATCGACAGGGTCGCGGGGATGGGAATGCCGCCCGGCATCTGGTGGTATTCGTGGGTCGGCGTGATGTCGCCGTCCGAGTCCAGAACGCGGCCGACGACATTTTGCGAATAATATGTCCGGATCCGGCTGATGGCGACGTCGAGATCGATGGCCTGCGATTTCAAGGAGGCGTCGGAAATGGTCCGCAGGTCCATCCACACGGCAACGGGCAGCATGCCGAGGCCGATTACGACCAGGAGTAGAAAAACCGCTGGGCGTTCGATGAGTTTGAGCCAGAACCTGTCCACACGGCGCCGTTCAATCTGCTGCATTCGATATCCTGAAAGTCAAAACCTGACCGACCAAGCCCTTGAGCCGTCACCGGAACTTATTTGAGACCGGATGAGTGTCGCTATTATGTCGGATGTACGACGCTTCGGCCACAGACGGAAGCGACAAAATCCTGTCTTGTGTTGAACACGTGGAAATTGTCTAGTGATCCCATTCGGTTTGACCAGAGAGTGAGGCGGCATGCAAACGCATCTTGTATTCACGGTGATTGCCAAGGACCGGCCCGGTCTTGTGGAACGCATGGCGGAAGTGATCGCCGGCCTGGGCGGCAACTGGATTGAAAGCTCCATGGCGCGGCTCGGCGGCGAGTTCGCCGGCATTGTCCGGGTTGCCATTGCCGCGGATAAATCGAAGGAACTGGTCGGCCAGCTGGAGGCGCTTTCTGCCGACGGCATCGACATCACCCTGCGCTCCGACAAGGACGGCGACGAGACTCCTGTCGGGGCATCGGCCCGTCTCGATCTCGTGTCGCAGGACCATCCGGGCATCCTGCGTGATATCACGCATGTGCTCAGCGAAAAGGGCGTCAGCATCGAACATCTCGAAACCGAGGTCGCGGCGGGCTCCATGCAGGGCGAAGCCATGTTCAAGGCAAGGGCCGATCTGCGTCTGCCGGTTGACCTCGATCCGTCTGACCTGTCCGAAGCGCTGCAGGAAACGGCAGGAGACCTGATGGCGGACGTCAATCTGGTTGACTGACCGGTCTCTCACGGTCATAGCAGCTCTCGCCGATCTTTCGGCCAGAGCCGTTATATGACCGGAGTTGCCTGTTGCTGGACCAGATGGAGTTTGACGGAAAGCTGTGGCTGCATGCAGGGCCCGGAGGCTGGACCTTCGTCACCCTGCCGCAGGACTGCGCCGATCAGATCCGGTTCTACACCGGCAGTCAGAAAGGTCGCGCCTGGGGCATGATCAAGGTCAGCGCGCGCATCGGTGCCTCCACCTGGCAGACCACAATCTGGCCCGACAAGACCTCCGGTTCCTTTCTGCTGCCGGTCAAGGCGGCCGTGCGCAAGAGGGAAAAAATAGCCGCCGGAGACACGGCGTCGGTGTCTTTGCGGCTGCTCGTGCCGCCGGGGTTTTGAAGTAGATGTTCGAGAGGTCATTCATCGAAACGCATTTGGACTCTGTCAACTGGTGGTCACTTGAGACGTGTCAGACGAAATACGCTCCGCGAGAAGAACCTCATGATCTTCGAGCCGCATTCCTGAACCTCTTTTCTCCGGACCCGGCTTTGCGGAAAGCCGGGCATGGCAAGCTGGAAAACAATATCGTGGTTCAGGGCTACCTCTACCCGGCGTCGAGAGAGATCATGTCTGTTCTGTGTGCGGCGATCAGACCCAGTCCGATGCAGGCGACCGCGGAGGCACTGGATCTTCTATTTGAATTGGCTGCAGGGCACGAGGAAACGGGCGACATCGCGGCGCTCTGCCTTGAAGAGATCCTGTCGATCAAATCGCACCTCGTTGCGATTGCCGACCAGAACCAGGATGAGACCGCAAGGCTCGCGATCGACATTCTTGCATTTCACAGTGCGGAGGTTTCCAGCCTTCGGGAGTTTGTCAGAAGAGAATTCGAATCGGGGAAACTTGTGGCCTATGAAGCTCGGCTGCGCGAAGACGGTGTGCTCGCATAGCAGACGGTTACAATGCCTTGCCTCCAACGGGCGCGCTTTCTCAACATGCGGCAGCCGTGATCGACAATGATCACGGGCTGATCTGCGAGGCCGCGCATTTGAAGAACTGTGACACCGCTCGCTGGCTGCGTGCGCCCAGGCTCGTGATAGACGGGAAATGACAGAATTGATCTGATGGAAGGCCTTTGCGGATGAGGGCAAACGGGGCGTTGCAATCCTGGCTGCACCTTCCTGCCGAGATCCCAGAGGGTGTATGGCCTTGGGTGACGAATGTGCCGACTGTCGCGAGACACGACCAAATGGGGGGAATGTGCAGCACCTGGACCTCACCGACGCACTGCTCATGATCGGGCAGCGCATTGCGGAAACTGGACTGACCGATTTCTTTCAGGGATGTGAGCCGGAAGACTATGGTTCTGACGAGATTTTTCTTACAAACCCGGCGCTCGGACTGGCCTTGATCCTGTCGCGCGTCGAACCGCACAGGGTATCGGGCATACAGATCACGATGAAAAGCAAGCCGGACACAGGCAGGGGGAACGGGGCTTTTTCAGCGGTGTTTCGAGGGCGGCTTCCTTTCGGCATCAGCCGGCATGCCGACCGGAAGGACATTGAAAGACTGTTTGGTTCCCCCGATGTCTGCAGGCAGGCAACCGAGTCGCCGCTGATTGGTTCGGTTGAAGCCGGGTATGTGTATTTTCACGGGGCAGATCGGCAGATTGCCTTCGACTTTGATGCTGACGGTGACGTGTCCCTCATCCATGTGTCTCGGCAAGTGTCGTGACAGGCCGGGCCGCGTTTTATCGGTCAGAGCTGGTCTCAATGACGCGGCTCTAGGCTGCCAGCGCCCAGTCGCTGGCATCCTCTCGGGCGCCGATGAGCGCCAGGCCGTTGGCGACCGAGGTCAGCTCGTTGCCCCCGGAGACCTTCTCCGTGCCGAACCGCTCACCGAACATATGCCGGACGGCCGGCACGAACGAGGTGCCGCCGGTCATGAACACCCGGTCGATGTCCGTTTCCGGAAGGCCGGCCTTCTCAAGGGTTGCGTCGAGCGCCTTGTTCATTTTCTGCAGATCTGGCGCGATCCAGCGTTCGAAATCGGCGCGCCTGACATCGGCCCTGAAGTCCTTGCCGAGTGGGGTAAAAGTCAGCTCCGCTTCGTCTTCGGATGACAAGAGCGCCTTGGTTTCGGAGACGGATTTGTAGAGCGGATAACCCTGGTCTTCTTCCACCAGGTCAATGAACAGCTCGATCTTGTCCGGTTCCAGGCAGTAGCGCAGAAGCTTCTTCATTTCCTTGAAGTCGTCCGAGGTCTTGAAGATCGACAACATGTGCCAGCGGGCGAAGTTGGAAAACAGATTGGGCGGCATGTCGAGCACCTTGCCCATGCTCTTGTAGCTTGAACCCTTGCCGAGTTTCGGCAGGATGACATTGTCGATGATGCGGTAGTCGAGCGTGTCGCCGGCAACGCCGATGCCGCCGCGCCCCAGGGGTGTTGCCGTCAGGTGTCCGGCACTGGTCTCGAAGCGCATCAGCGAATAGTCGGTGGTGCCGCCGCCGAGATCGGCGACCAGGATGGTGGTATCCCTGTCCAGCGACTGGGCGAAGGAGAAGGCGGCGCCGACCGGCTCCATCACGAAAAGAATGTCTTCAAACCCGACCTTGTAAAAGGCCTTGCGATACCGTTCCATCGCCAGCGCCTCGTCAGGATTGTGGCCGGCGAATTCCACCGGACGGCCGACCACGAGACGCGTGGAGGCCGGGTCGAAGTGACCGCCTGACCGTTCGAAGGCGAGCGACAGGAACGTGGCCATCAGGTCCTCGAACTCGAACCGGACACCGAACACGCCCGTGCCCTTGAAGGCCCGGCTCGCGGCAAAGGTCTTCAGCGACTGGATGAAGCGGACATCTCCCAGACTTTCCAGGAACTGCCGGATCGCCCAGGGGCCAACCTCCGCGTTGAGCGCCCGCGCGGCGCCCCGATCCAGGAAACTCAGCACGGTCGGCAGGGATGTGAAGCTGTCATTGCCGTCCGCGAAGGTAACCGGCGTCGTCGCCGGTCCGTCCGCGAGCACCGCGACGGTGTTGGAGGTGCCGAAATCGAGGCCGATGGTCTGTTTCATGGCAATACCTCTCAAAATGCCGCAGGCCACGGGACAAATAGCCGCAAGGCACCGTCGGAACAGGGGAACAAGCTCTGGAATTGGAATGGTCGGGGTGAATACGCGGGAATGGAGGGAAACGCAAGGGGCGGTGGTGCAGACGCCTAGCCTTTATCGGAGGAGTCCCATTTGGCTAGGCTGCACTGGAGACAATACCATCCGACTAGTATAAGCAACAGAGCTATGAAGATCGGTCTTGCGACATCCGGCCTTTGGCGTTTGCGTCATGCCGTGGCACTGATGAGCGATGCAACGGCGTTGCGCCGCGCGCCCCTGGGCTGGCGCGTCGACGCAATCGCTGGGTGGGGACACAAGCCGACTGCTGCCAAGGCTAGGGATGCTGCTCGTCAGATTGGCATTCCATATATCGCCTTTGAAGACGGGTTCCTGCGCTCCGTTCAACCTGGTGATAGCGAATTGCCAGTTGGCATGGTCATGGATCGCACCGGCATTTATTATGATGCTTCCCAGCCGAGCGATATGGAGGCCTGTATCAACCGTCGTCGCACAGTCGGCGGAGACGCCGAAGCACTGCGGGCGATGGATGATCTGCGCGCGAGCCGGCTGTCGAAGTATAATCATGCTGTGATCGACGATTTGACCGGGCTCGGACTCCAGTCTGCAGACAGGCAGGACCGTGTGTTGGTTATCGACCAGACCGCCGGCGATGCGTCCATTGTGGGCGCCGGCGCGGGAAGCGACACGTTCGATACGATGCTGCGAACTGCCGTAGCAGAAAATCCCCATGCGGAATTCCTGTTGCGGGTTCATCCGGAAACCATGCTCGGCCGCAAGGCGGGGAATTTCAGTGCCGGCCGCCTGGAAAGTCTCGCGCAGAGAGATGGAATACTCGGGCGCTGCCAATCCGAAGGTCGGTTGAGGCTGACGCCTGAACCGGTCAACCCCTGGGCGCTTCTCGACGGATGTGCCAAGGTTTATTGCGTTTCGAGCCAATTGGGTTTCGAAGCCGTGCTGGCCGGGTGCGAGGTTCACTGCTTCGGCATGCCCTTTTATGGCGGTTGGGGCATCACCCGGGATAGATTAGTTCCTCCGCCGTCACGGCGAGGAGCGGCATCGCCTGAAGCGGTATTTGCAGGTGCCTATATCGATTATAGTTATTACGTTGATCACGCCAGTAGGTCGCTTTTGAACATACATGAGGCCATCGAATTTCTGTCGCAAAGACGCAGAAGCCTGAATATGGATACCGCGCGGGGCGGCGGCGAGTGATCGGGTGGACCGCGTCGGGTTAATCGTGAGAAGAAAAATATGGCTCTGCCCTTGTCCTCAACTGAGGGATATGGGAATAGAGCGGCAACAGGTTTAGGGCCTGAAACAGGGAACACTCCTTGATTTTGGATGCTGACAGAACGTCAGGTTTTGCCGAGAAGGTAGGAAGATGGTTGATGTAAAGGTTATTGCCGAGATCGGCTGCAACCACAAAGGCGACATGGATATCGCCAAGGAACTTATACAGGTTGCGAGCAAGGTCTGCGGCGCAGATGTTGCCAAATTTCAGAAACGGCACAATCGCGAGCTTCTGACGGCCGAAGAATATGACACTCCGCACCCCGTGCCGGAAAACTCATACGGCCCCACCTATGGTGCGCACCGCGAGTATCTCGAGTTTTCTGTCGGTCAGCACAAGGAACTCCAGGAAGAGTGCCGTCTTGCCGGCATCGACTATTCGACCTCGGTCTGGGACCTGACCTCCGCCCAGGAAATCGCCTCGCTGAAGCCGAACCTGATCAAGTTGCCGTCGGCAACCAACCAGCATTTCGTCCTGCAGGAGTTTCTCTGCAAGAACTATGACGGTGAAATCCACGTCTCGACCGGGATGACCACGCGCGACGAGATCGAGAAGGTCATTGCCTTCTACGAGAAGCACGGCCGCGCCAAGGACCTCGTGGTCTATGCCTGCACGTCCGGTTACCCGGTTGCCTTCGAAGACCTCTGCCTGATGGAAATCAACACCCTTCAGGAAAAATACGGCGACCGCGTCAAGTCGATCGGTTTCTCCGGTCACCACCTGGGGATCGCGGCCGACGTCGCGGCCATGGCTCTCGGCGCTGCCGGCTATGAGCGCTACGGCAAGGGCAAGTTCGAATATATCGAGCGCCACTTCACGCTTGACCGCACCTGGAAAGGCACCGACCACGCAGCCAGCCTCGAGCCGGACGGGCTCCGCCGCATGTGCCGCGACCTGCGCAACGTGGCCAAGGCACTCGAATTCAAGAAGTCCGATCTTCTGGATGTCGAGAAGGTTCAACGCGACAAGCTGAAATGGCGCGAGGAAAAGCACGGGGCGAATATCCGCCAGGTGTCTTAAGTCCCATGGACGTCATTGCGGTAATTCCGGCGCGGGGAGGCTCTGTCGGCCTCCCCGGCAAAAATATTCGCCCTCTTCTTGGCGTTCCCCTCGTGGCCCGCACTGTCCAGACGGCATTGCAGGCCAAGTCGCTGAAAGAGGTCTTCGTCACCAGCAATGACGAAGACATCCTGCGGATCTCCGCGGCGGCAGGTGCGACCGTCATTCGGCGTCCGGAGGCGCTGAGCAACAGCACGGCGAGTTCGGAAGCCGCACTTCTGCATGCGCTCGAGTGGATCCAGGAACAGGGGCGTGCCCTGCCGGACTATCTGGTGTTCCTGCAATGCACGTCAGCCTTCACCCGTCCCGAAGACATCGACCTCGTCCTGGAGACCATGGTCGGCAAGGGCGCGCGGGCAGCTCTCTCCGTCGTCGAGGACCACGGTTTCATCTGGCAGGAAGGCGACGACGGTTTTGCTGAAGGCATCACACACGACCACAGCAAGCCGCGTCAGCGCCGTCAGGACATGAAGCCGCGATACCGTGAAAACGGCGCGGTTTACGCGATGCATGTGCCGTCCTTTCTTGAAAAAAAGGAACGGTTCTGCGGACCGGCGGTCATGGTGCCCTTCGAGGGGCCGACCGTGGAGATCGACAGCCAGGAAGACTGGGACGTGGTCGAGGCCTTCCTGAACGCGCGCGAACGGTCCCCCAAACCGGCGGCGGGGCAACACAAGGTCAAGGCCGTCATCACGGATTTCGACGGTGTACATACCGATGACCGGGTGATCGTGGACCAGGACGGCCGGGAGTCGGTCACTTGCAGCCGGAGGGATGGCCTCGGCCTGGAACTCCTGCGCAAGCGGAACGTGAAGATGATGATCCTGTCCAAGGAGGCCAATCCGGTCGTCCGGGCGAGGGCTGCCAAGTTGCAGATGCCGGTGATGAACCAGATCGAGGACAAGCTTTCCGTTCTGGACAGCTGGCGTCAGGAGCAGGGGCTCGAGTGGCAGGACATCGTCTATATCGGCAATGACGTGAACGATATCGACTGCATGCGGACGTGCGGCTTGTCCTTCGCGCCGGCCGACGCGCACCCTTCCGCGCTGGACGTGGCCGACCAGGTCCTGAAGGCTGATGGTGGAAAAGGGGCCATCCGGGAAATGTGCGACTACCTTATTTCAGAGGGGCTTGTCGGGTAAACACGATGAAGGTGCTTGCACTTGCTGGTTATGACTCGTTTCTGAATACGGCCAGGCTCATTGCGCCGACCTTTCAAAGGCAGGGCGCAGAAGTCGAGTATGCCTTGGTGAGGGCAAGAAAGACAAAGCAGATCACTCCTGAGCAGGTTGCCGAACTCGGGATTGGCAGGACGATTGGCGAGATTGACCTTATTGACTTCTGTGAAAGTGGCGCGATCGCTCAATACGATATCGTTCTGGCTTGTTTGGAAGGATTGTCCTCGCGACGGCTGTTTCAATTTTTGCCAGAGTACGGCGCTCGCCGCCCGGTCATTATCAGCGTCTATCCCGGCCTTGTTTTGCGGTATCTGTTTGACGGTCTTTCCACACGGGCTCCCGCCGACTTCCTGTGGTTGAATTGCAAACGTGACATGCGTGAGTATGAGCGGATGTGTGATGGCTACGGCATCGATGCATCTAATGCTCGTTTGTTCGGAAACGGCTCAGTCCTGGACAAAATCCAACGGGAATCGCAAGCTTCCGACAATGGCCCGATTGTCTTTTTTGAACAGGCGGTGATACCTCGCCACTATCATGAACGGCGATTTCTCGTCGAACAGTTATTCACGATGGCGAGACGGCATCCTTCAACAGAGATATTGATCAAAGCTCGTGTAAACGGCGGCAGAGCGACTTTGCATCGCACGTGGTACGCAATCGATAGTCTTTTCCGGGAGGTTGCGTCGGATTCTGGACAGTCTGCTCCTCCTAATCTTAATCTGACCGAGGAGAGCACATCTCACTTGCTGGCAAGAGCTTCACTTTGCCTGACAGTCTCATCGACCGTCGCGGTTGAAGCCTTGCACGCAGGCATACCGACTGTAATCATCAATGACTTCGGCGCTCATGACGATTACGGACTGCAGTATTTCTATGGCTCAGGTCTTCTGAAGAGCTTTGATCAAATCGACCTGAACAACTTGCCGGTTGTCGAACGAAGTTGGCTCGAGGAATTTACCCACGATCCCACGGATACGATTGATGCTCTAGTGGTTGAGGCTCTTGCGGCTGCAAAAAGCGGAGCAACGTCAGCGGGACCAAACAACTTGCATGCTTTGCACTCTAGAGCATTTCTGGACCATCTGAAGAAGTCAGAGAGTCTTCGCTCAATAGCTGCGAGGAAGTTTCAGGCCAGGAAAGGTTTTTTCGAGTCGCTCCTAAAAAAGATACGGGGCTGATATGCGCAAACTGGGACTCTTGATCGATAGCGATAGCCAGTACTTTGGCACCAAAAGCATCGCCGACTATTTTCTGGGAGCCGGATGGCAGGTTGACTACATTGTTCCAGACCTAGCGGCCTTTCCAATGGCTTTGATTTCGGATCTTAAAGCCAATTATTCTGTGGTTCGTGCCAATTTGGACCAGTTCTGTTTTTCGGAAGGGCTGGACTCGTATTCAGCGGTGGGCTGCTATTCCAGTGGTAGCCAGATCAGGCGGTTCCAGCGCAATATTTCCTTTGTTCAAGAGCAAACGGGTGGCCGCCCCTACATATTTTCTGGCTACAACGGTGTTGTTTACGAAAAGTATGAAGAGGGCATTTACTGGCGCTGCGGCTTTGACAGCATTTGCGTAAACGGCCAACGAGACGTGGATTTGTTCACCGCAATCTTGGCTGGGTCGGTGGCGCGCGACCAGAGAATGATCCCACTGGGACTGAACAAACCAGTGCGGGATGGTAACGATGACGTCAAGCGGAAGAACGTCGTTTTTGCCGAGCAAGTGATCGTTCCGGGGACCATTGGAGAGCGGAAAAGGTTATTCGAAGCGCTTGGCAACTTTGCGCGTGCGAACGAATCCTGGGAAATCGTCATCAGGCCGCGCGTGCCCGCCGGCAGCAAGACATTTCACGACCACATTCTGCATCCCGAAAAATTCAGGGGCTGGCCGAAGAACGTTCGTTTTTCCCACGAACCATTGCCTGACTTGATGAGGGAAGCACAAGCGTTGTTGTCGGTGTCGAGTACAGCCTACTTTGATGCCATCGCCACTGGAATCACGCCGCTTTGTATTATGGACTTCGGTGTGGATGCCTCACATGGCACGCATTATTTTGTTGGTTGCGGTACAGAATTTGCGCTGCGGCACTGTGAATCGATTGAAGCTCTTCTCGAGAAGAACGTTTGTACGCAATGGCTTTCACGAACAGGGTTCAACCTCAACGGATATTCACTGCTGCAGACAGATATTGAAACTTGGACTCCACGGCCGTTGCCTCCGGCCTTTCCAGAGGAGATCCTCAACACGACGCGAAGAGGCCGTATTGCGGCTCGTCAAGCGCCAAACGAGATTATGCTCGTTTGCAAAGCAGAGACATTGCTCGGGCGCAAAGAGTATGAAGCATGCAAAAAGATTATCGAAAAAAATGAAAATATTTTCAAGAAAGATGCGGCCGCGTCTTTCCTGGCAGTTGAGTGCTACGAAGCTGCGGGCGACTTAATAGCGGCGGCAGAATGGTTGAAACATACTAAGAGTATCAAGCCCAAGTGGAAGAAGGTCAGGCGAAAGTCGGTCTCTTTGAAGAAAAAAGAAATACAAAAGTTCTGGTCTCGTCTTAAATCCTGATGAAGGGGCGTACTATTTAGTAGGCTAATTGATCAGATAGAGCGATTTGACATTTCTATTAGATGCGAACGTAGCTCTACGCCGATCGTCAACTATTCTGCGCGCATGCTTAGAACTGTGGCGAGGCAGCTTTTGTGCCGGTGTGAGGAATGCAGAAGCTGCATTGTGATCGTCGTGCGGGAGGGTAGGATTTCCCAAGTGCTGGTTACCGGTGGAGACAAATAATCTGCAGCTGAGTATGGGGTACCTGCATTGAAGTCGAAAACTACGGGCTCTTGGTGTGCTTCGAGCAATCACGAAGCGGGCCGCATAAATTGTATTGTAGTTACGATGATACGAAGCGCTTGTTCATGTAAAAAACTGGAAAAGAAAATAGCGGTTTTGAAAATTTGGTGAAAAAATCCTGAATATACATTCAATGGTATTCTGTTTTCTTGATATGCGAACAGAATAAAGCGAAATTTCAATAATTATCTGATCGAAATCTGTCTTGATCGCTAAGGAGAATTCTGCCGGGATTTGTCGCGTCGGTCTATTGAAATGGATTGGCGTATTGGCTATCAGGCGATATCTTCATTTTCTGGGCTATTTCAAATGCGCATAGCTTTGCTAAATTCTTTGTTTCCGGAGCTAGGCATTGGCGGCTCCGAGATGTCAACATTTTACTTGGCCAAAGGTCTTAAGCAACTGGGCCATACCGTCCATGTCTTCAGTGAGAATGACAGCGAATCGACTGTTTGGGAGAAATACAGAGACATCGACGTTCTAAGAATAGGCGCCCCATTGGGCTATGGACCTAATATTTTTGCCACACCCAGGTTAGAGCGCGAGTATTGGCGCAATGAAAGCGAGGAAAGTTCATCTATTCTCGCAAGATTCGAGAAGCATATCTCTGAGTTTCGCCCCAACATAATACATACAAACGTGATTGGTGGAACTGTCGGTTTTTGGAATCTCGCCAGGGAAATGGGAATCCCGGTCGTTCACACACTCCGATCTTATTCTCTGCTTTGTCACCGACGAATGCTGCGAGGACATGTCCCCTGCAAACGTGTTTGCTCTGCGTGTTTAAATCCATCTCGAGAAAAAAGCCGGATAGAATCGAATAAAGTGACCAGTGTCGTGGCCATCAGCCAACACGTAATGGACGTGTTCCGCAAATCTGGCTGGTTTGCCGATGTTGAACATAGGCATGTCATAGGAAATAGTTACGAAGTATCTGATGTGTTATTCGAAGAAAGCGGTGGTGAAAAGAAGTATGACTTTGGTTACATAGGGAGGCTCCATGAGACCAAAGGTTTGGAATTGTTAATTGAACAATTTTCCCGCCTTCGAAAAGAGATAGACAAAGACCTCAAGCTATTGATCGCGGGCGACGGAAATCCGGACTATGTGAATCGCTTGCGCCAACTAGCACCTTCTGACGGCGTCGAATTTGCAGGGTATTTGAGTCCGACGCAGTTTTTTGCACTGGTCAGGATTTGTGTAGTTCCTTCGATTTGGTATGAGCCATTTGGCAGAGTCTTTGCCGAATCCCTGCATCACGGAGTTCCCGTCATCGGCTCCAAGCGAGGCGGAGGAGCGGAAATACTAGACGATTCCACTGGATGGCTTTTCGATCCAATTCATCCAGAGCAATTGAGAGACGCGATGATTTCAGCATTTGGCTTAGGTGACGATGGTTACCAACAAATGAGGCAAGGCTGTCTTGCGCAAGCAGAGCAATACAGCGTGAAGGCAATTGCTGAAAAGTACTCAAGTATCTATGAGAAGTGCTTAGGAATATCGTCATGAAAGTGCTTTCAATTTTGACTTCACCTCTGCAAATGCAGAATACAATCCAATATGTCAAGCAAACTGAAACTGCCTACAATAATGTCTTCATTGCGCATGTTGAATCGGGCAAAAATGAAGACAACAACCGCACGAAATCAATTTCCGAAAGATGCGACTGGGCAAGTTTTGACAGCTTTCCACCTTTTCGCAGTTTACTTGCAAAAAATTTTGAAGATGTAGAAACTTGGCGAGCGGAAGAACTGAACAATCGAAAATCCTACATTGAATTGATTGGGGAGTATTTTGGAAAAGTTGGCACTGATTTCGATGTAGTGTTATTGGGCGACTACAGGCCCATGTCTTTCAGGCAGTTTTTCCAATTTACCGAAGTACGTAAACCCGAAATCGTCCTTCTCGATGATGGTTCTGTTTCGCGCTACGTAATGGAATACAGAGATACAGGCCGAAAGAGTGAAGAGGTGACCAGGGGGCTTTTGGTACCGCTTGGTGAACATGACCCTTTCAGGGTTATGGAGCCAGCGTCTCTGACCTATTTCACGATTTACAATGAAACCATCCCTCAGGCGGACAATCTGCTTCTGAACGAACAGTTTACCTCTTTCTCGCCGGAAGATTTTGAATACCGCGAAGGCGAGGTCTGGGTCTGCGGCGTCAATCATTGTGAGGCCCAGATCGCCAAGCAAAATGAATTTTTGGAACTATGTTCTCGCGTCGCAGGGTGGGCGAAAGGCAAGAAGATTATCTACTTTCCGCATAGGCGAGAAGACAAGGAGAAGGTAGAACTTGTCAGGAAAATTATGGGAGCCGAGATTTCAAGCTACAAGTACGGCCTAGAAGAATATGTGCAAGAACATAAACGCCGACCGTTCAAGGTTTTCGTATTCGGATCGACGGTGGCTGATACGCTTAGTCGAATTTTTTCACCTTTGAATACTGTAATTGTTGCTGTGCCAAGCGATAACTATTTTACGAAGTCTGTCAGGTCGCAGCATGTCAGAAACATAATTGTTGACAATATTCGAAAAAATGAATGCGTTCAGGCCATTCCTGCATTTTGTAACGGTGTTCACACGTGGCTGAATTCCAAAGTCCCGACCTTGTCATCGCATCTGGCCCGAGTTCCGATGGGGGAAATGGAACCACGTATGCCATTCAAGACGTTGCGTGGCGCTGAGGTCGTCGGCGAAGAAGGTGAGTGGCTGAGGATTGCAGAGACAAAATTGCCGAAAATTCATCGAATTGTCATCGGTGACGTCTCCTCGCGAAAGGCCAAGGGCCTTCACTGTCACATGTTCAGGATTAGAGCCGAGGAGAGATACGGGTTTAAATTCCGTTTAGTAAACAAGAAGAATAGTTCCGATTTTGTTGAGGTAACTGCAGCATTCGACGTTGAGAGTAACGTAAAATCGTTGAACGAGTTCGGTCAATTGGCTCTTGAGATCGATGTGAATGCCACTCGGGAATCTGTTGTAACGGTCTTTTTCCAATGCAACAAGAATGTGGACTGCTCTCTTCAATTGATTACGCTACACAAATCCACCACCTTTACTTCAGCACACGATGGAAATCCCTCAGCCGGATTTTCGATTGCCGCGTATAAACCTGGTGACCAGAGGGTTGTCACTGCGAGCGGACTTGAGGGTGAATTCAGTGGGCAAGTCGCGATTCCATCGGACAAGACTGCTTTCATGCTTGTTGGATCAAAAGAGACACCCGAACTCGTGTGCGTTCACGTCGGTTTCTTGAAGTCCTTCAGAGGAAATCAGGTCAGCTTCCCGTTCCTGGATATGGCTTCCATCAGGTGTTTCAATCTAGGAAAACCAGGCCTTGGTAGTCCTGTTGTCTCAAGCCAGGAGGGTCAACTAGCGGAAGCACCAAGTAATAGTTCAGAATTTTTGTTAAGTTCTAAGCTAGGTTTGTCGTATCCCCTCTTCGAGGACGATATACGAAGAAGAAAAATATCGCTTCTTGGTAAGAAGATCGGAAAAACAATTTATCAGAAGTCAGAGAAGATATTTTTGGGTGAGGCCGACATCAGGTCTGGGAAAAAGATTTTATTAGGTGTCTACGAAGGAAAAAATTCCGGAAAACTGAATTTCTATTTCTAAATTGTCAAACAAATTTCTGACCGAAATGTGCAATAGAAGCATGTTCGTATTATGGGACATATTGTCCTTAATACCGAACTTGGGTTGCTTAGGATCCGTGCGCTAAATATGCGGTGACATACACGCTTGGGCCAAAAGTGGATGGTCTCGAAGGAATGAAGCAGCAATGCAGTCTGGAACATTAGCACAAAGCTTGAAACGGCAGGTCTCCATCACGTTCGCGCTCGTGATCCGGGAAATGACCACGCGGTACGGAAGTAAGTTCGGCGGCTACATGTGGGCTATTCTGGACCCGGTTCTTACGATTACGATCTTGACGCTAGTGTTTTCGGCCTTGGCTCGAGTCCCTGCACTTGGACGCAGTTTCACTCTCTTTTTTGCATCCGGTTACGCGGCGTTCTATCTGTACCGCTCAATGTCGGACCAGATTTGTTCGTCAGTGGAAGCAAATCGTGCTCTTCTGAATTACCCGATCGTGCGACCATACGATACGATCATCGCACGCGTGATTTTGCAGACAGCCACGTTGTTTGTTATTAACATCGTGATCTTCGGGTTCTTGTATATCACTGTTCCAATCCAGCGCATTGACCTTGGACCCATCTTTCTCGCTGCTGCGGTCGCTCTGCCGCTGGGCGCCGGCGTTGGTATTTCGAACATTGTCTGGTTCCACTTCAGCAGCGTGTACAAATCAATTTGGGGGGTCGTTAATAGACCCGCGTTTATCGTATCAGGTGTTTTCTACCTGCCGGAGACCCTGCCACCACCGTTTAGGGACCTCATTATGTGGAACCCGCTCGTTCACATAGTTGGTCTTTTTAGAAGAGGCATCTATCCTAACTACAAAGCCAGCTACGTTGACTTATCCTATGTGGGAGGCTTGGCAATTTTTTCCGTGGTGTTCGGCTTGTGCCTCGTGTGGCTTTTTGATGGAAAACTGAGAGAGCCAAAATGATCCGTCTGGACCGCCTTACAAAGTCCTTCAAGCACAAGGGGGAGTACCGGTACGTGGCGAAAGATGTGTCGTTTACGATTCCGCGGGGAGAAAGCATCGGACTGCTGGGGCGAAACGGTGCAGGCAAGTCGACATTGCTGAAAATGATTGCGGGTACAATCAAGCCTACGTCCGGTAGGATCCTCAGATTCGCGAATGTGTCTTTTCCGTTGGGTTTCCAGGGAAGCTTCAACGGCTCCTTGACTGGCGAGCAAAATGTTCGTTTCGTCGCGAGAATTTACGGACATGACACCGACCATTTGGTGGAATACGTCAAGGACTTTGCGGAGTTGGGAAACGCTTTTAGTATGCCAGTCAAAACCTATTCGTCAGGCATGCGTGCGAGACTCGCATTCGGTGTAAGCATGGGCATTGATTTCGACTACTATCTTGTCGACGAACTCACGGCAGTTGGCGACACTAATTTCAAAAAGAAGTGTCAGAAGGTTTTTGCCGAAAAGCTGGAAAAGTCAGACATCATCATGGTTTCTCATTCCACAAAGTCACTTAAGGATTTCTGTACGACGGGGATTGTACTTGAGGATGGAAATTTGACGTATTTTCCGAATATCAATGATGCGATTGTGATGCATGACGAGAATATGGCGCGGCGGTAAGCGGCAAGAAACTAAGGTCACATCTGACATGTCAGCAGCTGAAAAAAACAGCTCGAAGAAGCTTCGCACGAGGACTGAAAAGGGCGAAATTGTCGCCCTTTCGGCGGATAGTGTAAAGGAGTTGAGACCGACACCAAGAAAGAACCAGAACTTGGTGGACAAACTCAAGAAGTCAGGTCTGGATCCGCAAAAACTTCTTGATCTGGCTTTGCCTGCGACCGCTGGCAAAGCCGTTTCCAAACTCAGGCATGTCTTGATCGCGGTCGGCTTCTTCCTGATGGTGGTGGTGCCTAGTTCCATTATTGGCGGCTACATGTTCTTCATTGCAAGCGACCAGTACCACAGCGTAACGGCATTTGCTGTTCGAAGTTCCACAACGACGCCTGCAACCGAAGTGCTGGGAATGGTACTGAACAGCGGTTCTGATTCTGTGACTTCGAATAGCTACATTGTTAGTGACTATCTGACCAGCCAGGCAGTCCTTGAGGAGTTGCCGGAAGATCTGGGTCTTGATGAGATATTCAACAGGGAAGGTGCAGACTGGTTTTTCCGATTGGGCAGTGACCTTCCGATTGAGGATAAGCTCGACTATTGGAACAATATGGTCAGCGTAGCTTTTGACGCTACGTCAGGGGTAATCAATGTCGAGGTTCGGACGTTTCGTCCTGATGATTCCGTGAAGGTCGCTGAAGCGATCCTTGAACGTTCGGAATTGCTGGTCAATCAGCTGTCTGCCGCAAACAGGCGACAGAGTTTGAAAAATGCGGAGGAGTCAGTCGCTCGATCGGAGGCTCGACTTAAGGCAATTCGCAAGCAAATGGCACGTTTCCGCGAAGAGGCTCAAGTTCTAAGTCCACTTGACAACGCGAGGCTGACGTTCGAGATCATTTCAGGGCTAGACCAGAGGCTTGCGGCGAAAGAGGCGGAAAAGAAAACTTTGTTGAGCCAGCTGGATGCGAACTCTCCACGTATTCGTATCCTGAATGAAGAGATAAATGCGCTGAAAGGGCAGATAGCTTCCGAACGGAAAAAAATCGGGTCCGGCCTCGCAGGTACAGGTGGGGGATCAGAACCCTCCGAACCGGGCACGTCGCTGTCCTATCGCATAAATGATTACGCGGAACTCAAGCTAGAAGAAGAGTTCGCACAACAACTCTATACGGCCTCGCTCGCAGGGCTTGAACAGGCACGCAAGGACGCGGATAGCAAACATTTGTATCTTGCAACGTTTATACGGCCGACCCTGTCAGAGGCTGCGCAATACCCAAGCCGACTGCTCTATTCGTTTTCAGCTTTTCTCATACTGACGGGGCTATGGATAGTTGTTGTCTTGATGTACTATAATATTCGTGATCGGACATAGGTTCTATCGCGCACAAAAATCTACGCAATTACATGCGAGTCTCGTCTTTTTTGCAACTCCCAGACCAAAATCTAACAAAAATGTTGGCAGTAAAAAACCGCTAAGGGGTAATCATGATAAAAACCGCGCATACCTATTCGCAACTTGGCCAAGATCTGCTGATTAAAAAGAAATTTAAAAGAGCGAATTTTGGCGAATGGTACTGCGTCGATGTAGGTTGCCATCATCCGATTATTAACAACAACACATTTTTATTCTACGAGTTAGGTGCAAGAGTTCTAAATATCGATCCTAATCCGGATTTGGAGGGCTTGTACAAGAGGTATCGCGGAGAAGATAAATTTTTGTGTAGTGCCGTTTCCAATGCACCGTCAACCCAAAAATACTATCGATACTCAAATAGCCAATGGAATGGACTAGAGGAGAATTTAGGGCAGAAAAGCAAACTAGTTTCGACGGAGTTCGTCCCCGTTAGTTCGCTCCAGACGATATTTGTCGAACACAACGTTCCGGAGACAATCGATTTTTTGTCAATTGATACTGAAGGGCACGAACTAAGGGTTCTTCAAGGTGTTGATCTGAACAAATACGATATCGGTTGCATATGTCTGGAATCAAGAATGAACGCCGAAAATCATTTGAATACAGAGCTACACAAATTTCTAACAGATAGATACGTGCTTTTCGCGCACAACGGGCATGACGCTTTATATATCAAAAGAAAATAGAAGGTTTGCCAATTCTGGAATAACGCCAGCTTCCGAGCATAAACCTCCCACGGTATATTGCTAACAGCGGGACGCGCTAGTTTAAATCTGATCAAAGTTTAATTTGGTCAAGCTCAAAGTTTGAACCGCTCCTGGGTTTGTAAACTGAATAGACCCTAGATTTGTAGACGCCTTCTTCCCTAATTTTGAGGCAAGGAGGCCATGATGGGCACGAGCAATTTTAGTGACGATTTCAAACGGGACGCGGTGGCGCAAATCACCGAGCGTGGCTATCCGGTTGCGGAGGTTTCGACGCGCTTGGGCGTGAGCACACACTCGCTCTATGCCTGGAAGAAGAAGTTCTCCAAGTCGCCCGATCCAGGGGAAGGCGATCAAGCCGCGGAGATCCGGCGGCTTAAGCAGGAACTGGCTCGCGTCACCGAGGAGCGTGACATTCTAAAAAAGGCAACCGCGTACTTCGCCAAGGATGCAAAGTGAGGTACGCCTTCATCGCTGAGTATCGCTCCGTGTTTTCGGTACGGGCGATGTGCCGCTGCCTGCGCATCCATCCAAGCGGCTTTTATGCCTGGCTGAAGGCTCCGCTGAGCAAACGGGCCCGGGAAGACATCCGCCAGACCGAACTGCTGAGCAAGGCGTGGAAGGAGAGCGGCAAGGTCTATGAATATCGCAAGCTTCATGATGATCTGCTTGATCAGGGAGAGACGAGCTGCCTGAACCGTGCCGCAGGACTGGCCAGACTGGCCGGGATCAAGGCTCAGATCGGATACAGGCGGAGACCGGGCAACTATGGCGGAAGACCTGCCATGGTTTTCGACAATAGCCTCGACCGGCAGTTCAATGTGGAGGTGCCCGACAGGGTCTGGGTGACAGACATCACCTACATCAGGACACTGGAAGGCTTTGCCTACCTTGCCGTCGTAATCGACCTCTTTTCCCGCCGCGTTGTTGGATGGTCGATGCAGAGCCGACAAAGCACGGATGTCGTGTTGCAGGCGTTACTCATGGCCGTATGGAGGAGGAAGCCAAAGAACGCAGTTCTGATCCATTCGGATCAGGGATCGTAGTTCACAAGCATGGACTGGGCATCATTCCTTCGCGCTCACAATCTGGAGCACTCCATGAGCCGGCGTGGAAGCTGCCACGATAACGCTGTTGCCGAAAGCTTTTTCAACCTGCTCAAACGGGAAAGAGTGCGGCGACGAACCTAAAATACACGCGAAGACGCGAGGCGGGATGTGTTCGACTACATCGAGATGTTCTACAACCCAAAGCGCAAACACGTCAGAAGCGGGATGCTGTCACCCGTCGAGTTCGAACGGCAGCAGAAACTGAACTCTGAAGGCGTCTAGAAAGTGCGGGGCTATTCAAACACCTTTATTGCATAGTGCTGATACATCTTTTCGGATGCGCAGAAGGCGTGCATCATGGAGCGCGAAATGTAGGAGCGTTAGAGCGTTTGCCGATTGTATTGAACGATTTGACAAGCACGGTTTGGCTCGCTGGCGAGGCCGGTACCCGTGGTGGTGTTTCCCATCACAAGGGTGGGCCAACGACGTTAGCGTGCCAAACCGTCCGGCCCATTCTCAAGTGATTATCAAACGCATCTGTGCTGTTGCCGGGGAGACTATCCGGCCCCCCGGCAGCGTTGCGCCGCGTGCACGATACACCGCATCGCACTTCGCAACGCGCCTTGCCGATTGAACCGCATAGTCTCATCAAACGCTCTATTGGCTCAAAATAGCTCATCGTTTGCCTCTCTAAATGGTTCGCTGGACCATTTCTCAGAACAGGTCTCGCTGTTGCACCGCTCCCGTAGCGCCGCATCGGGCTTCGCGCCACGCCTTGCCTAATGAACCGTTTGGAGCCATCAAATGGTTCAATCTGATCGGAAAGCACTCCAGTGGTGGAGAGCCGCCGCGAAGAGGGTAGCACTCCAATCGACCAGCGGACTCTGTGCCAAAGTGGATGGAAATCGGGTCTCAGGTCCGTTCCTATAGATCAAGGCCATGGGTTGCGAATTCGACATCGAAATCCTATAACCCGCGAGTCGGGAAGAGGCTGCCCTCGGTTACCATGTCTGACAATCCGGTGGCTTGAGACTTGCGGAGAAATAAACGGTGATTTCAAGAAGCGACTGGCAGATTCTCGACTGCACCTTGAGAGATGGCGGCTATTATACAAACTGGGATTTCAGTCAGGAATGCGTAGATCGATATCTCGAGGCTGTCTCCTGTCTGCCGGTTTCTTACATTGAATTGGGTTACCGGGCATTACCCGAATATGGAAAATACAAAGGTGCGTATTACTACTTGCCGCTCAGCTATATAGAGAGCGCGAGAGAAAAACTGCCTGCAGATACCAAACTCGGCGTCATGCTAGATGTTAAGAACTGCCCGCCTGAACACAGTGCAAAACTGCTTCAAGAGTGTCAGGGACTGATTGATTTTGTGCGGCTTGCTGCAGACCCGCGAAAGCTGAACGTTGCTCTTGAACTCGCGTATTCGATAAAGCGGTTAGGCTTCGAGGTCGGGTTAAACCTGATGTATCTCTCGAGTGACTATGACAAGACAAATGTACTCGAAGAAATACAAAATAATAAGGGTGTTTGCGATATCGTTTCCTTGGTAGACTCCTACGGGGCCTGTTATCCTACAGAGGTCGCCCAGGCTGTATCGCTGGCAAAGCACATATTGGACGTTCCTGTAGGGTTTCACGGGCACGATAATCTGACGCTCGCCTTTGCAAATGCGCTTGCGGCATTGGACGCAGGGGCTGATGTTGTCGATGGGACGTTGCAGGGAATGGGCCGGGGTGCCGGCAACTTGCGAACTGAACTGATCGCGAGCTACCTGGAAAGCAATCTCGGCAATGTACCAGACTTCTTTGCCGCCGCGCCGGCTTTGGATCATTTTTCAGAAATGAAGATGGTGCACAAGTGGGGTGCTCAGATACCTTATATAATTGCGGGGCTAAACGGACTGCCTCAAGCTCCGGTCATGGAGTGGATGTCGAAAAAGCGTTTCGATATGCCTGCTATTGTAAGGGCTCTCACAACGCTCGGAAAAGATGAGGATGTGCAGCAGCAAAAGAAGTCAGGAAACGTTGCTAAACCGCTTCGAGATGCGTTGCCGAAATTGCACGACAAGAAGGTCGTCGTTGTTGGGGGGGGGCAACGGCTCTTGAACACACGGCTGGAGTAGCCGAATTCTGCGAAAAAAATGATGCCTTTCTGATACACTCGAGCGGTAAACATCTAGCTTTCTATCTGCAAACAGCTCCACAACAATATCTGTGCCTTGTCGGAGACGAGTTCAACAAGATTACGCTCTCCAGCAGGACGTGGATCGAGAAAATATCCGGCTTTGTCATTGACACCAGCGCGTATACGGGGG
Organism: Labrenzia sp. VG12; assembly: GCF_002237595.1. Taxonomy (NCBI): domain Bacteria; kingdom Pseudomonadati; phylum Pseudomonadota; class Alphaproteobacteria; order Hyphomicrobiales; family Stappiaceae; genus Labrenzia; species Labrenzia sp. VG12. Next base: position 5,118,342 of record NZ_CP022529.1, read on the forward strand.
TGCCGGACGAGGTGTCGCGTTCGGGCAAACTCTTTTCCAGCGATGTGACCGGTGGCCGAACTGGCAAGGAGGCTCTGTCGTCTATAAATCCCCTGGCACTTGCTCTTGCCGCTGCCCGGGACCTGTGCGCGGAAGAAGTATTTCTCGTCGGATTTGATGGTTACTCTGATCATACAGACGCTTCTTGGTTGTCTGACGAGACCCAAATGGTCTTAAAAGCGGCAGAAAAGGAGCTACAAGGCATATCGATTAGCAGCCTACTGCCGACACGCTATGACCTAAGGATTGATCCCTTGTATGCGCGTTTGGCCACCAAAGCTGATTGATGTTGGTCAACAACTGGAATGCGGGAACACAACGAGATGGGCGTCATATTCGATTGCGACGGCGTGATTTTTGATAGCAATAGAATGAAAAATGATATTTTTTCTCAAACGCTATCGGACTATTCTTCGGATCAAGTTGAGAGATTTTTGGAATACCACAAGTCAAATGGTGGTATTTCTAGATATGTTAAATTTAGATATTTCTTTTCTGATATCATCGGGTCTCCCATAGATGATGATTTGGTCAACCAGTTGATAGGCGACTATTCGGAACTTTGCTATAAAGCTTACCAGGCCGCGCCATTTACAAAAGGGGCGTTGGAAACGATTGAGAAACTGTCAGCGAAACATGACCTATTCGTAGCTTCCGGAAGCGACGAGCAGGAACTCAATAGGGTTTTCAAAGATCGTGGAATAGCCACAGCTTTCAAAAAGATCCTTGGATCTCCTAGGCCCAAGGCCGAGTGTTTGAAATTGATTGTGGGAGATCGTCCGCAGAATTTCGTATTCGTAGGTGATTCAACTAAGGACTTCGAAGCAGCCGCAGAAGTTGGTGTTCGTTGTGTGCTTATGCCAACTTACTCAGACCAACCAGAATCGGTCGAGAAATTGGGGGGGAGCTGCGAAATTATTCGAAGTATTGAAGAACTTTTGGACCGCTACTGAAGAGTGATGGATCTATGACTGGTATACAAGTCTTTCTGCCCTGCCGTAAAGGCAGCTTGAGGGTGCCTGATAAAAACACGAGACAGTTCGCGAGCGATGGGCGCAGTCTACTGGACATCAAACTCGAACAACTCCAAAGCACCGACGGTATTAATTCTGTTTTGCTTTCAACCAATGACGAGGCTGTAGAGCAGATTGCTCGTCGATATATTGACATGCCGAACAGCAAAATTGTCCTGGATAACAGACCCGATGAGTTCTGTGGCAACAACACCACAACGGACGAAGTCATTTCCTACGCCGCAACCGTATTGACTGGTGATCACATCCTGTGGACCCATGTTACCTCACCTTTCTTGGGGCCAGAAGGGTACGCGGAAGTTATTGATCGGTACCAAACAGGCATTGCGTCCGGCAAATATGATTCAGCAATGACAGCCAAGCGCTTGCAAACGTTTCTTTGGAACGAAGAAGGGCCGCAGAACTATGATCCCTCTGTTGTTGCATGGCCAAGAACCCAGACGCTTCAAGTCCTTTGGGAAATTGACAGTGGTGCATTCGTTGCACCCGTGGATATCTACAGGAACCGAAAAAACAGAATTGGTTCGCGACCAAATATAATAGAGTTGTCAGGTATCGCGTCGCTCGACGTTGACACGCAGACGCAGTTTGAACTCGCCCAGTCAATATGGAATGCACGTGAAAACAACTGATGTTCCGAAGAATGAATGCGTCTTTGATTTAGAGGCGATCTGGGACGATCGTGTTCGCTTGGTCATCTACCCGGGAGACCCGAATGTTACCGCAGAGCATGAAGGCTGGATACTAGACACATCGCAAGGAATTCTCCCGCTCACGGTGGAGCAAATCGACGTCGGAAAGATTGTCTTCAAGGACGTGGAAATCGATTTTACAGGGACGATTGTAGAAAATCTCGTAGTATTCAATGAACGCCTGGCGCTCGTTTGCGGAAACAAGAGGGAAGACCTCGGCGAGACCTTATTTCCGAATGGACTGGAGGGGGTAAACGACTCTATCCGTCGGCGCAAAGGGCTAAAATTTGGCAGGGATTTTCAACTTGTTGCGGCTTGGCAAGCCTTTCTTCGAGGCCAAAACGAAGGGCAAATTGCGGCACAGGCTTTTTCATTCTGTTCTATTTGTTACCGGTACACGGAACAACCCGAACGTATTGGCGGGGAAACATTTGATAAACTTACCGAAATACTGAAGATTTTCGCAAATAACCTAAATTGTGAAATTGCTGAGGAAGCCAGATGGTTTCCATCGGTACACTTGGCTTATTCGCAGCTCGCGCTCATGTTGGGAAAGCTAGAAATAGCAGAAGTCGGGTTGAACAAGATTACGGACAATGTTGGTATCATTGCCGTAGAACCAATTTGTTCCTACAATATTGCGTTGGCCAATTGTTTGCTTTCCTATTTGTATTGGGTTGCCGAAAATCCAAGCTTTCGCAAAGTTGCTGAGCAATGGTTGGATATTTTTTATTTGAGCGTCAATCACATTGATATTCGATTTGGAACTGTTTACGAATTTGGCGCGATATACAAGGCGCTTTTCTTAAACTACAAGTTTATCCTTCTCGAAGATGAACACGATGACAGGCGTCTGAGATCCTTGGAATTCAAGGATATTATGGAAACATGTATGCGGATCAGGCTTGACAGCGGCACGTTGGCGAGACTGAAGATGGTTTTGACACCACTTATGCATGGGAAAGATCTCAAGAAATTCGGCATAGGGTCTGTGACACAGACACTTGTCGAAAAAGACGTCCCGGAAGAAATCAGCAACCGTATCAACGAAGAGTTTAAGTCTAGACCACTTTATCAAGTAAGAAGAAGTTCTTGTCCGTGCTGTAAGAGTACAAATAGGTCAATATTTGAATATCCATCGCGTGCCGATCTTTATACTCTAAATTTCAGCGTAGAGGGGTGCCACGATTGTGGGTTCTCAAAGGTTGCGGTGCGGCCATATGGATATGCTGACTTCTTGTCTGGAAAGTACCTGAAAGGAAGCAATATCCCGTTCAGCGCGTTGAATGGATTGATCTGTGCCGCAGCAAACATAGCTGCCGGGGAAGACGCTGTGTCCGCGGAGGTGAGCCGACTGGGGAGCTGCGAGAAGGGTGAAATTCTTTACCTCGGCAACCCTCTTATTCCGTTGATTACAAATAATTTTGTTTTAACGGACTGGAATGAATGGTCTCCTTTCAAATCAAGTGTTGAGGAGGAGCAAGACCCTGACACAAACGTTATAACGCCGGTAATCACGCCACGTGACAAAAATAGGCGGTATAAGAAGATTATACTTAACCATTGTCTGGAGTACATTCCGAGTGATGAGCTTCCAAAGCTTCTCAGGCAAGCAAAAGATCTTCTGGAAGAAGGGGGAACCCTGTATGTTGAGGTGAGAAATGCTTCTCTTTTACGTTTGAACGCTCGGAAAATGAGTCTCTCGCCAGCTGTGAGTTTCTTTTCTCCCGAAGCGCTTTTCCGGGTTCTCTCACTGGCGGGATTCGACCATGTTCGTATTTCGTCATTTGGTCCGGCACACTCTCTGCGGCGACTGATTGGACACAAGCCAGACGCTCAGTTCGATCTATGCAATGAAAGCATCGTTGCAATTGCCGCGTTTGAGCCTCAACATTAGCGGCAGTCCAGTAGCGATTTTGATCGTGCTTAGAAGATAGTATCTCTCTAAGCATGTGGGCCTTTGACCCTCATGCAAAGCACAGCCGGGCAAAGAGCGACACCTTGGTGCTTCAGGTCCGGAGGAGAAGTCGAGTAGAGGCACGTCGTCAAATGGGCAGAGGTCGAGTGGGTGTCTTGCCGCTGAGCCACTTGAAATATAGTGCCATCCTCAAGATGGCAGTTGGAACTCATCAACTTCCTTGCAGGGGTCTCCAAAAAGGCTTGCGAGAAAATAGGGTAAGCTAAAAAAGGAAGCGAAGGCCACACCGCTTGACCTTATTACAGTCACTGTCAGTAAAAGAAGCAACAGAAGGTGCCGACCTATGAACGAAAAAGAGCTTGAAGAAAGATTAAAGGGTCTGCTCCAAAAAGGCGCGATTGAAGAGTGTAGGGAACTCATAGACGCAAATAGTAATATTGATACGAAACGAATTTCGAAGATTCATTTGGAAGTCTTGGATAATCTATTTCTTTTTAAGGAAGGGATTGAAAGATGTTTGGCATATGTCGAAAAATATCCTCGGGATGCAATCTTTCCCCTGATGGCGTCAAAGTTTCATTTCAGCCAATCGGAAGTCACTGAATCTCAATTGTGGCTAACCAAAGCGATTTCTAATTCCTATCCAAAATATAACTGGTCTGAGTTGGAAATCTCGATAGAAATGCTAGCGCAGCATGGTCGCTATCGAGAGATGATAGAAAGATTAGAAACAGCTGATGAAAAGCGGAAGTCCACGGCCAAGTGGGCGATGTTGAAAGCGCGTGCTTTGGCTGGTATTGGTGACGTAGAGAAGGCAAGATCTTGGTATCAGGTTGCTGATGGAATTAGTGGTCAGACCTCTCCAGAAATCTTTTATCTAATTTCTCATCCCAAGAGCGGCTACACTTGGTTGCGCTATATAATTGCGCAAATTCTTGCTGTGAAGGGGGGCAGCCATTGCCGCAAGAAACGATCCGTATCACGCAGTTGGGTAAAAGCCTCCCGTCTCCAATCCTGGTCAAAGCCAGTCATGACGGCGCGAGCCTGCGTGCTGAAAATGGAATCGAACATGATTGGAATTACTTGGATCTTCACAGCGAACGCAAGCGATACACAAATGGTCGCGTAATATTTGTGGTGCGAGATCCAAGGGACACAATCGTCTCTCTTTATCATCAGCTTTCAAGCAGAACGACGCGCCCAGTTGGTCTGACTCTGTCCGAGTTCATCAGATCTCCGGAGTATGGATGGGATCGGATGATGCGCTTCTATGCTATTTGGGATGCCAATTTGAGAACGCCACGTTCGATGCTCTTGATGAGTTATGAAGGTTTGCTTCGGTCTCCTGCGACCGGAATTGAGCATGTAGCAAACTTTCTTGGTGTGAAACTTTCCCAGGAGCAGGTATCTAAGATTGCTGATGTCTCAAGCGCCGAGACCATGCGACAGGGAGAGCGCCAGGGAAAGATTGCGCAAATGAGAGTATTAGGAAGCGGATTGAATGCACTCAAGGTTCGAAAAGCAAAATCTGGAACCTACAAAGAAGAAATGAGCGAAGAAGACCAGCTGTGGTGTGAAAAAAAAATGTCAGATTTTCCGGTAGTGTTCTCTGATCTCGTTAAGGAAAAAGGTGCCGATTTCATACAATTAGAAAACAGTATTGCATAGTTATGCTCACTTTGCCGCAAATTCCAGCGACAACCGCCAAGCAGGTGCCAGAATTGAGGCAAGCATGGCAAAAAATTCTCGGAAACGGGTGATAATCATTCGACACGAAAAGGCTGATGCAATATTTTCGGGCAGCATCATTTTGATGAGAATTTACGCAGGGTAAGAAAATGGCGAGTGGATCTGTTAAACTTTCAGTTTTGGAAAAACACGGTTTTAGCGGAATTCGCCGTTGGCCAAATAAGAACAAACTTTATTCCAAAGAAGCTGTTGAAAATTTTTATCTACACGGCTTTGTTCCAAAAAAACCTTTTATTAAAAAAGAACATAAGATTACAGCATTTGGGTCCTGCTTTGCTGGAAATGTTTCCAAATATCTTCATGGGCACGGCTTCAATGTGAATGCGCACACTTGGAAACACGCGGATTCGGATTTTATCCGAATTGATGAAATCATGGTCCACACTCCTGCACTTCGCATGCAATTTGAGTGGGCCTTTGAGAACAAGGAGATCGGTCGCATCTTTGTCGGAGGAGCGGAAGAGAAAGCTAAAACCTATCATGAACTTGAAGACATCAAGGCGCTGGTCACGCAATCTGACGTGTATATTATTACTTTCGGGTTGACCGAGGCTTGGTTTGATCGTGAAGAAAATACCTATTTGTGGAAGTTTATCCCACACAAAAAACTTGATCCAGAACGATACATCAACAAGTCGGTGTCTTTCTCCGAAAACCTGGAGAATATAGAGGCGATTTACAAATGTATTCGCGAGGTGAGACCAGACGCTTCTATCATCATGACGCTCTCTCCAATCCCACTTTTAGGAACTTATAGCAACCGCTCGATCGTTGCAGCCAACAGCGTGTCGAAGGCCAAATTGCGGGCGGCGTTGGATGAGTTCATTTCACTCAAGTCTGTGGATGAAAACCTTTTCTATTTTCCTTCTTATGAACTTGTTACCCAGTACTTGGAAGACCCGTGGGAAGATGACAATCGCCACATTACCAAAGAGGCGGTAAATTCTATCATGCAGGTCTTCGACGAACATTTCTTGATAAGAGAAGAGGGGCCCAGGAAGGAGCAGGGCGCTTAGCCAGCTGCCGTGTTGAAGAGCCTGCGATCCGCAAAGAGGCGCGACTGCTCGTGGGGGCAGCCCAAGTCAGGTTGTGAATGGAGGTTTGCCGGAGAAAAACTTTTCGGCGCTGTGAAAGCTGACTTGTAAGATTCGGGTAACTGTTCGCGCAAATCGCCAGTTTTCCGTTGAACGACATAAGTCTATGTGGGTATAGCCTCCCGCCAATTTGGCATTAGATTGCTTGCGCATTTCACCTGTGACGTCAGCCAGGTGATTGGGATATAGAAGGTATTTTCGAAGATGGGTAATCTCACAGAGCAGATTGAAACGATCAGAAATGCCGTTAAGGCTCTGAAATCTAAGCACAGCGACACGAGTGGCAAAAAATCAGTTTCCGGGATCAAGGCGTATGCGAAGTAAATAATTGGCGCTCAGAAAGAAAAGGCTGACGGGATTGATGAGCAGCCTATCGAAGAAATCCTGAAGCAAATGCGGAGCCTACATCGTAGAAGTTCTCAAGTGGAAGACCATCTGGATAGCACCTATGGGGACATTGATGAGCTGCTGCTGTATAAGATGGCGGCTGTTCCGCCCTCGGAAGAACTCTTGGTTGAAGTGTCGGGCGACGACCTGAGTGAGGAAAACAAGATCAAAATTGCGAATTTGATCGAGGATCATGGGGTTTGCGTCGTAAGGGGGCTCGCAGATCCGCATGTCGTTAGAAGTGTAAATCTTAAAATTGATCGGTTCATTGACGACAACAAAGACATTGCAGTTCGTGGTAAATTCACTGAAACCGAAAATGCGATTTTCGACGGTACCAGTCAGATTGAAGGTGGAAACAAGGGCAAGGCTTTGCAGCCCAAGCCAGTTATTCATTTCCGGGGTGAGAAGGACAACGGATTGATTGACATCTTTAATATTGAAAGGCTTGTGCCGGAAGCGCTGCAATTGCGACACGTTTTGGGGGGAGACAGTATCAAAGCAGCCATCAATAGGGTGTTCCCGGACCAGCGCCCAACAAACCTGAATATCTATGTTAACAAGAGTATTCAGGAAACGCGTGGGTTCCACTACGATTCGTCGACGCCCATAATCAAGGTGTTTATGTACCTTACGGATGTGGAATCCGTAGACGATGGCCCGTATTGCTACGTGCTTGGAAGTCACGGGAATGAAGAAGAGCGTCGTCGTAGTTATCGAGCAAAGTTTGTTCCCAAAAAGAAAGGGGACACCTTATATGTCGATCCAAAGAAAGCCTTCGCGTTTGCAGGTAAGGCAGGGGACATCATTATTTCTTGTCAACATGGTGCTCATCGTGGATATCCTCAGAAGGAGAACCATGAACGAATGGTAGCGACAATGATCTACCGCCCTTACTCTTTTGAAGATGAGGCATAGTAACCTCACGAATGGGCCGCGGTGACATGCCTGGCAGTTTCGAGAATGGCGTTTTCCAAGTAAACACCTAGATCTGACCACTGGACAGTCTGTGTGAAGCACATCCCCAAGACGTGTGGTATATAGTTGGTGCTGTTTGGTTAATGTTTGAAACACAGGCAAGGACCGGCGAGTTGAAGTCGCCGACCCGTTTCGTAGTCATCTTTGAAGTGTCTTTGTTCGGCGCAACGGTCACATGCTTGCCAGTTCTTCAGAATTATTGCGAAGTAAAAGATGAAAGAGAAACTTTTCTTTTGGTGTTGCTAAAAATCGAGACAGTGCTGTAAGCTAACCTGTGTCAGGCGTGATGCCGGATCCTGCCTCTGAAAAACATCAAAAAGCTTCCTAACATTGGTGCTACGGTGTAGGTATCGTTGTATCTGAAAATCGTCGGTCAAAATGCAAAGAGATACGATGCATAGTGAAGAACTCTATTTCCCGCCGAAGGCGAGTAAGAATCGAGATCGGTTTCGTGAAGTAGTTTCTGATCCAATAAATATTCTTATTCCCAGGCATCCGGAAGCGGGTATCGTCAGGAAAGGCATTGTAACGTTACACAATGGCCATAAAGTTCCGGTGAGTGGAGATGAAGCATTTCATGGTGACTTTTCGGATATATTGGTCATCAACAGAGGAGTTCACGAGCCTCTTGTAGAGTACGCGTTCCTGCAGCTTCTTTCACAACTCCCCGATCGCCCCCGAATGCTGGAGTTGGGTTCGAGTTGGGCGCATTATTCCATGTGGATGAAAAAAGAACGGCCTGGGGCGTCTGTATGGATGGTTGAACCCGACACCAGAAACATGCGCTCGGGACGAGCCAACTTCAAGAGAAACAACTATAGGGGAACTTTTATCAAGGCGTCTGTTGGACACGGTAAATTTGAGTTGGATGCGTTCTTTCGAAAGGCTTGCATCGATCATTTGGAGTTCCTGAGGTGCGATATTCAAGGCTTTGAAATCGAAATGCTTGAGGGAGCGGAAGAAAGCCTCAAGGCTATGAAGGTGGATTATCTTTTCGTTTCAACGCACTCTCAGGAACTTCACTTGGGGGTGCAGGAAAAGTTGAAGAGCCATGGATACAGGATCGACCTGTCCACTGATTACGACTGTGAAACCAGTTCCTTCGATGGGTTTGTGATGGCGGTGCGGCAGGACCTGCCACGTGCGTTTCAAGGTGCTCAGCCATTGTCTCGTGTCGAAATTTGCAATGCTACGCCGCAAAAACTTCTGGACAGCATACTCCAGGCAAACGAACAAGTTCTCGAAGAGCAGCAGAAAGCTGGCGATCAACCCCTTCCTCCAGAGAAAACGACGATGTTGGGTCGTCTTTTGCGCGGGATTTTTGGGTAGTCAGCGCTTTTGTCCGCTTCTGGAAAAACCTTACATGTTACCCAGTCCGGCCGTTGCGCGCTTCTCTGCCGCGAAGGGGAAGTAGGCTGCAAAGAAAAAACTAAAAGTTGACCGATAGGCGCAAACGCCCAGATAGTCCTTTCATGTAAGAAAATTACTTTAGTCACAGCCAGACATAGGCGAGGTGCAACAAATGTAGGGAAAGTAATTCGCGTGCCGTTTCTGCACATTGTTTGGTTGAATTAGCCCACCTTGTTCCATGTCTGGTGAAGAAGGGGCAGACTTCTTTTTTGTGGGGGGACAAAAGTGGGTCGACGGAGTGGGCGTCCACAGGACGCTAACCAGAATTGTCGATCTACTTTAGCCAAGCTTGCGAAGGGTTGAGCGTGACCATGTGACTGGCTTTCTTGTCGCTAAGTCCCACGACCTTCGCCCGATCCGCCTGTAGAAGTAGTTCCAGCCGAGATTGTCTCTATGATCTAGGTAAAGCTTTCGGCTCTGAAGGTGCTAGCGCAAAGCCGGTAGAGAAATTGTATGGCGAGAATTCCTACATTTTCAGTAAAAGACCTAAAGAAAGAGGAAGTCGTTCTCGGAAAGAAGTGCGTAATTAAAGTTTTCTAGAATGATCTCTTTGCTGTCGTAGGCGACGACTGTTTCCGTATTCCTCTCGAAAATGTTCAAGTCACTGAACGCAATCGTCCCAAAGTCGATTGCGATCGTGTCGCGACCGTCTTCAAAGTCCGTGATGATATCAGTGTCGCTGTTGTCGCGGAACAAGAACACGTCCTGCCCGTCGCCTCCAGTCAACACGTCGTCTCCCAAACCGCCATCTAGAGTATCATTTCCCGCCATTCCCAGAAATTGGTTTTCCCCCCATCGCCTACCAGCGTGTCGTTAAATTTTGAACCGAGCAGGCGTTCAACGCTGATCAGTCGATCACCTTGTGCATGTCCTCCAGTCTCTGTGTTGACGTCCGAAAGGTCGATCTGAACGGCGGCGTCTGAGTTGTCATAGTACGCCCAATCGTAGTCTGAGCCGCCGTCCAGCACATCGGCTCCGGCATCCCCTCTAAGAAGGTCCTTGCCATCGCCACCTAGCAATGTGTCTTGGCCTTTTCCGCCGTACAGCCGGTCTTTCCCGGCGCGACCGTGGATCTCATTGTTGCCACTTGTGCCGAAAAGCCTGTCGTTGTGATCCGATCCGGCTAGGTTTTCAATATTGATCAGCGTGTCGCCCTGCGCATGCCCGCCTGTTTCAGACTTCGAGTCGCCCAGGTTCACTTGCACGCCAGCGTTTGAGATATCGTAATACGCCCAATCTGTGCCTGCGCCCCCGTCTAGCTTGTCGGATCCAGCGTCTCCACGAAGTCTGTCTGCACCGGCCTCGCCGCGCAGCGTATCATTCCCGTTGAGGCCATAGAGTTGATCATTGCCTGAACCACCCCTTATCTCATTGTTCGCGTCGTTGCCCAGTATCTTGTCGTTGTAGTTCGAGCCGAGAATGCGCTCGATGCCGATTAAGATGTCGCCTTCTGCATCGCCACCTGATTCCACACCGCCATTTGAGATGTTGACATGTATTCCTGCCGAGGAGGTGCTGTAGTAAGCCCAGTCGTTGCCGGAACCGCCGTCAAGCTTGTCAGCGCCACCGCCGCCTCTGAGAATGTCGTTTCCTTTGCCGCCGAGAAGTTCGTTGTCAACATTGTCACCATACAAGCGGTCGCTGTATCTTGAACCCAAGAGGCGCTCAATGCTGATGAGAGTGTCGCCCTGTGCATGGCCTCCCGTTTCAGACTTGCCGTCCGAGAGATCGATTCTGACAGATGTATTAGAATTGTCGTAATATGCCCAATCGAAACTTGCGCCGCCGTCAAGAACATCAGCGCCAGCGTCTCCTCTCAATATATCCTTGCCGTCTTCACCGCGCAGAATATCATTTCCGGCGAACCCGTACAGGCGATCCTTTCCGTCAGCTCCTCTCAGTTGATTGTCCGCATTGCTTCCGAAGAGCCGGTCGTTGTGGTCTGAGCCGAGAACCCTTTCGACATCTCGAAGAGTGTCTCCCTCGGCATCTCCCCCATCACCAGCATTCTTGCCTGATAGATCTACACGGACACCCGAGTTTGAGTTGATGTAATAAGCCCAGTCACGACCACCGGATCCATCCAGAAGGTCCTTTCCGGTGCCGCCATACAAAATGTCGTTACCGTCACCGCCCCGCAATGTGTCGTGTCCATGACCGCCGAATAGACGGTCCTTGCCGCCACGGCCGAGCAAGGTGTCGTTGCCGTTGTTTCCATGGAGTTCATTGTCGGCACCATTGCCTACAATGTGGTCATTGCCGGCACCTCCCAGTGCGTTTTCGATTTCGGTGCCGCGCGAAATGATAAGATTGCCGGTATACCCTCGCACGTTAGAGGCCGTTTCCGCCCTGAGATCAATCCGCTGACTGCCGCTGTAGGAGCTGAAGTTGAGCGTATCCGTGCCGCCATCATCCACGATCGTGTAGCTGATGTAGCTGTTCATGCTGCTGATGGTCTGCATGATGTCGCCGGAATTGGCGCCGTCGCCATAGGTGGTGTTGCCGGTGCGGGTGTTGCCCGTTGTGCCGTAGAGATTGCGAATGGCGATGATGTCGGCGACCATCGGCGTGACGGCGTAAACGTAGCTGGCGTTGATGTAGGTGTTTTCCGACTGGCTGAAATAGGACATCACCGACGCTTGCCAGGAATCGTTGGCATAGTGATTGTCGACGCCATAGGTCGCGGAACCGTTGTAGTTGCCCGCGTGACCGAGGCCGAGGGCGTGGCCTACCTCGTGAACGTAAGTCTGCAGCGAATAGGTGTTGATGCCGGTGCCGTAATAGCCGATCCAGCTGGAGCCGACATTGACGTTGCTGGAATAAATGGTGCCGTCGCCGGTTGACGACCAGTTCCAGGCGCTCCATGCGTCTGAATCGTCAAATGTGATTTGCGCGCTGCCGGAGGTGAAGCTGAAGGACAGACCAGTCGTGTCGGTCCACAGTTCCAGGGCTTGCAGCGCAAGATTTTGTCCGGCCGATGTCAGCGCCGTGATGTTGACGGAGATCGAACCGCCAACGCCGACGTTGAACGACCGGTCCGATCCGCCCCAAAAGCCATTGGTCAGCTGGTAGGCGATCTGGTCATTGCTGTAGACAGGCGTTGAGGCATATGTGGCGGACGCGCTGGAACTGCTCGCCTCACTGCAGGTGAAACCTGCGACAACAGGGAACTCTTTGGTGCGTCCGGTGGCGCGGCAGAGCATGCACACTTGACTGTCCTTACCTTAAGTGTCGTGCCACGATCCTGCCGAAACGCGCAAAATGCTTGGCACACGTTATAACACGTCGGTCACAAATAACCTTTCACACAAATCAGTGACTTCAATGTAATAGTTTATAGGAAGGGGCACTAGCGCTTGTGTTAGAAAACACAAATTTTTGTTATCTGTTTCTATAGGGTGGTTTTGAATTTTATTTAATGTGATTTCCAAAAAAAGGAAAAATGGGGAAGAAGCATATCAAATATACTATGTTAATCTAATGTTAAACTTGTCTTCGGGATTGGAGTTGCGAATCCGCAGGCCCTGAAACGGAAACCATGTGCGAGCCAACCCGTCATGTTGCGACGCTTTCACCGTTGAGGGGAACGACGTGATTTCGGTGCGGCAGAAGCACCAATGGCCTTGGAGGATCCGGAAGCTGTTTTGTACGACAGGATTTCTTAGGACGGGTCTCGTTGACTTCCCAAAAAACACCGTTCGTTCTTACGAGCAGAAACTGGAGTTGGAGTAAACTTTTCAAGACCAAATTCGGGGCTGTTCTGTTGGGAGGAGGCTGCATCGGAGGACGCAAGATCAGTCCGTCAGGACGTTCGCGCCGCGAGCGGGTGATGGCACGGATTGGTTCATCGAAAATATGAGGTGAGGGCGCGGTCGCTTTGAAAGAAAAAGCGGAAGCACCGATCACACGAATGCCGGAAGAGACGACACTGATCGTCTTGTTCGCATCAATCGTATGCTAAACCGGAAGAAAAAATGGCGGACAGAGAGTCCGCCAAGAAATAGATTTCAATCTCGATCATTGGGTCTAATATGATATGATTATCACCTTACAAAAAAACAACTAATTGACCTACTGCATCTGCAACTTGTATCTATCTCTATCATAATGGGGCAGCAAATATCACGTCTCATGATGGTCTGGATGATGGTCTGAATTGATTTGGCCAGGACGCGTTGGGGGACAAGACGATGCTCACGGGTGCCAAGGCTAGGAAGATCAAGCCTGGCGACAAGCCGGTCTCCGATGGGACTGTTCAAGGGCTCTATCTCTTTCCCGGAAAGTCAGTCGGCAAGGCAAAGTGGGTGTTCCGGTTTGTATCACCTGAAACCGGCAAGCGCCGGGATATGGGTCTTGGAAGCTATCCGGCCGTCCTGCCGAAGGAAGCCCGCGAAAAAGGCCTTCGGGCGCGGCGGCTGTTGGAGAACGACAAGGATCCGCTCGATGAACGGCAGAGGCTGCTGGATAGCGAGCGGCTTAAAATGGCATTGCCGACCTTTGCCGAGGCGGCGCGTAAGGTTCATGAGGACCTAAAGGCGGGATTTCGAAATGAAAAACACTCCAACCAGTGGATCAACACGCTGGAGCAATACGTGTTTCCCTCGATCGGCAGCATCCAGGTATCCAACTTGTCTCCTGCGGATTTCGCTGGTGCGCTGAAACCGATCTGGCTGGAAAAGCCGGAAACCGCGTCGCGTGTCAAGCAGCGGTGTGATGCCGTGATGAACTGATGCGCCGCACATGGGTTTATCATGGCAAGCCCTGTTGGTGTTGTCAGCCAGCTGCTGCCCAAGCAGCCCGGCAAGCGCGAGCGAGTTGCCAACCAGCCCGCCGTGCCCTGGCGGGACGTGCCGGTCTTTGTGTCGAACGTTTTGCATGCCGGATTGCACACACGTTCGAAACTCATGCTGGAAGTGCTGATCCTGACGGCCGCTCGCTCGGGGGAAGTCCGGCAGATGGCTTGGCCGGAACTGGACATGACCGCAGGGGTCTGGACCCTGCCGGCCCAGCGCATGAAAGCAAAGGTTCCGCATCGGGTGCCTCTTTCTCCCTATCTGATCGAGCTATTCGAAAGACTGCGGCAGGACGCAGACTCGGAAGTGACCGAGCTTGTCTTCCCTTCGCGAAACAACACGCCGGTTAGCGACATGGCGCTGACCAAATGCCTGCGCGATCACAAGGTCGCCAGCGACACGCCGGGGCGGATCGCCACCGCGCATGGCTTCAGATCGAGCTTCCGGGACTGGGCATCGGAAAACGGGTACCCGCGTGATCTGGCGGAAAGAGCCCTTGCACATACGATCAGGAATGCAACCGAGGCGGCTTATCACCGGACAGATCTTCTGGATCAGCGCCGGGAGATGATGCTTGCGTGGGAAGCCTGGGTGCTAAGTCGCAAGAGTATGAAATGGCCACGTACCTGATTTTCAAAATACTATTTTTTGCAAAGTTCGGATGCGCACTAACCTAGGTTGGATCTCCAGTTTTCTCGTCGGTTCAACACTGAACCCTATCCCGTTGCAATTCTTCTAACCAGCATGTGAACGTCCGCAGTTTTTCGACATATATTTCCGGTTTGGATTGACGATGTTTTGACGGTTTATTGAACCATCGACTCGGCGAGGAGTTCAGGCAAGGCAGCAAAGAGAGAGCCCGAAGCCGTCATGCCCGAGCTCGACGGGTTTGAGCCAGACCGAACATATCGTTCGAGGTCTGGAATCCGGCGGTGTGGACTATGTAACCAAACCGGTCGACCCGGAGGAACTCATTGCAAGGCTTCGGGTCCATATCTCGAATGCACGCAACAGCCACAGTGCCCATGTCGCCCTGGACGCGTCGGGCCGTTTTCTGATCTCGGTTGATCTGTCCGGAAGGGTCTGCTGGGCAACGCCGCAAGCCTTGGCGTTGCTCGACGGCACGGAAGGGATTGGCCCGGAGGCTGTTGAGCAATTGCCTTCGGAAGCGATTGAGTGGCTGCGCAGCCACTTGTTGGAAACCGGAAAGAGCGGACTTTCCGACAGCGATGTCGTTGCGACAACGGGAGGGCTGTCGCTGCGGTTCAGTTATGCCGGGCAAATCAGTTCAAGTGAACATCTGCTGCGCGTGGCTGAAGTGGTCGGCGGCGGCCCGACCCATATCCTGAGAAAGGCATTTGACCTCACAGAACGGGAAGCTGAAGTTCTGATGTGGATCGCCAATGGTAAGTCCAACAAGGAGATTGCCGCGATCCTGGACATGAGCCCCCGCACGGTGAACAAGCACCTGGACCGGATTTTCGGCAAGCTCGGCGTCGAAAATCGAACCTCGGCGGCAGTGGTGTCTCTTAAGAAAATTCTGGAAGGCTGAAGCGGCTTGGGTTTCGCCGGTACTGGTTGTCTGTGCGGTACATAGTCTTGATGAAGCTGGATTTCAGCCAGAGATGGAATGAAACGGACAGCTGCTTCACAAACGAGCCGACAGGAAGTTTTCAGACCTGCGCTGGAACACTTGGACAAGTCGTCACCTCAACGCCTGTCTCGGCAATGATCTCACATCCCGACCTTCGGGACGCGCGAGACAATTAAACGCTCTCAGGGGAGTAGATCTCGAACCCGATCGTCACGCGCTGTGCGCCCGCGTCAGGACCTGTTTTCTTGGTCTTGATCAAGGTTTCGAGACTTCTCCGGGCAAACGTTCGCATCGGGTGCGAGATGACCAATGAGAGTGTGCCGTCGATCAATGCTGCCCGTGTTTCACCAAAAAGCTCATAGCCAACCGAGACGAAATCGTCTCGTTTCGGTGTGTCTCGCAAGGCGGAAATTGCGCCGGTAATACCTCCGCCTGAAACGAAGAGGCCGCACATGTCGGGATGTGTCGTCAGCATAGTCTCGACAAGCTCACGAGCGACAGCGGCCGTTTCGTAGGTAATTAGCGGGTCCAGCAAAACAAACTTGTTGTTGTGCTCACGGAAATACATGCGGAAACCGCTCTCGTTCATCTCCTGGTTTCGCAGGCGATAATTGCCAACCAGGATACCGATCTTTCCCGGTTTGCGAACCATTTTGTCAAACGCCCAGGCGGCAGTGCGCCCAACTTTCCAGTTGTCCAGCCCGACAAAACTGACGTTGCCACGCGCGGAAAGCGGGCCAATCAGTGAGGTCACAGGGACGCCGCGGTTGATGACCCAGTCTATACCATCCGCCACAAGTGGGTGCTGCGGCGCAACGACGGCCAATGATTCACAGCGTTCGCCAAGAGAGCGAATATGATCGGCCACCTTGTCGGGGGAGAGATCCTCAAGAAATTCCAGTGTCAGTTCGATCCGGTCACCGGCAAAGGCTTCGGCTTCTGTGGTGAGTGCATCTCCGAGATTTCGATAAAATGTCCGGTCGCCGCGTTGCAGGAGCACGCCTAATCGGTGCCTTTCCCGCCCAATGCTCACCGCGTGTTCGATGGTGCCGAGCCCGTAGAACCCAATCTCTGCGGCTGCCCGTAAGACGCGCTCGCGCGTAGATTGGCGGACGTTTCCCGCATCGTTCAGGATCCGGTTGATGGTCGACACCGAGACGCCCGCGGCTTCGGCCAAATCCGGGATTGTTGGTCGTTTCATATCGTGTCATCCAGCCCGTTTCATCTCATTTAGCCTCATTTTGTAGTCTGAATGAAGCTTTTTGAAATGAAATTTTCTGATATTTTTTGAGGTACTTGATCTTATTCATTTCAATCTGCCAAGACATCCCTATCAGTCTTTTACCGATCCGGACAGGCTGATGGGAGGATTTCACGAATGGTGTTCGATACGCACAAAAGAAAAAGCGTATCAAAGTTCAAAAATAAACAAATAAAATCAGAAACTTATCGTGGATCTGTTTGCGTTTGTTGATTGAAGCCTCCCAAATCGAACACAGTCGATGTCGCGCAAATATGTACGTATTTTCGCGCGTCGGGTCTTGAGGAAACTGAATTGAAACCTGTCATTTCGACAGGGCAAACGGGAGGACCTTTTATGAAATTCAAGTCAGCAATTGCAGCCGCTCTCCTCAGCGCCGTCATGTCGGCGCCGGCAGCAGCCCAGGATATTGCCGTGATTGTGGGATCTGCCCAGGATGGGTTCTGGAACATGGTGAAAAAGGGTGTCGATGACGCAACGCTCATGGTGGAAGCCAATGGCGGCACCGTGAACTTCATGCAGACCCAGAACTACGACAATTTCGGTCCTGATCTTGTGTCGTTGATCGAGCAGGCCGTCGCCCAGGGTGCTGAAGGGATTGCGATACCGAACTGGTTGCCTGAATCTGAAACTCCTGCTCTTCAAGCTGCACGGGACGCAGGCGTCGTCATCACGTCATTCAACGCCGGCCAGGGCGAAATGAAAAACTATGACGCGTTGAACTACTTTGGCTCCGACGAATATCTTGCCGGGGTTGCAGGCGGCAAATATCTCGCAGGAAAAGGGGCAACGAAGATCCTTTGCCATATTCAGAACCCTGGTGCGGTGAACCTGGAGACCCGTTGCAAGGGCGTTGAAGATGGCGCCAAGGAAGCCGGCGCCGCAGCTTATATTCTGCGTGTTCCGGCAAATCTCGACCAGGACATGGTGGGGACCTCCGAAGCCATCAAGGCTGAATTGATCGCAGACCCGTCCATTGATGCCGTTATCAATCTGGCCGCGTGGGCTGCAGATGCATCTGCCTCTGCGATTGACCAGCTTGGCAAGACTGGCGAAATCCAGCTCGGAACATTTGACATGTCGGCCTCTGTGTTGGAGCGCATCTCGAACGGAACGCAGGCAATGGCCATCGACCAGCAGCCCTATCTGCAAGGCTTCCTGGCGACTTCAATGCTGTTTGCAAACCTGAAGTTTGGAACCGAGATCGCGACCAAGCCCGTGTTGACCGGGCCGGCGATTGTGGATGCATCCAATGTCGAGACCGCCATCGAAGGCGTAAAGCTGGGCGCGCGATAACCTCAAAAATCAAAACCGACCCGGCCGCCTCAGGCCGGGTCAGCATGGAAAGCTTCACCAACTCGTAGCTGAAGGTTCCATCTGCAGGAGAGGCATCTGCAAATGGCAGACACAACAACGACCGGCAAAACCGACACTCCGACCGGGACAGAAAGCCCTTCAACTTCCTCCGGATTCGATTTTGGCGCATTTCTGCGCAGCCCTGCCGCCGGCGCATTCATGGGGTTTGTGGCGGTATTCGTCCTGTTTTCCTTTTTTGGCTTTGGGCGAAACTTCCTTTCGGTTCCAGGCGTCACGACATGGGTCAATTATGCTTCGCTGATTGGAATGATTGCCATTCCTGTCGGTTTTCTGATGATCGCGGGGGAACTCGACATTTCAACGGGAGCGGTTCTTCCGGCAGCGACAATGACGGTTGCAATCGTGTCGGGCCACTATGAAATGCACGTTCTTGTCGGGGTGTTCGCCGCGCTCGCAATTGGAGCGATGATCGGATTTGTAAACGGATTTATCGTGACCCGCACACAGGTGCCGTCCTTTATCGTGACGCTCGCGACGTTGTTCGCGGTCGCAGGCCTGACGCTTTACCTGTCTATCTTTTTCATCAACAACACCAATTCGTTTTATCATGCGCCGGAATGGGCAAAGGAGCTGTTTGGGGGGAAAGTCGGCGGTTTCAGAACGTCGGTTTTCTGGTGGGCCGCCATGGTCGCCGCCTTCGTGTTTTTCCTGCACTATTCGCCTTGGGGGAACTGGGTCTTTGCGTTGGGTGGCGATCAGGAAAGTGCTCGCAATGCCGGCATTCCGACACGTCGCCTGAAGATCAGCCTGTTCATGCTTTGCTCAACCTGCACTGCCTTTGCAGGGGTGTTGCAGGTGATGACCTTCAATTCCGCAACGTCGCAAGCCAATTTCGGATTGATATTCAACACCATCATTTCCGTTGTTGTTGGAGGCGTTCTCCTGACAGGTGGCTTCGGAACGGTTTGGGGCATTGTCTTCGGAGCCCTGACGCTTTCCATCGTCACTCAGGCCATCGGATTCACTGAGATCGATCGAAATCTTTCCTTCCTGATCATTGGTGTGATGCTTCTGATCGCGGTTCTCATGAACGACACGTTCCGGAGTCTGGCGACGGCCTGGACAAGCAAGAAGAAGCAGGGAGAGCGGTGATGTCGGAAAAGAATCCCGTGATCGAGTTGCGTCAGGTCGACAAGTCTTTCGGTCCGATTGATGTGCTTCATGAAATTAGCTTGAAGGTGAGCGAAGGAGAGGTGCTCTGCCTCCTTGGTGACAATGGCGCCGGGAAATCGACCTTGATCAAGACACTTGCCGGCGTGCATCAGCCAACAAGCGGCAAGATCCTGATGGATGGCGAGATCACAACACTGAACGGGCCTCGTGACGCACAGAACCGGGGCATCGCGACGGTTCACCAATTCGGGGGAACCTATCCCCTGATGTCCGTGGGGCGCAATTTCTTCATGGGGGTGGAGCCGACCAAGGGGTTTGGACCTTTCAAGATTTACGATCGCAGAAAGGCCAACCGGATCGCAGTCGAAGAAGTTCAGAAAATGGGTATTACCCGGATCACCGACGGCGACCGGCTTGTTGGAGGATTGTCCGGTGGAGAACGTCAATCGCTGGCGATCGCGCGCGCTGTCTATTTCGGTGCGCGTGTTCTGATCCTGGACGAGCCAACTGCCGCCTTGGGCGTCAAGCAGGCCGCTCATGTTCTACGCATCGTGAACGAAGCCAAACGGCGCGGTCTGGCCGTAATCTTCATTACACACCAGGTCATGCATGCCATGGCGGTTGGAGATCACTTCGCAGTCCTGATCCGGGGAGCTGTCGCGGCAGATTTCCGCAAGGGTGAGAAGACGCGTGAACAGATTGCGGACCTGATGGCCGGTGGAGAATCCATGGCGGATCTGGAGGCCAGCATAGAAGGTTACATGCAAACTCATGAGGGACATCCGCCTCCGCCGGAGAGTTGAGACTTCGCGTGAAAGGGGGAACTGCCCTTCCTCCTTTCCCTCCCAAGGCGGCCCGCTTCGTGCGGGCCGCCGCTCAGCAACAGCCAGCAGATTGAAAAGATGACAATAAGAGTTGCGATCATAGGGGCCGGCCTGATGGGCGCGGACCACGCCCGAATTGTGTCCGAGGAGGTGTCCGGCGCGAAGGTTCAGGTCGTCTGCGACAGGGATCGGGGGCGCGCCAGACGCATCGCCGAGAGCACTGGCGCGGCCGATGTCGGTTCTGATGCGAAAGAGGTTGTGGCGCGCACGGATGTGGATGCGGTCATCATTGCCAGTCCCGACGGCACGCATGCTGCACTGAGCCTGGCTTGTGTCAGGGCCGGAAAACACGTGCTGTGCGAAAAGCCGCTGTCCCAGTCTTCGGATGAATGTCTGCAGGTGATGGAAGCGGAACGGGCTTCCGGTTCGAAACTGATCCAACTCGGCTTCATGCGTCGCTACGACCAGTCGTATGTCGAAATGAAGCAGGCATTGACGGATGGCATGCTCGGCCAGGCGATCATGATGCACAATTTCCACCGGAATGTCGAAACGCCGGCGGCCGGGTTCGTGGCTGAAATGGCCATCACCAATTCCGCGCCACACGAGTTCGATGTTGCCCGTTTCATTCTGGATACGGAATACACCGGCGTTTCCGCATTTGCTCCCAGGACAAAAAATGGAGGCGTTGGTCCGGTGTTTCTGGTGCTGGAAACACGCGAGGGGCAGCTCGTTAACGTCGAAATCAACAACAACGCCTCATACGGTTACGATGTGCGTGCCGAACTGGTCGGTGAAAACGGTGCAATCTCTCTGGTCGACCCGGTGCACTCCCGGCTCGATATTTCGCTGACCTCACGCACCAGTTATGCATCCGATTGGCGCCCCAGATATGGGGAGGCCTATCGCCGCCAGAATAGGGATTTTATCGCCTTTGTTGAATCCGGCCGGTTTCCCGAAATCGCGTCTGATTGCTGGGATGGGTATGCCACGGCCGTCACCGCGGAAGCGGGTGTCGCAGCCCTGCAATCGGGTCACAAGGTGCCTGTGAACATGATCGCCAAGCCGGAGTTTTATACATGAAGTTGGGTTTTGTGTCGGACAGTCTCGGGTCCCTGAGCCTGAACGAGATGCTCGACAACGCGGCGCGCCTTGGGGTGAGTGGTGTGGAAGTGAATACGTGTGGCTGGTCGACCGCACCGCATTTCAGGCTGCTCGAAATGCTGAACAGTGCTTCGGCACGCAAGGCTTTCCGGAAGGTCTTTGACGATCGTGGGCTTGAGATCATCGCGCTCAATGCAAATGGGAACCCGTTGCATCCGACGGACGCGTCTCAACGGGAGGGATTGAAAAACACCATACGGGTCGCTGGGGAGCTGGGTATCAAGACTGTCTGTGCAATGTCCGGATTACCGGCGGGAAATGCGCAAGATTCCATGCCAAACTGGGTTGTTTCCTCATGGCCCCCGGAAACGCAGGAAATACTCCGATTTCAATGGGAAGAAAAACTCTTTCCGTTCTGGAGTGACATTGCCGCGCTTGCTGTTGAAAACGGTGTCGAGCGGATCGCCCTTGAGCTTCACGGCAATCAATGCGTCTACAATGTCCCTTCCTTGAAGAAACTGCGTGATGAGATCGGTTCCCTGATCGGGGCGAATCTTGATCCCTCTCATCTCTTCTGGATGGGGGCTGACCCGCTTCTGGCCGCAGAAGCGCTTGGCGAGGCGATTTACCATGTCCATGCCAAGGACACACTCTTGAACGCTCCCGTTCAGGCGACAACGGGCCTTCTGGAAAACGGTTCCTTGATGGATATTCCCGCGCGAAGCTGGTCCTACATCACCCTGGGCTTCGGTCACGGCGAGGAATGGTGGCGGCAGTTTTGCTATCGTCTGAAAATGGCAGGCTACGACGGCTGGATTTCGATTGAGCATGAAGACGTGTTACTCAACGCCTTGGAAGGGCTGGAGAAATCCGTTTCCTTGTTGCAAGGTGTAGTGCCGTCGGCTGCTTCCGACTACAGGCCGCAGGAAATCTGAACAAAGTTCTTCGTCAAGAGACTGTGGTGGCAGCATCAGACTAACCAGCTCTACCGTAAGCTGGGAACACGTTTTGCCGGCAGGCTTTCACTTTGATCTCGGGACCTTTGCCCGAGGAGCGCGTTACGGTCTGACGGTCTGAGCGCTGTCGGATGACACCGACATGTCAAGACCGCGTCAAGGCTACGACTTCTGCAGAAGCGATGCTCCACATGCCCGGAAAGTCATGAAACGATTTTGGTGCCTGTTGGAAAGTCGCGATTCAAGCTCAATCAAATCGGCTCTTGGCGTCAAAGTTTCGCCAGTTATGCGGTCGGTCAGCTTCAATAGGGCCGTGGGCAACTACGCGCTGCCTCTGACGACCAGCTTGCCAGTAAACTTACTGAGATCATGTTCTGTGTCGGTCCCTTTCAGAATACTGATCAGGCCTTCGGCCATTGCCGATATCGGTTGGCGATAGGTCGTGATGTTGTAATGAGGACTTGCAGCCTGCGGTACGTCGTCAAAGCCGGTGATCGCAATTTCCTGCGGAATGCTGACACCAAATTCGTGTCGCAAAGCGTCATAGGCCCCGATGGCGATGGCATCGTTTTCACAAACAAGGATATCCGGTCGGTCAGAGACAGGCAACGATCTGAAATGGTCGGTGACAGATTGATAGGCCAGCTCCGGGTCATAGCTGTTAGGCGAAATGACATCCGGGCGCGCACCCCTGGCGATTTCCCAGCAATTCAGAAACGTTTCCTTGCGCATCAGATGTGCTGATTGCAATTGCGGTCCGGCGACAAACAGGGGGCGCCGATATCCCTGTCCAATGACGTGATCAGCGATTTCCGACATGGCTGCCCGATCGTCACAGCAGATGGATACTGTGTTCGGATTTTCCGAGATGCGGGCGAAAACGACAAGCTTCTTTACACGGCGCGCACCCAGCGCGGTTTCAAGCGCCTTGTCATCGAAGCCGCTGCCAATCAGCACGGCAGCATCAACGCGCCGTTGGCTTGCGGTGAGGAGCGCTGCGGAAGTGTCATCCGGATCCAGCGTATTCACCAAAAGCGAATCCCAGCCGTTTTTCCGAAGGGCTCTGGTCAGCCTCTCCAGCATGACAAGCTTGTGGGGGTTAGCGAAGTCATCGACGAGCAGGGCGACAAGGTTACTGCGATCAGAAGCAAGGCTGGATGCAAGAAGGTCCGGGACGTAACCAAGTGCATTTGCAGCGTTTATGACCTTCTCGCGCGCCTTGTTTGAGATGGAGGCGTCTTTCTTGAAAGCTCGGTTCACGGTCCACCGCGATACTCCTGCAGCTTCGGCAACATCGTCAGCAGTCACGGTTGGCTGATTATTCTCGTCGATCTTGGTCATGCGCCATCTTGGTTTTCAAAAGGTCTGATTGTCAACGAAATGCACCCGTGTGCATTCATTTTTGCACCCGCGTGCAAAAAAATCTTGCACGCGGGTGCAAAAATCGATAGCGTTTGCCCACCATGCTGGGAGGACATGGTGATAGTCCGCGTCAAAACGCGGCCTGCCACTTCGTTTCACCAAGTCTTTCATGCGGCGTGAGCCCGCGGCCATGAAATGCTCTGTCGCAGGCGGCAGCGGGAATGGCGTCGACAATCGTGTCGGCGATTTCGCCTTGACGGCCAGGGTCGCTCAAGGCTTCTCAATGGGAGGAATTGATGAAAAAACTTTTGGCAACGCTCGCGACCTCGGCAGCCGCAATCGTGGTTGCTGGTGCGGCATTCGCTGCGGATATCATTGTGGTGGCGCATGGCCAGGCAAACGATCCGTTCTGGTCTGTGGTCAAAAACGGCGTCGAAAAAGGCGGCAAGGATTCAGGGGCGAATGTCGAGTTTCGGTCACCGGAAACCTTCGACATGGTCGCCATGTCTCAACTGATTGATGCCGCGGTAAATCAGCAGCCGGACGGGATCGTGGTGTCCATTCCCGACGCCGATGCACTGGGCCCGTCAATCGAGCGCGCCGTCGCTGCCGGCATTCCGGTTATTTCAATGAACTCCGGTTCGGACGTGTCCAAGGGGCTTGGCGCCTTGCTTCATGTCGGCCAGGATGAATACGACGCAGGCAAGGCTGCCGGCGCCAAATTGGCTGAAATGGGCGGCAAAAAAGCCATCTGTGTCAACCAGGAGGTCGGAAACGTATCGCTTGATCTTCGTTGCGAAGGTTTTAGCGAGGGCTTTGGTGGAGCGGTGACCGTTTTGCCGACAACCAACGATCCAGCCGAAATCGAATCGAAAGTCTCCGCCGCTCTGGCATCCGACCCTGACGTCGACACCGTGATGGCATTGGGCGCTTCGACGGCTGGTGAGCCCTCGGTTGCTGCGGCCAAGAGCTCCGGCCGTGACGTCAAGGTCGCTTCATTCGACCTGTCTGCAAGCTTCCTGCAGTCCATTGTCGATGGCGATGCGGCGTTCGCGATTGATCAGCAGCAATTCCTGCAGGGCTACCTTCCGGTCGTGTTCCTGTCACTCAACGCTGACTTCGGGCTTGTTCCGGGTGGCAACGTACCTTCCGGTCCGAATCTGATCACTGGTGAGAAAGCGTCTCAAGTCATCGAGTTGTCTGCACAGGGCATTCGCTAATCGGCCAAATGCGTGGGGCGCTGCTGAAAGGCCAGCGCCCCATTTATATAAAAATGGGAGATGGACGTGAGCACCGAAGCAGATCGTTTAGCCGACGAAAGAATCAAAAAGGAATCCTTTACCGCCAAGGTGATGAAGCGGCCTGAGCTCGGTGCCATTGCCGGTCTGGTGCTTGTGTCGGTCTTCTTCCTGTTAACAGCAGACAAGGCCATGTTCACGCTGGCGGGATTCATGAATTTCATGACACCGGCTGCACAGCTCGGCATTCTGGCAATTGGTGCGTCCCTTTTGATGATTGGTGGGGAGTTCGATCTCTCGATCGGCTCAATGGTTGCGTTCGCAGGTCTGTTTTTTGCCGCATGTACAGTGACAATGGGCCTGCCGTTGGTGATTGCAATTCCAGCCACGTTTGTCTTTGCAGCGCTTGTGGGGTCCATCAATGGTGCCATAGTCATCCGGTCAGGACTGCCTTCGTTTATTGTGACCCTGGCGTTTCTCTTTATCCTGCGCGGTCTGTCTCTTGTTGGCCTGAAACTGGCGACAGGAGGGTCGACCCAGTTGCGCGGCGTGCGGGACGCTGTGGAAGGTGATTTCCTGGCGCCGTTCTTTTCCGGTGAAGCATTCAAAGGGCTTTTTGAGTATCTCGCCGCCACCGGCTGGATCGAAACCTTCAAGAATGGAACGCCGAAGGTTCCAGGTATCCCGGTTGAAATCCTCTGGTTCGTGGTGATCGCACTCCTGGCCACCTACATCCTTTTGAAAACGCCTGCGGGAAACTGGATCTTCGCTGCAGGCGGCGATCGCATGGCCGCGTCGAATTCGGGCGTGCCTGTCAACAAGGTCAAGATATCGCTGTTCATGGTGACAGCCTGCTGCGCAGCACTTGTCGCCATCATCACCGTTATGGATGCGGGGTCGACCGATGCGCGTCGCGGCTTCCAGAAGGAGTTCGAGGCCATCATCGCAGCCGTGATTGGTGGTTGCCTGCTGACGGGTGGATATGGGTCCGCAATTGGTGCGTTTTTCGGTTCGATCATCTTTGGAATGGTCGTGATCGGCCTCACCTACACCGATTTCGATCAGGACTGGTTTCAGGTCTTCCTGGGCGGGATGCTCCTTTTGGCTGTTCTGTTCAATAACGCCATCCGCAAGCGTGTCACGGGGGAGCGCTGATCATGTCCCAGCCAATCATCCATATGGAAAACATTGAGAAGCACTTCGGCAACGTGATCGCTCTGGCGGGGGTAAGTTTCGATGTCATGCCAGGTGAATGTCATTGCCTGCTCGGCGACAACGGCGCCGGCAAGTCGACGTTCATCAAGACGATGTCCGGTGTGCACAAGCCCAGCTCAGGTGAAATCCTGCTCGACGGCAAGCCCATGTCTTTCAACAGTCCAAGGGATGCCATGGAGGCCGGCATCGCTACCGTCTTTCAGGACCTTGCGATGATCCCCCTGATGTCAGTGACACGAAACTTCTTCATGGGACGTGAACCCACCAAAGGCAGTTATCTGCTCAAGCGATATGATGCCAGGCGCGCCAACGAGATTACGATGGAAGAAATGCGCAAGATGGGCATCAACCTGCGCGCACCGGACCAGGCGGTCGGCACGTTGTCAGGTGGTGAACGTCAGACCGTGGCGATTGCGCGCGCTGTCTATTTTGGTGCGCGCGTGCTGATCCTTGACGAGCCGACATCTGCGCTTGGCGTGCGTCAGACGTCCAATGTACTGGCCACAATAGACAAGGTGCGTGACCACGGTGTCGGCGTTGTCTTCATCAGCCACAACGTGCGCCATGCAATGGCGGTTGGCGACAGGTTCACGGTGCTCAATCGGGGCAAGACATTGGGGACGGCTACACGTGGTGAAATATCACCCGAAGAACTGCAGGACTTGATGGCTGGCGGCCAGGAAATGGCGGAGCTGGAAAGCTCCCTCGGCGGAACGATCTAGATCAGGGAAAAACACGATGTCGGGGCAATTTGCTCTCGCCGCTTGTGCGGAAATGCTTTGGTGCGACAAGCCCATCGAATGGCGCGTTCTGCGTCTTAAGGAAATGGGATTCGGAGTAGGGCTCTGGAACTGGCCCGCTCACGACCTGGCGGAGCTGGAAAAGACCGGCGCAACCTTCACCATCATGAACGGGTACCTCGACGGCCGTCTGGCCGATGACGACGGGGCAGACATCCTTCTTGCGTCCGCAAGGGAAACGGCTCGGATTGGAAAACGCCTTGGAGTTCAGCGTCTCAACCTCCATGGCACGGGTCTGGGGGAGGGGGGTATCCCGATCTGGCAACATGACATTGTACCGGGCGCGATGTGGCTCAAGGCGCGTGACACGCTCCATCGCATCTGCGATCTCGCGGAGGAGGAAGGTGTGGTTTTCACGCTCGAAAATCTCAATCTGCTGGATCATCCGGGCTGTCCGTTCGGCTCGACCGGTGATGTGCTCGCCCTGGTCTCTTCGGTCGATCGCCCGCAGTTGAGGATCAATCTTGATCTCTATCACACGCAACTGGGTGACGGTGATGTCATCCGATGGTGTCAGAAGTGTCTGCCCTGGATCGGAGAAATTCAGGTCGCCGACAATCCCGGCCGGTGCGAGCCGGGCACCGGTGAAATGAACTATGCCCGCATCGCAACCGCGCTGTTTGAAATGGGATACAGCGGCCCCGTCGGGATGGAAGCGTTCGCAGCAGGAGATCCCGAAGCAGCGCTTGCTGCATTCAAGACCGCATTTACCCTTTAACCCAAATTTGGAAAGCAAAGACCAATGCTCAGAATTGGACTACTCGGCGCAGGCCGGATCGCCGGTGTTCATGCGACCGCAATATCGGGCAATCCGGGCAGCACACTGGCAGCCGTATCCGACCATTTTCCCGAAAACGCAAAGAAACTGGCAGCTCAATACGGCTCAGTCGCGCGTTCGACAGAAGACATCCTGTCCGATCGGAGCATCGATGCGGTGCTGATCGCAACATCGACCGACACTCACTCCGATTTGATTGAGGCGGCAACGGCTGTGGGCAAGGCTGTTCTCTGTGAGAAACCAGTCGATCTGAGCCTGGAACGTGCGCGTTCCTGTCGTGAGGCCGTTTCGAAAACGGGAATGCCGGTAATGATCGGCTTCAACAGGCGGTTTGACCCGAATTTTGGTGCGTTGAAAGCGGCTCTGGACGCAAATGAAATCGGCAAGGCGGAACTGCTCTCAATCACATCCTTCGATCCTGCTCCGCCGCCTGTTGCCTATATCAAGGTTTCTGGCGGTCTCTTCCGGGACATGATGATCCATGACTTCGACATGGCAAACTTCATCATGGGCGAGCCGCCGGTTTCGATCATGGCGGTCGGGTCGTCCGTGGTGGACCGGGAAATCGGGGAGGCTGGAGATGTAGACACCGCTGCCGTAACAATGACCTATGCGGACGGTCGTATCGCCGTAATCAAAAACTCGAGGCGCGCCGTTTACGGTTACGATCAACGGCTCGAACTCCTTGGGTCTGAAGGGTTGTTGCAGGCACAGAACATGCTGGAGAATTCGGTGGTCAAGTCGACCACGTCCGGCGTGACCGGTGCCAAGCCCACCTATTTCTTCCTTGAGCGCTACATGACGTCCTATGCCGCTGAATGGGGCGCGTTCGTGGACGCTTTTGCTGGTGGCGGCACACTTCCGGTTACGCTCGACGATGGCATTGCAGCTCTTGCTATGGCGGAAGCGGCAACCCGTTCAGTACAGAGCGGTCAGCCTGTGAGGGTTGAAGATGTCTGAGACCCTGGACCTGATCACGATCGGCCGCTCGTCGGTTGATCTCTATGGCGCGCAGGTGGGCGGCCGGCTGGAGGACATGGCCAGCTTCAACAAGTATATCGGGGGCTCCCCCACCAACATTGCCTGCGGCACGGCTCGTCTTGGTCTTAAATCCGGCCTGATCACGCGTGTCGGCGACGAACATATGGGCCGTTTCATCCGAGAACAACTGCAAAAGGAAGGCGTTGAAACGCGCGGTGTGAGCACGGACCCAGACCGTTTGACCGCGCTGGTTCTCCTTGGTATCCGCGACCAGGAGCAATTCCCGCTGATCTTCTATCGCGAGAACTGTGCGGACATGGCACTCACCGAAGATGACATTGACCCGGCTTTCATTGCCTCGGCAAAGTCGGTGGTAGCCACGGGAACGCATCTCAGCCATCCGCAAACGGAAGCGGCTGTCCTGAAGGCGCTGCGGCTGGCCCGCGACAATGGCAGCAAGACGGCGCTCGACATCGACTACAGGCCCAATCTCTGGGGCCTGTCCGGCCACGGCGACGGCGAGAACCGTTTTATCGCCTCCGAGAAGGTGACGGCCAAGCTGCAGTCGACCCTGCATCTGTTTGATCTGATCGTCGGCACCGAAGAAGAGTTCCACATCGCTGGCGGCAGCACCGACACGGTCGAGGCGCTGCGAAATGTCCGGAATGTCTCAAAGGCCACTCTCGTCTGCAAACGGGGCCCGATGGGTGCTGTCGCGTTCGAGGAAGACATTCCGGACAGCCTTGACCAGGGTGTCTCCGGTCCGGGGTTTCCGATCGAGGTCTTCAACGTGCTTGGTGCAGGTGACGGCTTCATGTCCGGCCTGCTGAAGGGCTGGATCACAGGCGAGGACTGGGTCACAGCGCTCACCTATGCCAATGCTTGTGGGGCTTTTGCTGTATCACGTCATGGCTGTACCCCTGCCTATCCGAGCTGGGAAGAACTGCAGTTCTTCCTGAAGCGCGGTGTAAGGGACCAGGCGCTCCGCAAGGATCCTGAGCTGGAGCAACTCCATTGGTCAACCAATCGGAAGGGTGACTGGTCGACCATGCGGGTTTTCGCCTTTGACCATCGACTTCAGCTGGAAGAGATGGAAGGTTTCTCGCTTCAAAAGGGAGCTCGTTTCAAGGAATTGTGTCTTGAGGCAGCCCTGCAGGTGCAATCTGGAGAAACGGGCTATGGGGTGTTGTGTGACAACCGCATCGGCCGATCCGCACTACACAAGGCCTCCGGTTCCGGCTTGTGGATCGGGCGCCCCACCGAATGGCCGGGGTCGCGTCCCCTGGAACTTGAACCGGAGCTGGGTGCGGACTTTGGCGGTCTTGACGAGTGGCCAAGTGACAATGTGGTCAAGGTCTTGTGTTTTTGTCATCCGAATGACACCGATATGGTTAAACAGCAGCAGGAAGAAACCGTTCGGCGCCTTTTTTGTTCAGCGCGGCGCAACGGACTGGAATTCCTTCTGGAGGTCATTCCCTCGAAAGTTGGTCCGCTAAGCGACGATACGGTTGCCGACCTGATCCGGCAATTCTACGGAGCGGGTATTTATCCGGACTGGTGGAAACTGGAACCGATGGCCAGCGAAGCGGCCTGGTCGGCGACGGTTGCTGCGATCGAGGAGTTTGACCAGCATACGCGCGGTATTGTCGTGCTGGGTCTGGATGCCCCGGAATGGGAATTATCCGCAAGTTTCAAGATTGCTGCACGTTATGACCTGGTCAAGGGGTTTGCCGTTGGACGCACGATTTTCGGAGACGCCGCACGGGCATGGATGAAAGGTGAAATGAGCGATCACGTCGCGGTTGCGCACATGGCCGCCCGTTACACGCGACTTTGCGAGATCTGGGACCACGCACGGTCTGAAGCCCGATTGAATTCTCCTGAAGGAACCCCTGCATGAGCACCCTTCGACTGACCGCGGCCCAGGCGATGGTCCGCTACCTGTCGGCGCAAATGACCGAAGACGGCGAGCGCTTCATTGACGGGATCTGGGCGATCTTCGGCCACGGCAATGTCGCCGGTCTGGGCGAAGCGCTGGAGCAGGCCGGCAATGCCCTGCCGACCTGGCGCGGCCAGAACGAGCAGACCATGGCCCACACGGCGATTGCCTACGCCAAGGCGAAGAAGCGCACCCGTGCCATGGCGGTGACCTCCTCCATCGGGCCGGGCGCAACCAACATGGTCACGGCTGCGGCCCTTGCCCATGTGAACCGTCTGCCACTGCTGCTGATCCCGGGCGATGTCTTTGCAAACCGCGCCCCCGATCCCGTCCTGCAGCAGGTCGAGGATTTCGACGACGGAACGGTATCGGCCAATGACTGCTTCCGGCCGGTCTCGCGGTACTTCGACAGGATCAGCCGCCCGGAACATTTGCTCACCGCGCTGCCCCGCGCCTTTCGCGTGATGACCGATCCGGCGCAGTGCGGCCCGGTGACCCTGTCCTTCTGCCAGGACACCCAGGCCGAGGCCTTCGACTATCCAGCCAGTTTCTTCGAACCGAAGGTCTGGCGTATCCGCCGGCCCGAGCCGGACACACGCGACATTGCCGAGGTCGCCGCGCTGATCAAGGGAGCCAAGCGGCCCGTCCTCGTCTGCGGCGGGGGTGTTGTCTATTCCCGGGCCGAAGAGACCCTGGGCGCTTTCGCTACCACCCACGGCATTCCGGTGATCGAGACCCAGGCCGGCAAGTCGGCCCTCGCCCAGGCGCATCCGATGAACTTTGGTGCTGCCGGTGTCGATGGTGCGGCAAGCGCCAACGCGCTCGCCGAAGCCGCCGATCTCGTGATTGGCGTCGGCACCCGATTCCAGGACTTCACCACCGGGTCCTGGGCGCTGTTCAAGGAGCCGGGCCGCAAGCTCGTCTCCATCAACGTGCAGGGCTATGACGCGGACAAGCACGGTGCCGTCGGTGTAGTCGGCGACGCCAAAGTGTCGCTGGAAAAGCTGTCGGCCGCCCTCGGCGATCACAAGTCTGGCGCGTTCGATCCTGAAGCCCGCCTCGACTGGCTGGCCAAGGTGGATGCCCATTGCAGCGCCCGCACGGATGTTCCGGAGGGGTATCTGCCTCTCGATGCAGAAGTGATTGGAGCCGTCCAGCGGACCTCGACCGACAAGACCATCGCCATGTGTGCGGCAGGCACCATGCCCGGCGCGCTGAAGCTTCTGTGGCAGGCCCCGCAGGGCGGCTATCACATGGAATACGGCTTTTCCTGCATGGGATACGAGATTGCCGGCGCCATCGGTGTGAAGCTCGCCCAGCCGGAGCGGGATGTGGTCTGCTTTGTCGGCGACGGCTCCTACATGATGGCCAACTCGGAACTTGCCACCGCCGTCATGCGGCAGGTGCCGTTCACGGTGGTCCTGACCGACAACCGCGGCTTTGGCTGCATCAACCGGCTGCAGATGGGCACCGGCGGAGAACAGTTCAACAACCTCTACAAGGACTGCAATGTCGAGACCCAGCCGGAGATCGACTTCGTTGCCCATGCCGCCGCCATGGGCGCTCATGCGGTCAAGGCAAAGGACATTGCCGACCTGGAAGCCCAGATCCTCAGCGCGAAAGACAGATCCATCCCGACCGTGATCGTGATCGACACGGACCCGATGCACGGGCCCGGCGAAGCCGGTGGCGGCCACTGGTGGGACGTGGCAGTTCCCGAAGTCTCCGCTCGCGCGGAAGTCAACAAGGCCCGCGAGGGCTATGTCGCAGCGCTGAAACAGCAAAGCCTTGTGGAGTGAGGGGGCTTACAACAAGAAGCGTCCACTCCACACCTCGTCATCCCATGGCTTGACCATGGGCCTGCCCTCGACTGGATCGGGGGATCCATGCCGTTCACGAACCCAACACTTCCATGCCTTTGGCACGGAAACGGCGTGGATTGCAGGGTCAAGCCCTGCAATGACGAAGATTTAAAAGACCTCAGGATGAGGCCAGAAAATTGAAACGTCACAGGACACCAACATGATCCTTTACGGCACCAACCCGATTGCCTGGGCCAATGACGACGACCAGAGCCTTGGCGCACATATTCCGACGCAGCAGATCCTGGCGGAAGCCGCAGAGATCGGCTTTGACGGCATCGAGAACGGTCACCGCTGGCCGGACGAACCGGAAGCCCTGAAACAGCTGCTCGGCAGCCATGGCCTCAAGTTCGTCTCCGGCTGGTACTCGCTTAATTTGCTGGCGCAGTCTGTCGAGGACGAGAAAAAGGCGATCCAGCCGCATCTCGACAAGCTGAAACACAATGGCTGCAAGGTCTGCATTGCCTGCGAGACCTCCAACACCATTCAGGGATCTGATGTCGACATCAACACCAGCCCGGTTCTGACGGCGGAAGAAATGACCGCCTTTGGGGCAAAGGTGGAAGAGCTGGCCACCTTCTGTGCGGCGCAGGGCATTGATCTTGTCTACCATCACCACATGGGCACGGTTGTTGAGACGCTGGAAGAGATCGACGCCTTCATGTCGGCAACAGGACCAGCCACGAAGCTGCTCTTCGATGCCGGTCATTGCTACTTCGGCGCCAGGGGCGCTGACCCGGCCCCGGTCCTGAAGAAATACGCCGGCCGGATGAAACACTTCCATGCCAAGAACGTACGCCCCGCGGTCATGAAGGACATCCGCGACAACGGGAAATCCTTCATGGACGGCGTACGCGCCGGGGTCTTCACGGTGCCGGGGGATGAGGACGGCGGCATTGACTTCAAGCCGCTCATCCAGATCCTGAAGGACAATGGCTATCAGGGCTGGATCGTGATCGAGGCGGAACAGGACCCGGAGGTCCGCGAACCGTTCCAGTATCAGAGCCTGGGTCTCAGAACCCTGAAGGACATTGCAAAAGAGGTGGACCTTAAATGAGCGAGCTGCTCCGCAAACCCGATGGCACCAGCGGCAAGGTGCATGACATCACCGTCGACACCGCCAGGGGACCGAAGGCTCCGGACTGGGGCTACGTTGGCTTCGGCCTCTACCGCCTGAAAGCGGGCGAGACGGTCTCCGAGCAGACCGGCGACCGCGAGGTGATCCTGGTCATGGTCGAGGGCAAGGCCGGCATCTCCACCGGAGGCGAGGACTTCGGCACCCAGGGCGAACGCATGAGTGTCTTCGAACAGCTCCCGCCCCACAGCGTCTATGTGCCGAACGGCACGGACTGGTCGGCGACAGCCGTGACCGACTGCACGATCGGCGTCTGCACGGCGCCGGGCAGAGGCGGCCACAAGGCACGGGTCCTGCCGACACCGGAAAAGGTCACGCGCGGCAAGGGCGCCAACACGCGCTACATCTTCCCGATCGCCATGGAAGAATCTGACGTTGCCGACAGTCTTCTGGTGACGGAAGTGTTCACACCGCAGGGCAACTGGTCGTCCTATCCGCCACACCGGCATGACGAGGACAATTTCCCGGACATGACCTATCTGGAAGAAACCTATTATCACCGCCTGAACCCGGACCAGGGCTATGGCCACCAGCGGGTCTTCACCGAAGACGGCAGCCTGGACGAGACCATTTCCATGAACAGCCATGACGTGGTGCTGGTCCCCAAGGG
The DNA here is from genome assembly GCF_002237595.1 of Labrenzia sp. VG12. Lineage (NCBI taxonomy): Bacteria > Pseudomonadati > Pseudomonadota > Alphaproteobacteria > Hyphomicrobiales > Stappiaceae > Labrenzia > Labrenzia sp. VG12. The sequence continues at coordinate 5,152,585 of NZ_CP022529.1, forward strand.
CCACCATCCCTGTGGTGCGCCCTATGGCTACGAGATGTATTATCTCAACGTCATGGCCGGACCAATGCGCAAGTGGCGCTTCCAGAACCATCCGGACCACGACTGGATCGCTCAAAGGGATGCCGGGTAAGATACGCTCAAACCGCTGTTCGTCAGCAGGCTCAAAGAGAGACATCCGGTCTCTCCTCCTGAGAAGAGCCGGCGGCACCGTCTCACCGGATCAGCCCCCCATCAACAGACAGGCTGCCCGCGTTCAAACCGCACGGGAGGCTTTTCCGATGCCTGCTTTCGGCTCAATTCTGTTCAGCTGTTCGACCCATGGATTGCCTGGATTACGGCATCGGTCACTTCCCGCGTCGTCGCCTTGCCGCCGACATCTGGCGTCAGGATACCTGCATCGCAGACCCGTTCGACCGCGGTCATCAGCCGTCGGCTTGATTCCAGCTCGCCCAGATGATCGAGCATCTGCGAGGCAGTCCAGAATGTTGCAACGGGATTAGCGATACCCTTACCGGTAATATCAAAGGCTGATCCGTGTATGGGCTCGAACATCGATGGAAAGCGGTGCTCCGGATCGATATTGGCCGTCGGTGCAACACCGAGGCTGCCTGCCAAAGCGCCTGCAAGGTCTGAAAGTATGTCTGCATGCAGATTGGTAGCCACGATCGTGTCGAGGCTCTGCGGGTTCTTGACCATGCGAACGGTCATGGCATCGACGAGCATCTTGTCCCATGTGACGTCCGGAAACTCGTGCGCCACCTCGGCCGCGATTTCGTCCCACAAAACCATGCCGTGCCGTTGGGCGTTCGACTTCGTCACGACCGTGAGCAGCTTGCGCGGCCGCGATTGTGCCAGCTTGAAGGCGTAACGCATGATCCGGGCGACGCCGACACGAGTGAAGATCGCCACTTCGGTGCCGACTTCCTCCGGCAAGCCACGGTGGGTGCGTCCACCATTGCCCGAATATTCACCTTCTGAGTTTTCCCGAACAATCACCCAGTCCAGGTCGCCAACCCCGACATTGTGCAAAGGTGAAGTGACGCCCGGGATGATTTTTGTCGGCCGAACATTGGCATACTGGTCGAACCCCTGGCAGATCGGCAGTCTGAGACCCCACAACGTGATGTGGTCGGGGACATCCGGTGCGCCAACGGCGCCGAAATAGATCGCGTCGAAGGGTTTCAGCTGTTCCAGGCCATCGGCGGGCATCATCTCACCGTGTTTCCTGTACCGGTCCGATCCCCAGTCGAAAAAGGTCAGGTCGAAGCTGACATCTCCGGAGCGCTGACCGAGTGCAGCCAGGACTTCCGATCCCGCTTCGATCACTTCCGGGCCAATGCCATCTGCCGGGATGGCTGCAATCTGATAGCTGCGCATTGCGAATTCCGTCTTGTTCGGGCTGGCAGCAGCGCATGTCCTCCCATGGCTGCTGATGAGTTGCTGAGACACTTGCAATCTTCGAACAATACGGCAATGTTGGTCTGATCATATAAAAAATTGATATAATCGTAGAGGCTCATGGAACTCCGCCAACTGAAGTGTTTCATCACGGTTGCAGACACGCTGCATTTTGGCCGTGCTGCTCAGAAACTCGACATCCTTCCCGCATCACTGGGGCGGCAGATCAAGATGCTGGAGGACAGTCTCGGCAGTCGGCTGCTGACGCGTACGACCCGCAGTGTTGCGCTCACACAGGCCGGGAGCGATCTGCTTGAAGATGCCCGCGACATTGTGAATCGCGCAGAAAAGGTTGAAGCCACGTTTCGGGAACACCAGAGGGACAAGGCTTCAGTCTTGCGGATCGGAGCGATCGATAGTGCGGCGGTTGGACTTGTACCTCAACTGATCCCGCTTTTCAGGGATATGCATCCGGAGATAGACATTCAACTGCTGGAGCAAAAGACCATTCGATTGCTGCCTCGCCTGCTGACAGGGCGCCTCGATATTGCGATTGTTCGTCCGCCAGAGGTTCTCGATCCTCGTCTGTTGCTGAGATCCCTATTCTATGAAACAGCGGTGGTTGCAGTTCCCAACACGCACCCGCTCGCAAAAAAGGATCGGATAGCTGTCGAGGATATGGCGGACGAACCTCTTATCGTTCCAGACAAGGGGTCGCGGCCGCACAGCCACGATTTGACGATGAAGCTTTTCCTTGAGGCAGGATTGCCTGCTCGTGTCGCGCAGATTGCCGAGGAAAAACAAACCATCGTCAATCTTGTAAGTACGGGTGTCGGGATCGCTATTGTACCAAGGTGGATTTCAAGGCTTGCCGTTGGCGGTGTGACATTCGTGTCGCTGGATTTGCCGACTGGCCCGGCGAAGAACAGGCTGGCCCTGTCAGTTGCCTGGGTCCGTGACACGCGGGACGCGTCTCGAGACGCTTTTCTGCAGACGCTCGATCAGCATCTGGACCAGCTCGCAATTACAGCTTGAGTCTTAATTATTGCATTTTTTTATATAAATGAGTTGTTCTGGGCGGCGCCAAAGTGCCGGTATAGCGTGGATTTTGGTGAAGGGTCATCCCCGCCGCTCACAAGAGGATGTGAGCCGGGACAACGCACCCTTTATGAAGAATATGTGGAGGAACTCATGAAATTCAGCATGACGACCGGCGCTTTTGTGATCGCCGCCTTGACCGCAACCGCAGCGGTCGCAGACACAATCGACAAGACCGGCTGGCCTGAAAGCTTTACCGTGGGCACGGGATCGCAGGGTGGAACTTATTTCGGTTACGGCACTGGCTGGGCTAACATTGCCGGTGAAGAACTTGGTGTATCCGGCGCTGCCGAGGTTACGGGCGGGCCAATGCAGAACATGGCATTGGTCCATTCCGGCGACCTGCCGTTTGGCATGACCACAATGGGCCCTGCGGCTGAATCGATTGCCGGTTCGAATCCGATCGCACCCGGTTTGAAAATGGACAAGGCCTGCGCCATGTTCCCGATGTACCAGACCCCGTTTTCTATCACCGCCCTGTCTTCCTCCGGCATCAGCTCCGTCGCCGACATTCCGGAAGGTGCCCGGATCGGGTTCGGCCCGGCCGGGTCGACGTCCGACACCTATTTCCCTCGTATGATGGAAGAACTCGGTGTCAAGTTCGAGCGCCGCAACGGCGGCTGGTCGGATCTCGGTAGTCAGCTGCAGGACGGCCTTCTGGATGTGATTGCGTTCGCCGCAGGCGTGCCGGTTCCGGCTGTTAGCCAGCTGGAAGTGCAGACTGACATCAACATCATTGAGTTTACCGAAGCAGAACAGGCCGCTATCACCAAGGCCTTTCCTGTGGCAAATTTCGACATTGCGGCAGACAGCTACACAACGCTGGAGGCTCCCGCACGATCTGTCTCCATGTGGAACTTCGCGATCGCCAATTGCGATCTGCCGGAGACCTTCGTCTATGGCGTAGTGAAAGCGGTCATGTCCGACAATGAGCGTATGGTCGCGACCCACAAGGCCGCCCGGTCGACGCTTCCGGAGTTCTGGGATCGCAACCAGGTCATGAAGTGGCATCCGGGTGCGGCCCGTTGGTTCCAGGAAACCCAGGGTGCTGAAATTCCTGCCGACATGATCTACGGTAACTGATTACCAATCGCGTCCGCACGGGGAGATCCTCGTGCGGGCGCAGGATCGTATCAACACCCGCCCGACTTCGGGGTGGCACAATCTCGACCAACTAGACAGAGCCGTCAAGATCGGCCGTTGCAGGGACCCATGACAGATAAGACCGAGCTGTCAGCCGAGGATGTCGGCGAAAAAGTTCTGGCTGAAGGTGTTGATGAAGAACCCGTCGAGAGCAATCGGCGTCTGTTCGACGGGCGCGCTTATCTCATGATGGCAGGTTTGTCTGCGATTTACGCTGCATTTCATATGGTCGCGCTCAATGGCGTTTCGATTTCCGCCTGGACCGGGATAACCATACCCTTCCTGCCGCAGTTTCCGATGGAGACCTGGAACTTCCGTATCGCGCACATCGCGGGCGCATTGGTACTCGGCTTTCTCCTCTTTTCCGCCCACATCTTTCATGCCTCAGCTGTGCCGCATCGCGAAACACGGCTTGTCAGTATCATTGCGTTGCTTCTGCTGGTTCCTGCCCTCGTTTCGGGAGCAACGGCAGTCAGTTTCGTCAACACGATCCATTCTGGAACACTGCCGCAAATGGGCGGATTAACGACCTGGGCGGCTTTCCCGGGTACCGAGATCTACGAAACCGAGGTCTGGTGGTTCGGCATACCCCTGTTCATTGCAACATTCGGGGCGATTGTCGCTGGCTGGATGGAGCGCCGCGGTCGTGAGCGCTTTGCTGCCTCCGATGTCGTGCTTGCCATTTGCGCTGTCGTTGTGGCGATTTATTTCATTGCGATTTATGATACTGCGGCTCGGAATTCTGTCGGCACGACATTCGTTCCGATCGGTGTTGCCTTTGCGGCAACGGCAGGATCTGCAATGATCCTGGAACTCACCCGTCGGGTCGCGGGCCTTGCCCTGGTCATCATCACTGCTGTCTTCCTAGTCTACACGTTCACCGCCCACCTGCTGCCCGGCATTCTGGCGGTGCAAAGCGCCTACACATGGCAGCGCTTCTTCGGTCATGTCTATTCCGACGCCGGGATACTGGGGCCCACCACCGCCGTTTCTTCGACGTATATCATTCTCTTCATCATTTTTGCCGCCTTCCTGCAGGCCTCCAAAGTGGGCGACTATTTTGTGAATTTCGCCTTCGCCGCGGCCGGGCGTGCGCGTGGCGGTCCAGCGAAAGTGGCTATCTTCGCGTCCGGACTGATGGGCATGATCAACGGCACCTCCGCCGGGAATGTCGTTGCCACTGGCTCGCTCACGATTCCGCTTATGAAACGGGTCGGCTACGAAAAGAAGACTGCAGGGGCCGTTGAGGCCGCCGCTTCCACGGGCGGCCAGATCATGCCGCCCATAATGGGGGCAGGGGCCTTTATCATGGCCGAGATCACGGGCATTCCCTACCAGGATATCGCGATTGCCGCGATCATTCCGGCCGTTCTCTACTTTGTCTCCATCTATTTCATGGTTGACTTCGAAGCAGCAAAACTCGGTATGCGCGGCATGCGTGACGACGAGCTCCCTAACTTCCGGGACATGGTGGCGCGTGTCTATCTCTTCGTGCCTATCGTCATTCTGATCGCGGCCCTCTTCATGGGGTATTCGGTCATCCGTGCCGGGACGCTGGCAACCGTCTCAGCAGCTGTCGTCTCCTGGTTCACGCCGCACCGCATGGGGCTTCGCTCGATCGTCAAGGCCTTCGAGCTGGCTGGCGTGATGTCGATCCAGATCATCGCCGTGTGTGCCTGTGCTGGCATCATAGTCGGCGTCATCAGCCTGACGGGTGTCGGGGCCCGTTTCTCAAGTCTGCTTCTTGACCTGGCGGCAACCAGTCAGCTCCTGGCCCTCTTCTTTGCCATGTGCATTGCGATCCTTCTGGGTATGGGCATGCCGACAACTGCTGCCTATGCGGTTGCGGCCTCAGTGGTGGCTCCGGGATTGGTTCAGCTGGGCATTCCAACGCTGACGGCACATTTCTTCGTCTTTTATTTCGCCGTTCTGTCGGCAATTACACCACCGGTGGCGTTGGCGAGCTACGCAGCCGCGGGGATCTCCGGCGCGAACCCGATGGCCACTTCCGTCACCTCTTTCAAGTTCGGGCTGGCCGCGTTCATTGTACCGTTCATGTTCTTCTACAATTCGGCGATTCTCATGGACGGCGATGTCCTCGACATCATGCGCGCCGGTGGAACGGCAATCGTAGGCGTGTTCCTGCTGAGCTCAGGCGTCCAGGGCTGGTTCCTCGGCAAGGTCGCCGCGTCCTACTTGCGGCTTGGCCTTGCCGCGTCTGCTCTGTTGATGATCGAGGGGGGGCTTTGGACAGACCTCGCCGGGTTGACGGTTGCAGGTCTGGTATTTGTTCTTCAGCGCCTTGTTCAACCCAAAGCTGGAGAGAGCATTCCCGTGCGCGGGGCAGATTAGGCTGGATAGACTTCTATGTCGCGCTGGCTGAAAGTTCTGCTGCCGTTGTAAGGAAAGCAGAACTGAGATTTTCTACTTCTGTTCCATCGAGGTGTTTGCGTTTTCTGCGCAGAGCAACAGTTATGCGCCCCTAGGGTACAAGCAAATTCATAGTGAAGAGGTGCGGATACGCATTTGAAAAAAGCAAAGCTCATAGGGATCATTTTGAAATAAAAAATATTACTTCAACTTTCGAACGCGCGGAGAAATAACAAGAAAATTTGACCTAATTCGGGAATCTGTCGCTCTGAGTTGGCGCGCCAGCCCAGATGGGGCCCCTTGAAAGGCAAGAGCCACCATCTGTGGCTCAACTCTTCAGAAGGGCTTGTGCCATCGCCTTTAATACACCTCTATCTGCTGGCGAGACTCGATTGATCAGATCTGTAAGTTCTCTATCTGTGTCTCGAAATTCAACGCGTTCCCAAATGCCATTGATCAACTGACGCTGACGGCCTTCACCGAGCGTCGCGTAGTGCTCCATGGTCGTCGCCATGTCTTCATGACCCAGATTTTGGCTGAGAGCCTTCAGTTCCTCAGGTGATTGCGCCCAGGTCAGGCACATGCGGGCTAATGTGGCCCTGATCGAATGAGGACGAAAGTAAGGGAGGCCTGCAGCGCAAGTTGCCTTCCTGATGATCTCCCGCACCGGCGCGGCCGTTCTCCAGAATTCCTCCTTATGGTTAGCGCGGGGGCTACGAACCGCACTGGGTGTTCTTGGAAAGAGCGGATCATCGCCTTCTGCTCCTGAGGTGTGTCTCTCCTCTACCCAGCGCGTCACGATCGCAGAAATGTCATTTTCTACCGGAAACCATGTCGTTCGCATGGTCTTGGAAAACTTGGTTTTAACTTCCCTGGCATCCTGGAGAACACGGCGTCCTACTACGTCCACATGCTTGAGACGCAAACTGATAAGGGCACCATCCCGTATGCCGGTGAGGAACAGAAAGGCAATCACTGCTCGGTCCCGCCGGTCCTGCAATGTTGTCTGAGGCATGGCCGCGAGTGTTGAGACTATGTCCGCTGCCGACGGAACATGTTTTGTTTTCGGTGTGTGGGCGATGGCAGTCAAGCGACGAGGTGGCGTGCAATAATCACAGAGGTCCCTTTGAAGGGATCTGTAGCCTGATTGTTTGGTCAACCACTCTAGGAAGGTCTTCAGATCGTGGCAGGTCTGCACGATGGTTGGTGCCGCCAGAGTTCTGTCCCCTGTGGTCTCTCCGTGATCCGTCGCATTCAGTCCCTTTTTGAAGTTTATGATGTCATCTTGCGTCAGTCTGGTGAGCTCCTTGTCTCCAAGGCTGGTCGCGAACTGCCCGAGGTGCCGCATCCGGGCACTGATTGTTTTGGCGTTCAGTCCCCGGGCCTCTTTCATGTTCGTTTGGTATAAATAGAGCATCCACGCCGTAGGGCCGTGCATGTAGTCGTCCTCCGATAGTCCTGATCCGATGAATTGCAGCGGGGAGAGGAGAGATTCCCTAATCGGGAGTCTCGGCGCTGCAATTGCGTTTCTGCAGGTCTCTCAATCGGTGCAGATCGCTCTCACGGATAAACTTTGTGGTCCTGCCGCCCGTCTCGGGGCATTGGATGGAGACAAGCGTTCGGAACTTGCCTCGCTGCTCGACTGTGAAGGGTTCGATGAGAAAGGAATGTTTTTGCTTGCAGCAGACGCAGTAGATTTCCTCAAAGGTGCAGGGCACCTTGGCTTCCTTGCGTCTCCGGGCATGGAATTCATTCAGATCCTGCCCGAGAAAGAGGGTTTTCTGAGCCTCAATGGCTTTCAATCCGTAGCGCATCCAGTTCCGGACGGTCTGCCTGGAAACCAGATAGAGTGCAATCACGTCTTCGATTGAATAGAGCCAGTGGGCACGCGCCAGACGCGCGCTCTTGAGGGTCTGCCGCTTTGCCGGTTTTTCTGTCGCGGGAGCCCTCATGAGGTCACACCCCGCAGCTTCAGGCAGTACCGTTCAATTTCTTCTCGACACCAACGGGTCGTTCCGGGGGAGAGTTCATGACCCTTTGGGAACTCCGGATTGTTTCTGTTCCACCGCCAAATGGTGGGCACACTCACGGCAAAAAAGGCGGCAACGTCGCCGACTGTCATCCAGGGAGAAAGGACTTCAGCCTTCTTCGAGCCGCGTCTCTGGGTCGCGCCGGACTGCTTTGATTTTTCCTTTGCGTGAGCAAAAGCCGGAGGGATTGCACACGAAGCATTGGGCTTCTTTTCGGATGGCACCTCCGAAGTAGAAGGATCAATTGTCGGAAAGAGATCAGTCTGCCGTGCTGCGCACATGCAAGCCTCCTAAGTCGCGCTCGGGAAAACGAGCGGTTTCGGTTGGCGAGCACGTCCTGCGCAAGCTGGTGATGAACCCGGATGACATGAAAGAGCCGGGTTACATATTGGGTAGGCTCTGTTGCGATGTCGTGCAAGAGCTTGAGGCGAAAAAGTCCTGATTGAACGTCAGGGCTGTGAATAAACCTATCGACTGATGGGCTGAATGATGGTCTGCAAAATCAGACCGGTCATAGTCGATTTAAAATCAAAAGCTTATCAGAAAATATGGCGGACAGAGAGGGATTCGAACCCTCGATACGGTTGCCCGTATACACGCGTTCCAGGCGTGCGCCTTCAGCCACTCGGCCACCTGTCCGTTCAAAGCGTCATCCGCTTGAGTGGGGCGCAATATACCCATGAACCGGACAAGCGCAAGCACCTGAAAGATTTTTTTTTATGTGCCGCCGAAGCTGTGGATTCCGGCACTGATTCAGGCAGATTTGTCAGGCAAAAACCATCTGCTCCGTCGAGATCGTTCCGCAAAAGTCACAGGAATGTGTTGCAGATCATATCTTGCGGGGAGAATGAACATTATTACCCTAAAGGAATGCTCAAGAACCTGCGGCTACCCTTTTAAGGCCAAACTGGAAATGGGCATCTCGTGTATTACGATCACAAGGTTTGAAGTGAAGCGATGTTCAGTGTCTTGAAGTTTTTATTCCGCCTCCTCGGCTACGGCCTTTTGGCCGTTGCAATCATTGCCGGCATTTCCGATGCAAGTTCTTCCATTGCCCTCTCCCAGTTTCATCTGGCGCCGCTCGGACAGGTCTGGTTCGACGTGTCGCCCGAAACCCTCGCGCTCGCCCAGGAGACCCTGCGGCAATACGTCGACCCGGCTCTTTGGACCCCCGAACTTAGAACCGATCTGACCTGGCCGGTCTGGGCGGTATTTGCTCCTGTTGGCCTGGTCCTGCTGTTTGTCGGCTCCAAACGCCGCCGGCAGCGTGTGCAATATGCCTGATGCGCTGGTCCCGATCCTGCCCGCTATTTCCGGTGTCTCACATTCGCACACCGGTGCGTGAAGGGTCTTGGAAAGACCGGTCGGCTGCGCCACATTAAGGTCAGTCATTATCAGCCAACCTGGCCGCCTTTGGTTGTCCGAAGGCGGTCATGTCTGTGCAAGGAGACCTGCCATGTCATTCATGACCATGCTGACAAAGAAATTCTCGCTGCCTGAAAAAGCCGACGCGCTTCCGGGCAGGAGTGAGGCGATCCGTCCGGCGGAGCCACATTTTGTCAATGGCCGGCCGTTGGAAGGGCCTTATCCGGACGGTTTGAAAAGCGTTCTCGTCGGCATGGGCTGTTTCTGGGGCGCTGAACGACTATTCTGGCAGTTGCCGGGCGTCTATGTCACGGCCGTCGGCTATGCCGGCGGGCACACGCCCAATCCGACCTATCACGAGACCTGTACGGGCCGCACAGGCCACACCGAGGCGGTCCTTGTGGTCTACGATCCGGAAGAAGTGTCTCTGGCGGACATCTTCAAGGTGTTCTGGGAAAATCACGATCCGACCCAGGGCATGCGCCAGGGCAACGACACGGGCACGCAGTACCGGTCCGCGATCTATGCCGGTTCGGACGAGGATCTGGCACTGGCGGAACAGTCGAAGACTGCCTACCAGGAAGCTCTGAAAGCAGGCGGCGTCATGTCCACGATCACCACGGAGATCCGCAAGCTGGATGACTTCTACTTCGCCGAGGATTATCACCAGCAGTATCTGGCCAAAAATCCGGCCGGATATTGCGGCATCGGCGGCACAGGCGTTGCCTGTCCGGTTGGTCTTGGTCAAGGCAGCTGAAAAGGCTCGGGCCAACTGCATCTTCCGCTGCGCCAAGCGCGCCAGAAAAGAACCTCCGGCAAGGAATGCCGGAGGTTCTTTTCTTTTCCAATTCCGGCGCCCTCCAGCGTTACTTCAAGCTTTATTAAATCTGCCCTGCAATCCTTAACCACAATACGCATCCGCGTTTGGGAGTGATTCGGTGTTCGGCAGGGCAAGCCTTTTTGCCACGACCTATTTCCTGGCTTGCAGCCTTCTGGTCTCGCTGGCGACGGTGATGCCGTCCGGCAGCGGCCCGCTGGCGGTCTTTGCCAGTCCCTGGGGCGCGTCAGCGCTGGAAGTCATCGCAAGAGCCGAAGGCCGGATCGTTCACGTGGGCAACACGCGCTGGGTCGCCGTCACGGATCAGACGGACCCGGAACTTGTTGCCAGGCTGTACCGGTCCGGAGCCGGTTTTGTCGCGTCAACCGTGGTTGCAAAAGCCTGCGCAAGCTGGATCGGGACGCCAATGGAGAGAGATTTATGAGTGAAGCAGTTGAGCAAGGAGCTGGCCTGGAAGCGTTCCGGGAGCGGTTTGCAAAAGGGGTGGTGCATTTCACCTGGTTCAACGTTTTCCTGGTCATGGCAACCGCCTTCTGGGTCGGGCACGTCTCGCTTGTCGCAGTGTGCGGCGCGGCGCTGTTGCTTGGCGCTGCAGCTACCGCCACCTGGATGAAGTTCGGCGCAGGTCTGGAGACGCGACTGGCGACCGCGATGTCGCTTGCCGGTCTCGTGGCCCTGTTCGTTGCAGCCTTGGCCGTGCCTGAGGGACAGGTCGGATACCAGCTCGACGGCCACATGTACTTCTTTGCGGTGCTGGCCATCCTGGCCGGGTGGGTCGATTGGCGTGCGCTGGTTGCCTATGCGGCGGTTGTCGCCGTGCATCACCTTGTCCTGAATTTCACCTTGCCCTGGGCCGTCTTTCCGGACGGCGCGGATTTCAGCCGCGTTGTTTTCCACGCGGTGATCGTGATCGCGGAAGTGGCGGCGCTCTGGTGGGTGACGACCAGTCTGGAGCAGGCATTCGTTGCATCTGACAACGCCCGGCACGAAGCGGAAAGCGCGCGTCAGGAGGCCATGCAGCTGCAGGCCCAGACAGCCGAGCACGACCAGCTGGAGCAGGACAAGCAGCAGGCTGTCAACGATCGTATTGCCACCTTCCAGGCCGAAATTTCCAGCAAGCTGGACAGTGTCGGCCTGAAAGTGCGCGAAATGCGTGGGGCGGCCGAGGAACTGGGCGCTGTTGCCCAGGACACGACGGGACAGGCGGCCTCGGTCTCGGACGCGTCCGAAACGGCGTCATCGAACGTGCAGATGGTGGCGTCTGCCGCCGAGGAACTGTCCTCGTCCATCTCGGAAATTTCGCGCCAGGTGGAACAGACCACGGGTATCGTCGATCAGGCAACCGCCAACGCCCAGACCTCCAATCAGAAGGTTGCGGGACTGGCGGAAGCCGCCAACCGCATCGGTGAGGTGGTGACCCTCATTCAGGCAATCGCCGAACAGACCAATCTGCTGGCGTTGAATGCGACCATCGAAGCGGCCCGTGCCGGTGAGGCCGGCAAGGGGTTTGCTGTGGTTGCGGCCGAAGTCAAGGAGCTGGCGACGCAGACCTCCAAGGCGACGGAAGAAATCGGGTCCCAGATCTCCGCGATCCAGGCGGAAACCAAGGGGGCTGTGGAATCCATCGGCGCGATTGCCGCCATCATGGACGAGGTCAACAGCTATACGGCGGCCATTGCCGCGGCTGTCGACGAGCAGGGCTCCGCCACCCAGGAAATTTCGCGCAATGTCGCTGAAGCGGCCAACGGGACAGGGCGGGTCGCGGCCAATATCGGCGGTGTCCGGGAATCCGTTGAACGCACCAACCGTTCTGTCGAAGGCATGAGCGGGGCCTCGCAAATGCTGGAAAGCGAGGCGGAGGAAATGCGCCGGGCCATCGACACGTTCCTGAAGGATGTCGCTGCCTGACACCTCTCTGGATCCGAAGCGAAAGACCGGCCGGATGCGGCCGGTCTTTTCGTTTTTTGCAACCGGATTCGACAGCGGACTTGACCGGATGTCGCATGAATGCCATGAGCCGCTCCTTACAAGCCACATGAACCGGTGATCTTGGCGCATCATGGTGCACAATGACCCCCGTTCTGGACCTGAAGACCTGCCGAGCCCGATGTCTGAGCGCGCCCTAAAGCCCGGATCGATCCTGTTGCTGGACCTTTTGAAGCAGCGCTCCGCGTTGCTGTTTGAACGCCCGCGCGAGATCGTCACCTGTACGCGGCTGGACGAGGTCACCTCGTGTCTCGCCCGTCTGGATAAGGCCCAGGAGAAGGGGCTGTTTGCAGCAGGATATCTTGCCTACGAACTGGGCTTCGCCTTTGAGGAAAAGCTGCGTTGCCGGTACGAGGACAAGGGCGAGCCACTTCTCTGGTTCGGTCTTTATGATGCCCCGGAAGAACTGGACCTGAGCACAGCACGGCACCTGCTGGCGGAGAGCGCGGACGGATCTCCGGCGTCGACCGGCGCCCCGCAATTCGACATGGACCGTGCCGCCTATGGTAAGGCCTTTGCCGCAGTCCAGGAGCATCTGGCAAAGGGTGACATCTACCAGGTCAATCTGACCATGCGCGCGGGTTTTGCGCACCAGGGCGCGCCGGAACAGCTGTTTCTCGACCTGATGCGCCGGCAACCGGTCGAGTTTGCCGCCTATTTGTGTTTGCCGGGCCGCACCGTGCTGTCGCTGTCCCCGGAGCTCTTCCTGGAGCGGGAAGGCACGTTGCTGCGCACCCGCCCGATGAAAGGAACGGCGCCCCGCGGGCGGTACACATCGGAAGACGGTCGCATTGCGCGAGACCTTGCCGAGGACCCGAAACAGCGCGCCGAAAACACCATGATCGTCGACCTGATGCGCAATGACCTGTCGCGCATTGCAAAGACCGGGACGGTCCGGGTGAGGCAGCTTTGCGAGGTTGAGCGCTACCAGAGCCTGCATCAGATGACCTCGACCATCGAGGCCGAGCTTCCGGCCGGCACAGGCTTTTCTTCCGTGATCGAAAATCTCTTCCCGTGTGGTTCGATCACCGGCGCACCGAAACTGAGTGCCATGCAGATCGCCCACGAGCTGGAGACGGGACCCCGGGGCGTCTACACCGGCTCGATCGGTTATCTGGCACCAGGAGGTGACTTCCGCCTGAATGTTGCCATCCGAACGCTGGTGCTGCGCCAGAACGGCATGGGGGAAGCGGGTGCCGGCTCCGGTGTTGTCTTCGACAGTGGCGCTGCGCCCGAATATGACGAATGCGCGTTGAAACTCAAATTCCTGTCTGAAAACGTGCCGGACTTCGAACTGATCGAGACACTCGCCTTCGATCCGGCAGAAGGGTTTCTGCTGCTGGAGCGGCATTTGCAGCGCTTGCAGCAATCGGCGATCTATTTCGGATTTGCGTTTCAGGAGCAGGTTATCCGGTCGGCATTGGAAACGGCGGCCGCCAAATACATTGGCGCGCAGCGCGTCCGGTTGCTGTTGAATGCAGACGGTGAGGTGTCGCTCACCGCAACGGATCTGACACCCGTCGACGGCGCAACGGTGTTCAATCTTGCGCTGGCATCGGAGAGAACCCATTCCGGCAACCGGTTCCTCTACCACAAGACCACCAACAGGGCCTTCTACGACGACACCCGCAGCCGCTACCAGGCGGAGACCGGTTGCCAGGAAGTGTTGTTTGAAAACGAAAACGGCTACCTGACCGAAGGCAGCTACATGACGCTCTTCTTGCGGAAAAACGGAAAGCTGCTGACACCGGCCTTGAAACATGGACTGTTGCCGGGAACCTTTCGGGCTGGTCTTCTGGAATGTGGTCTCGCCTCTGAGGCCGATCTGACCCGGGCCGATCTGGCTTCGGCCGACGAGATCCTGCTTGGCAACTCGGTGCGCGGCCTTGTGCGGGCAAGGGTTCTGTCGCAACAAGGGGCAGTCCCGGTACCGGAGCCCGTGGTGACTGGCCTGACGGTCGAGCGACAGGCCGTCTAGGCCGGATTGCGACACGCCCGATTCGCGCATTTTTGCGGCATCGCAACTTGGCCTTGCTGAATGTTCTACATTGATCTACCAATATGTAGAACTTCTACAGAGGCGTCGAATCATGTCGAGCTCTCCCTGGCACTTTCCGCGCACCGAGTTTGCGGAACGGGTGATGCAATCATTCACGACGGGCGGGTCGACAGCGTTGACGCTGTTTGCACCGCGTCGGACCGGAAAGACCCAGTTCCTGATCCACGATCTGGCGCCCGCGGCGGAAGCGCTCAAATGCACCGTTGTCTATGCCAGTTTCTGGCAGACGGCGGATACGCCTGTCGACACGCTGCTGCATGCCATCGACGGGGCGATGGAAAAACCGGGTTTCTGGCAACGGGCCCAGTCGGCCCTGACCGGCATGAAACCCAAGATCCGGATCGCACCGATGGGCATTGGCGGTGAGGTTGACCTGTCCGGAACACCGAAAGCGGTGTCTCAGAAGGATCCGTTATTGATGCTGGATGACAGGATCGGTCAATTGCCGGCAACGGCAAAGGCACCGGTTCTGTTCATGCTGGACGAGGTCCAGGGGCTTGCTGCACCGGAGCATGGTGCATTTGTCGCCGCCTTGCGGACCTGTCTCGACAAGCGCCGCGACACCGTGCGCACGATTTTCACCGGCTCCAGTGTGGACGGTCTGCGGGCGATGTTCTCCAACCGGCAGGCGCCCTTCTTTCACTTCGGCAGCAATATAGAACTGCCGCCACTCGGCGAGGATTTCGTGCGCCACATGCTGAAAGCCCACAAGACGGCCACAAGCCGCGATGTGGATTTCGACGGGGCCATGGCCTTCTTCCTGCAGGTCGACCGGTCGCCCTACATGATGCGCAACGTGCTGGAGCGGATGGCGCTCAATCCGGATTACGATTTCGATACCGCCGCCAGACGGATCCGCGAGGAGCTTGCCGAGCGGCAGGGCTTCCCGGCGCTCTGGTCGGATCTGAATGCACTTGCGCAGGCCGTGCTTGTGGAGATTGTGAAGGGTGAAACGGCCCTGACATCCAACGCGGCCCGCAAGCGGCTGGGGCAGGCCACCGGCGAGGAGAGCGTTGCTCCCGGCAGGGTCTCGGGTGCCACGCGGACGCTTCGCCGCAAACACATCATTCACAAGATCGACGGCAACTGGGTTCTGCAGGATGCGGATTTCGGCCGGTATATTGAGACATTGATCAGCGGAACAGACTGAGTCGATCTAACCGGGAAGTGCTCTAGTTGACTTCGCGAACGGTGTCTCCGGAACCGTCTTCCTGGTCCCTTGACGCAAGTATGTCCTCAAAAGCGGTCTGAAACCGGTCCACCACCCAGTCGGGTGTTTCCAGGTTGAAGGCAAAATTCAGCTGCACGGTGGACGCAAGAAACACCGGTTCGTATTCCGAGGGATCGACGCCCGCATTGGTGGCCAATCGTGCAAAGTTCTCCCACTGGATCGGAATGAAATCGATACGGCCGGCGTCCAGCATCCTGACATTGATGATGCCTTCGCTGTTGACGGTCGTGTTCTCTTCCGGAATTCCGTGCCGCTTTGCCATCAGGGCACTGGCGCTGTCGATGATGACACCGACCTTGTAGTCATGCAGGTCTTCGGATGTCTCGATATTGAAGTTCCTCGCCTTCTTGCCGATGAAATGGGATTCGAATTTGAGGATCGGGCCAGCCCATTTGAACAGGTTCTCCCGTTCGGGCGTGCGGCTGGTTGAGAACAGGACCGTGTTCGGTTCAACCTGGGCCTGTCGGTAGGCGCGGGCCCAGGGCAGGACAACGATATCTTCGCGCCCCTGTGTGGATCCGACCTTGCCCAGTATCTCGACCAGCAGGTCGGCTGTCTGCCCCTTCACCTCACCGTCTTCGAGATAATGGTAGGGTTTCCATTCCTCGGTCAGAAGATTGAGTTGCGGGAAAGCGGTTTCTGCGTGAACGGCCGGCACGTCAAAGGTCGGGGCATTGAACATGACCGGACAGACAGCAACGACTGCTGCCAGCCGAAGCAGCCAGTCCTTCGCAAACCCATTGCGGGATCTGGAGTGTGCCATGTTCCGTTTCCGTCCAACTGTGCTCTGCGAGCCACAAACCGGCGACATAAGCGAATTTAAGCGTCGGTGTTTTAAAAAGTAAATAAGGAATATTATTTGCAATTTAACGCAGCGAAGATCGAAAAAGCAGGGCCAGTAAATTTTATGTTATTGTAATATTTACTCACCCAAGAGTTGTGTTTAAGTGTGTTTGTATTTGGATTTGAGAATACTTGAGGGGGCTGGCTGATATTTGCAGTTCGCAGTCAAGGCAGAGTAGTTGTCGCCGTTAGACAGCGAACCGCTCGCGAACTGGCCTTGTTGCCAAGCACATGCCGGGTCGCCAATGAATGGCAGATTCAGATATCCGCTCCCCAGGGTGCAACCGACAGTTCCGGCCAGAGCGCCTTCATGCGTTCTGCCTTTTCCACATATGTTCGTTCGTTCGGTTGTACATAATTGGGCACCAGGCGCATGGCAAAAAGATTGGCAAGGCCAAAGGGCGCGTGAAGCACGATCTCGCCAGAAGCGGTCAGCCGTGCAGCGACGGCATGGGTCCGCGCGGCATAGGTGGTCAGCGAATCCATGGCGCAGTGCAGAGGCCGATAGCGGCGGCCGAAGCGTTTTTCATACCAGAGATGGACACGCGCCTGGTTTCGGACTTCGAGCAGTTTGGCCAGCTCGGGCAGGGCAGCGTTGACGCGGTGAATGATCCGGTCCTCGGCCTCGTAGGACGGGTCCTTGCCGTCGAAATAGACAATGTCGAAATCCTTGATGCCGTGCATCAGCGTCCGACCTGTCAGAACATTCCAGGCGGTTTGATAGATCCCGCCGGACACCAGCCACGCATCCGGCAGGTCCAGCGCGCGCACTGTTTCAAGGATGGTCATGACATGCGGCGCTGTCCTCAGGATCTTGTCCAGGCGGGCCATGCGTTCCGTTTCGCTGGAGGCATAAGGATCGCCAAGCCTCCGTCTGTCATCGGTCTCGGTCATGTCTGCAAGGGGAAGCGTTTCACTGACCATCGTCGGGTCCTTTCCAGAGGACATCCAACCTATCCGATTCTGCAAGCTGAGGAAGCGGTTGCCTGCGAGGGCTCCGAATGTCGAGCACGGGCCAGGGCAGGTCGTTGATAATGACAGCTGGTCTGGTCACCTCTCGGTGTCTTGACACCACGCCGGGCAACGCCATCATCGTATTCAGACCTTTTGAAGGACGGCCCCATGACCAGATTGTTTTTCAAATTCGCCCTTTTTGTCGTCGCTGGCGGGAGCGTGACGCTGGCAAGCCTTCCGGTTGCGGATGCCCAGTCGCGCCGGCCGAATTCGACCGCAATGACCTGCAACCAGGTCCAGTCCATGATCAGCCAGCGAGGAGCGGTTGTTCTGAGCACCGGGCAGTACACGTTCGACCGTTATGTGTCGAACCGCAACGCCTGTCAGCATGGCGAGATCCTGCGCCGTGACTATGTGCCGACCAAGGACAACAACCGGTGTTACGTGCAGCGCTGCGTCAATCCGCAACCCTGGCGCATCAACTAAGGTGCCAACTGGCACTGGATTACATGACGAAAATGAACGGAGAGCCGTCATGACATTGGGGGCATGGTCTTCTGGTTTCGTGCCTGGTGCGAAGACGGTACCTGTCGCGCTCGCTGTCTTGTTGCTCACGGTCTCAGTGGTGTCGGCTCAATCGGGGCGTCCGGACACGCGCCAGCTGACCTGCACACAGGCACAAGCCCTGGTAAAGCAACGCGGCAGCATCGTGATGACGACGGGCGCCACCACGTTCGAGAAATTCGTCGCCGATGCGCGCTATTGCCGCCCGATCACCAATCAGGTGCGGGCGCTGTTTGCCCCGACCAGGGACGATCCGAAATGCGCGGTCGGTTTCAGGTGTCACCAGAACATCCGGATCCGCTAAACGCGCATCCGTTTCCAGGATTCCCTAGTTGTTTTTACCGCCTCTCAGGATTTTCTTGTTATTTCTGATGGGGGGCGAATGCAAACACATGTTGCATTTCAAATTCGCTTCACAAATATGAAATAAGGAATTCCTGTTTCTGGAAATCACGCCCATTTAATAAATAATACGCCTGAAAAGTCAGGGAAGGCCTTGTGATGCACGGGAAGAATACAAATAAGCAACTGGTAATTGCGGCGTCCGCAATTAAGGCGAGCCTGCTTCTGTGCAGTGTTTTTCTATTGGCTCTTCCGGCAAATTCACAGACGCGGCGACAGCCCGACACGACCAAGCTGACCTGCGCCCAGACCCATGACCTGATCGAAAGGTATGGCGGCATCAATCTGAAATCCGGCCAGTTCAAATTCGATCGTTACGTCACGGGCCGCAATCATTGTTTTGCAGGACAATCGGTCAGGACGACCTTTGTGCCGACCAAGGACAGCAAAAAGTGTTCCGTGCTGATATGCGCGGAAGTCGGTCAGCGGAACGACTGATCAGTCGATACCGGCAAACACCACCAAGGCGCAAAAAAGCCGCGCAGCCGGGGCAGCGCGGCTCCAATGTCAGTTTTGGAGCGCTTTAGCCCCGCAACGTGCCGCCGGTCGCTTTTTCGACATTGGCGATGATCTTTTTCGCAACAGCGTCGATCTCTTCGTCCGTCAGGGTCTTCTGGCGCGGCTGGAGCAGGACATCAATCGCGACGGACATCTGGCCGTCCGGAACGCCCTGACCGACATAGATATCGAACAGGGTCACGTCCTGGATCAGGTTCTTGTCCGCACCACGGGCGGCCTTGAGCAGCGCCTCTGCGCTCACATCCTTGTTCACCAGGAAGGCGAAGTCGCGGCGCACCGGCATCAGGTCGCTGGCATTGAGCGCACCTTTGGAGCGGCCCCCCTTGCCTTTCGGCTGCGGCAGGGCATCAAGATAGATCTCGAACGCCACCAGCGGTCCTTCGATGTCCAGCTTCTGCAAGGTCCTGGGATGCACTTCACCGAACACGGACAGGGTGTTTTTCGGACCAAGTTTCAGGCAGCCTGAACGGCCCGGATGGAAGGTCGCCGGAGCGTCCTTGTAGATCTGCAGTTTTTCCACCGGTGCCCCGATGGCGGCAAGCGCGGCTTCGGCATCTGCCTTGGCGTCGAACACATCCACGTTGCCGGCGGTACCAGACCAGTGGCGTCCGGCGCCAGTCATCTTGGCGGTTCCGCGACGGACACCGGCAGCAACCATCTTCTGGCCTTCCGGCGTATCATCGGCAAACACCTGGCCGACCTCGAACAGGGCGACATCGCCATAACCGCGGTCCGCGTTGCGCTGGGCGGCCGCCAGCAGGCCCGGCAACAGGCTAGGGCGCATGTCGGACATTTCGCTGGAGATCGGGTTGGCCAGCGCAAGCGCCGCGTTGCCGCCGCCGAACAGTTCTGCCTGATCGCTTGCAATGAACGACCAGGTGACGGCCTCGTTGAAGCCGCGTGCGGCCAGGGCCCGGCGCGCCTTGCTGCGCCGGATCTGGCCGGTCGTCAGCACTTTCTGGCCAACGGTGCCGGTGGGGGGAAGCGGTGTGAAGGGCACCCGGTCGAGACCGATGATGCGCACCACCTCTTCCACCAGATCCGCCTTGCCTTCGATGTCCGGGCGCCAGCTCGGCGCGGCCACCTTGACGGTTTCACCGGACCCGGACACCCAGAACCCGAGCGATTTCAAGGTCACATTGGCTTCCGCCGGCAGAACCTCGACACCGGAAAGGCGCTGGATCTCGGAATAGGGAAACGCGATGATGTTGCTCGTGTCCGGCACGTCGCCGGCCTGAACGACCTCTGACGGCTCACCGCCGCACAGGTCCAGCACCATGCGCGTGGCCGCTTCCAGGCCCGGCATCATGTAATTCGGATCGACGCCGCGCTCGAACCGGTACCGGGCATCCGTGTTGACGCCCAGCTTGCGGCCGGTCGCGGCAATTCCGTCTTCGTCCCAAAGCGCTGATTCAATCAGCACGTTGACGGTGTCCTCGGTACAGCCGGACGGTTCGCCGCCCAGAATGCCACCGAGGCTTTCCACACCGTTGTCATCGGAAATCACGCAGACCGTGTCGTCGATGTCGTAGGACTTGCCGTTGAGACCGTCGATCTTTTCGCCGTCCCTGCCGCGGCGAACCACCAGGTTGCCGTGGACCTTGTCGGCGTCGAAGACGTGCAGCGGACGGCCCTGGTCGAACGTCATGTAGTTGGTGATGTCCACCAGGATGTTGATGGGCCTGAGGCCGATCGCCGTCAGGCGGTCCTGAAGCCATTTCGGTGACGGGCCGTTCTTCACCCCCTTGACCATGCGCAGGCCGAAGGCCTTGCACATCGGTTTGGTGTCGCCGAAATCGAGCGTGACGGAAACCGGGCAGGGGTAGTCGCCGCGGATCTGCTCGTGACTGCGTTCCTTGAGTTTGCCGAGGCCGGCGGCGGCCAGATCCCGGGCAATGCCGTAAACGCCGGTACAGTCCGGGCGGTTCGGTGTCAGGCCGATCTCGATGACCGGCTCGTCAAGGCCGGCCCATTCGGCATAGCTGGCACCGACGGGGGCGTCAGCCGGTAGGTCGATGATGCCGTCATGCTCGTCCGAAAGCTCCAGCTCGCGCTCCGAACACATCATGCCGAAGCTTTCCACGTCGCGGATCTTGCCGACGGACAGCGTCACGTCGAGGCCGGGAATGTAGTCGCCCGGTTTGCCAAGGACGCCGACCAGGCCGGCGCGTGCATTGGGGGCTCCGCAAACGATCTGGATCGGTTCGCCGGAGCCGGTGTCGACTTTCAGAACCCGCAACCGGTCCGCATTCGGGTGCTGTTCCGCTTCAAGCACCTTGGCAATGTGGAACGGCTTCAGACGGTCGGCCTTGTTGGTGACCTCCTCGACCTCGAGGCCGATCATGGTGAGGCGCTCGACGATCTCGTCCAGGCTGGCGTCGGTCTCAAGATAGTCCTTGAGCCAGGAAAGGGTGAATTTCATTTTTCAATCTCTTCAAGTGTCGTGCAGCGGTTGCCCGCGCAAAAGGCTGGGGACGTCTCAGTTGCCGAGCCGGTCCACCTCCGGAAGGATGGTTGCTGCGCCGTAATTCTCCGCAAACCGGCGTCCGATATCGGAGAAGTCGGCAGTCCAGCGGCTCACCATCTCCGGAGTGATCTGCTGTCCGGTGGCAATCGCCTGGGCCGCTTCCGTTTCGATCCGGTCGCGCAGGATGCCGATCTCGACCTGGGCCGCATATTCCGCCCGGTACTTGCCGAGCCAGCCCATGGCGACGATGACCACCATCACCAGAAGCGCTGCCGTCGAGGTCAGCCCCGCCCATTTGGCGGTTCCGCCGATGCGGCGGTCGCTGGCGATCAGGACGATCGATGCGATGGTCAGAAAGGCCACGATATAGATCGCCTGCAGGAAGCTCTGGTACTTTTCCGAAGAGCTGGCTTCATGCGATGCGCGCAGCCGGGTCAGGCGGTCGCGCAGGTAAAGCAGCGCATCGGCTTCGGCGCCAAGCTTGTCCTGGAAGTATTCGCCGCAAAAGCGCAGGCGTCCGCGCGCTTCACTTTTTTCGGCGCAGGCCTCCAGGAAGGAGGTCGGCGTCGGCACACGGACATCCTGGTCGGCCGTCTGGGCTGCCGCCGGAAGGACCGTGGCAAGGCTCAGAACGACAACAACAAACAAGCGGGTCAACAGTGACATGATCTCGCCCCCTCTGGACGTTAACTGGACAAACCGCCGAACAGGGTCGGCAGGTCGAGCGGGCGGAAGCCGTAATGCTGGATCCAGCGCACATCCGCATCGAAGAAGGCGCGCAGATCCGGCATGCCGTATTTCAGCATGGCAATGCGATCGATGCCCATGCCCCAGGCAAAACCCTGGTAGACATCCGGGTCGAGGCCGCAATTGCGGATGACATTCGGGTGCACCATGCCGCAGCCGAGAATTTCAAGCCAGTCTTCGCCCTGGCCGATCTTCACTTCGCCACCGGAACGATCACACTGGATGTCGACTTCCATGGACGGTTCGGTGAACGGGAAATAGCTCGGCCGGAACCGCATCTTGATGTCGTCGACCTCGAAGAAGGACTTGCAGAATTCCAGAAGGACCCATTTCAGGTGGCCGAAATGGCTTTCCTTATCGATGACAAGGCCTTCCACCTGGTGGAACATCGGCGTGTGGGTCTGGTCGCTGTCGCAGCGATAGGTCCGGCCCGGAATGATCACGCGGATCGGCGGTTCCTGATTGCGCATGGTGCGGATCTGAACCGGGGACGTATGCGTGCGCAGCAGCAGGCGATCGCCGTCTTCCTTCTCGTTGAAGAAGAACGTGTCGTGCATTTCCCGCGCCGGATGGCCTTCGGGGAAGTTCAGCGCGGTGAAGTTCAGTTCGTCGGTTTCAATATCCGGCCCTTCGGCAATGGAAAAGCCCATGTCGGCGAAGATGGCAGTCAGTTCGTCGATCACCTGGCTGACCGGGTGAATGCGGCCGGTTTCGGCAGGCGAGGGGCGCAGCGGCAGCGTGACATCGACGGTCTCGCTGGCAAGGCGGGCTTCCAGGGCCGCCTCGGCCAGAACGTCCTTGCGGGCGGTAATGGCGTCGTTGATCTTGGCTTTCAGGCCGTTCAGCGCCGGACCCATGACCTGGCGCTCTTCCGGGGTCATCTTGCCGAGCGTTTTCATCTGCTCGGAAATCTTGCCCTTCTTGCCCAGGGCCTGGACCCGGACCTCTTCCAGGGCGGTTTCCGTTTCCGCGCCGGAAATGGCGGTCAGGAGATCGGATTCAAGTGTATCGAGATTGGACATGCGTGCTCAGGTACCGGTTCGCGCGCGGCGCGCGCTTGAAGTCGAAACAGAAAGTCGGGGTCTTTTAGCGAATAATGGCGCAGAAGGCCACGGCTCCGAGCGCATTATTGCGTGACACCCAAGTGAAGAAAAAAGCGCCGGAAAAAAAGCGCGTTAGCGCATAAATCGACCGCAGGCGGGGCCCTGCAGCTCGATGAAGCGTGCAGCAGTGGTTGTCAGGCCGGAGAGGCCTGCCATGTCGCCCTTGCGACGGAGATCTGTGCTGCGCTTGCTCATGGGCGCCACTCTACTGAAAGCCGGAGGGATGGCAAGCGGAAAAGGGGTTTGCTTCTAAATGGCAACTCTTGTGACCGTCATATCGGACAAGGGCCTCTGGCCTCCCGGATAAAGGCGTCTGACCGCCATCGAACTCCCTCTACACTTCAGCTTGGCCGCTTGTTCCCAACCCTGCGGCGGATCCTTCGAGACGGACCTGGCGGTCCTCCTCAGGATGAGGCAGCGGCGTGAGGCGCAGGTTGGCTCGGCAGAGCGTTCCGCAGCTCAAGCCACCACCGCATCCGCTCCCTTGGGCCGTCCGATCGATGTCTGCAGTTCCTCTTTCAGCCAGTCGCCGAAGGCCTGTTTGGCACGGGTGCGTGGTGCCGTCTTGCCGCTGATCAGCCAGTAGCCGAGCCCGGTGGCCGGCCGTTCCGGGAAGGGGGCAATCACCTGGCCGGACTTGACCGCATAAACGGCGAGCGTTTCCCAGGCGAGAAAGACACCTTGCCCGGCAATCGCCGCGTCAAGGCAGAGCGACCCGTCGGAAAAGGTCGGGCCGTCCTGGAGGATGCTTTCATCGAGACCGAAGAGATCGAGCCAGGTCTTCCAGGTGAACATCTGGCCGGGGTCATGGATGATCGGCAGTTTGCCGATGTCCTTCGGCTCCCTGATGTCCTGTGCCAGCCGGGGACTGCACACTGGGAAAACCCTCTGGTTCAGGAGCTTCTCCGCGTTGAGCCCCGGATAGGGACCGTGGCCGACACGGATACACAGATCGACGTCGCTGGTGTCCGGATCGACCAGATCGACCGTTGCCTCGACCCGCACCCGGATGCCCGGATGTGCCTTGTTGAACTCCTTCAGGTGCCAGACCAGCCACTTGCCGGCAAAGACAGGGGCGACCGAAATGGTCAGCGCGTCCTCGCGCCCTCGCTCCGTCGTGGCCACGGCCGTCGACAGCGACGACATGGCGCTGGTCAGATGCGGCAGCATGGCAAGCACGTGAGCGGTGGGCAGCAGCGCCCGGTTCTGACGTTCAAACAGCTGCACCCCGAGCTGGGCCTCGGTCTTCTGCACCTGCTGGCTGACGGCGCCCACTGTCACGCCGAGCTCCGCCGCAGCGGCCTTGACTGAGCCGAGCCGGCCGACGGCTTCAACGGCCCGAAGGCCCGAAAGGTGAATGCGGTTCAGGTATTTCATTTTAGGAATTCTAAATCGAAATGCAGAAGAAGTCGATTTTTTTAGACGAAGGGAACGCGTATATAGTCAGCATAGCTAAATTCAAGAAAAGGAATTTGGCGATGAAAACAACAACAATAAAGAGATTAAAACTCATGATGAAATTGTTTATGCGCCGCCAGTTCAGAGCAACCCCGGCTTCCGCTTACGACCGGACCGACCCGCTCTCCCATCCGGCCATCACCCGCATGAGCCAGCGCGAACTGGCCGACCTGCCGCTCAACCGGCGCTAAGGTCGCAATGTGGGATCTGCGATCGGCAAAACCGCCGGTCCTTTAAAAATTCTGATCGGCCCCCGAATGGCTGGCCGATTGGACAGAACCAGGACCAGAAAACGGCGCCTGGGCTTCGGCCCGGCGCCGTTTCTGTTTTTTGACTGATTGACGCCGATTGCCAGGCGTCGTTCTGGCCCTTTGCTTCAGCGCTGGCTGCAATCCGTATCGCGACCCGTTGCCTTGGCGTCGGTGTCGGAGGCAGTGAAAACCAGATTCAGGCCAGAACCGGTGCCCTCTTTGCGTGTTGTGCGATGCCGTGGCCGAAAGACCAGTTTTCCATTTTTGTCTCCACCAGGTTGATGAAGATGTCCTCCGGCCGGATGCCCAGTTCCTTGACCAGTCCCTGCGCAATGCGCCGGAACAGGGTCTTTTTTTGCTCCGTGGTCCGCGTGTCGCTGACGGTCAGCTGGATCAGGATCAGGTCATCGGAACGGGCGATGTCCATATAATGCCGGCCAAAGACAAAATCCTCGGCCCGGTGTTCGCTCAAGGTCATGAACCTGTCGTCTTCCGGCACGTCGAAGGTCTCGCGCATGGCCTGGTAGATCTCGTTGAACAGCGTTGTCTTCTGGGCTTCGGTTTTTGAACCCTTGCGAATGGATATCTGGGTGAATGGCATGTCGGTCTCCTTGTCTGAATGCGATATGGAGACGCTAAATGGAGTTCATAAATTATAGAAACAAATCTTTGATATTTCAAAAATTCGATTTTAGAATGAATGCATGACCGATCTCGACATGGACCTTCTGCGCGCCTTTGCGCGTGTTGCTGAAACCGGCAGTTTCACCCGCGCCGGACAGCAGCTTGGCGCCAGTCAGTCGGCCGTCAGCGTGAAGATCAGGAAGCTGGAAGACCGGCTTGGCGATGCCTTGCTGGCCCGGTCGCCGCGCTCGGTGCAGCTGACCCCGTTCGGCGCAAGGTTCCTGGGCGATGCCCGCGACCTGATCGCGATGCACGACCGCATCACGGCGCGGATCAGCGGCAGCGAAGCCCCGAGACAGGTTCGGCTCGGCATCAGCGACCATGCCGCCGGGCAGAGGCTGCCGAAGATCATCGCGGCCCTCAGCCGCGACCTGCCGCAATGTCGTTGGCATGTCACGGTCGGCCTCTCCGACGATCTTTTCCGGGACTACAAGGCGGGGCTCTTGGGTGCCGCGCTGATCCGCTCCGAGGATGTCGAGGCGCATGGGCGGATCGTGTTCGAGGAAGAGCTGGTCTGGACCGCGGCGCGGGATTTCAGCTGGCAGGCCGAACAACCACTGCCTCTGGTCGCGCTCAGCGGCAGCTGTGCGCTGAGGAAGCTGGCAACGGCCACGTTGAAGGAGGCCGCCATCGCCTTTGAGGATATCTTCACGGGCACCGGCGTCAGTGCGGTCCAGGCGGCCACCGCCGCCGGTCTCGGCATTGCCTGTCTCGACAGGCGCAACATGCCGGAAGACTGCCGGGATGTTGGCGAGGCTTATAGATTGCCGGATCTGCCGAAAACGAAAATGACGCTGTTCAGCCGGGAAGAAGCGCCGGTGATAGCCGCAATTGTGCAGGCGTTTCGCCAGGTTGTGTGACTCAATTTCCGTGTCACCCCGGCCGAGCGTAGCGAAGAGCCGGGGCCTACTCGCTGGACCGCCTGCACAGGCGGTCGGATTTCCCGGCAAGGGTGCTGCAAATAGAAGGTGCTCTGGAAACGAGTGGGTCCCGGGTCGCGCATCGCTTGCCCGGGATGACACCGAAAAGGAGGGCCAGGTGCGTGCCTTTCGGGCTGGCCCGCTCGACGGTGCTGCGCACCTTACCCTCGCGTGCGTTCGAAACTCGTGAAGGCCCACCGGGCCTTCACGTCAGGCGAAGCCTGACCGGCTGATGCCTGTTCGACGGCCCTTCGGGCCTTACCCTCACAGGCGTTCGCTTCTTTGATCGATCCACTGGATCGATCAATCACACTCCGTGTGAGCGAAGCTCACTCATCCATCTTCAGGGCCTGGATGAAGGCATCCTGGGGGATTTCGACCTTGCCGAACTGGCGCATCTTCTTTTTACCCGCCTTCTGCTTTTCCAGAAGCTTGCGCTTGCGCGTGGCGTCGCCGCCGTAACACTTGGCGGTCACGTCCTTGCGCAGGGCGGCGATGGTCTCGCGGGCGATCACCCGGCCGCCGATGGCCGCCTGGATCGGGATCTTGAACATGTGCCGCGGGATCAGGTCCTTCAGCTTCTCGCACATGGCGCGGCCACGGCGTTCCGCCTGGCTGCGGTGCACCAGAACCGAAAGCGCATCCACCGGCTCTTCGTTCACCAGGATGGACATCTTGACGAGGTCGCCGGCCCGGTAGTCGGAGATCTGGTAGTCGAAGGAGGCGTAGCCCTTGGAGATCGACTTCAGCCGGTCGTAGAAGTCAAAGACGACTTCGTTGAGCGGCAGGTCGTAGGAGACCATGGCGCGCGTGCCGACATAGCTGAGATCCACCTGGATGCCGCGCCGTTCCTGGCAGAGCTTCAGGATGCCGCCGAGATAGTCGTCCGGCGTCATGATCGTCGCCCGGATCCACGGTTCGCGGATCTCGGAGATCTTGACCACATCCGGCATGTCGGCCGGGTTGTGCAGGTCGACTTCCGATCCGTCGGTCAGGGTCATCTGATAGACAACGGACGGTGCGGTGGCGATCAGGTCGAGATCGAACTCGCGCGACAGGCGCTCCTGGATGATTTCCAGATGCAGAAGGCCGAGGAAGCCGCAGCGGAAACCGAAGCCGAGCGCTGCGGAGGTTTCCATCTCGTAGGAGAAGCTGGCATCGTTCAGGCGCAGTTTGCCCATGGCCGAGCGCAGGTCTTCAAAGTCGTTGGCATCAACCGGGAAGAGGCCGCAGAAGACAACAGGCTGGGCCGGTTTGAAGCCCGGCAGCGGTTCGGCGCAGGGTTTCTTGTCGAGCGTGATCGTGTCGCCGACACGCGTATCGGCCACTTCCTTGATCGAGCCGGTGATAACGCCGATCTCGCCGGTGCGCAGCTCGTCCACCTGGATGAATTTCGGGGTCATGACGCCGACACGGTCGATGTCGTAGGACGCGCCCGTGCCCATCATCTTGATCTTCTGACCCTTCTTGAGCGAGCCGTTGATCACGCGCACCAGCACCATCACGCCGAGATAAGTGTCGTACCAGCTGTCGACCAGCATGGCCTTCAGCGTGTCGTCCGGATCGCCTTCCGGTGCCGGCAGGTGCTTGACGATCGCCTCCAGCACGTCATCGACGCCCATGCCGGTCTTCGCCGAGATCATGCAGGCCTCGGACGCGTCGATGCCGATCACATCCTCGATCTGTTCCTTGATCCGGTCCGGTTCGGCGGCCGGCAGGTCGATCTTGTTGAGGACCGTGACGATCTCGTGGTCGTTTTCAATCGCCTGATAGACATTGGCAAGCGTTTGCGCTTCCACCCCCTGCGAGGCATCGACCACCAGCAGCGAGCCTTCGCAGGCTGCCAGCGAACGGGACACCTCATAGGCAAAGTCGACATGGCCCGGCGTGTCGATCAGGTTCAGCGTATACTGTTCGCCGTCCTTGGCATTGTAGATCAGGCGCACGGTCTGGGCCTTGATCGTGATGCCGCGCTCGCGCTCGATGTCCATCGAGTCGAGCACCTGCTCGGTCATCTCACGGTCGGTCAGCGTGCCGGTCATCTGGATCAGGCGGTCGGCCAGCGTCGACTTGCCGTGATCGATATGCGCCACGATGGAAAAGTTGCGGATGTTGGAAAGCTTCTGCGTCGTCATGGCCGCCCCTTTACCATCGCATTTCGGTTTCGACCAGAGGAATGACGCGCCAGAGGGCTGAAATCCGGTGGTTTTTTGAAGGCAAAGTGGCCGGTCAATTCCTGCTGGAGCGGGCAAGCCCGCGCTTCCTCAGGCAAATGACACATGATGAAGATGATTTGAGTCATGGCATATCAACCTCAAACTGAGATTTAACCTGTAAAAACTGCGTATCGAATGCCGCACGAAAGACAATCCATGCTGATCCGCAATGCCGAAGCAAAAGACGTTCCCGCCATCCTGGCGCTCTACAATCACGCGGTCCGCGAGACCACGGCAGCCTGGACCGGCCAGGAAGAGACGCTGGACGACCGGCTGACCTGGTTCGAGGGGCGCAAGAGCCAGGGACTGCCCGTGATCGTCGCGGTGGATGCGGCCGATGACGTTGCCGGCTTTGCCAGTTACGGGGCCTTCCGGGCAAAGGAAGGCTACCGGTTCACCGCCGAGCACACCGTCTATGTCGATCCGGACCGGCATCGGCAGGGGATCGGCCGTACGCTGCTGAAGCGCCTGATGGAGCTTGCCGAGGCGAATGGCATTCATGTGCTGGTGGGTGGGGTTGACGGCAACAATGGCGCGTCCATCGCCCTGCACGAGTCGCTTGGTTTCGAAGTCGGCGGCCGCCTGCCGCAAACCGGCACCAAATTCGGAAGCTGGCTGGATCTTGTGTTCTTGACGAAAGTTCTGAAAGAGATCGACGCGCCGATGGGGTAAGGCCCGTGGGCGGAACGTCCTGGTGTCATCCCCGCGAAAGCGGGGACCCAGGACACCTCATAATGTGCGCCTTCTCAAAAAATCGATCGCCCGGCAGTCCTGGATCCCGGATCTCCGTCCGGAAAGACAAATAGGGGAACTGTCCCGCCTTACTGCGCTGTCAGCACCGTGCGGCAGGCATTCGGCAGGGCGGCGAGCGCCATCGGCCGTTTCTTGACCACCTTCGGCTTTTCGCCCGGCTTGGGCGGGTTTTTCGGTACCCACGGTTCATCCGACAGCCAATAGGTCAGGTGCGAGCCGCAGCCGTCGCCGGGAGGCGGCGGGTTCTGGTTCTTGCAGCCGGCACTGCCCGCCGGGCAGGAAAGCCGGACATGGAAGTGATAGTGGTGTCCCCACCACGGCCGGACCTTGCGCAGCCAGGCGCGGTCCTTGCTCTTCTCAAAGTCGCACAGCGCCTTCTTGATGGTCGGGTTGACGAAGATCCGCGCAACACGCCTGTCGGAGGCTGCCCGCCGGATCAGCCTGGCATGGGTATCTGTCCATTTCTTCGGATCGACGCGCCGGTCGGCTCCCTTGACGTCGAGCGGGCCGATCAGCATCGAGATGGCCGAGATGTTTTCCCGTTCTTCCCGGCTCAGGCGCCTGTTGGGCATTTCCGTCAGCCAGATGTCGGCGTCCAGTCCGATCTGGTGGCTGGCATGACCGGAGAGCATCGGCCCGCCGCGCGGCTGTGCCAGATCCCCGACCAGGAGACCGTTCCAGCCCACCTTGGGCGCATCGGCGGCAAGATCCTTCAGGTAATCGATCAGCTCCGGATGCCCCCAGTTGCGGTTTCGCGAGAGCCGCATGGCCTGCCAGGTGGGGCCATCCGGCTCCAGCGAGGCGCCGCCCGCCAGACATCCCTTGGCATAGGAGCCAATCGCGCGGGCTTTCAGGGGGGCAGGGCCATCCGTCGTGCCGAAATAGTCCTTGGCCGGAAAATCGGAATAGAGGACGAGTTTGGGTTTGCTGGCGACATAGCCGTCGGGAACCGAGCGCTTCTTGATCGGGATCGGCGTTCCGGCAACGATCCGGACGCTCGGCGTATAATCGGCGACCGCGGCACCGCCGGGTTTGGGCGCAGGGACGGGAACGGCGGCAGGAGCTGCCGTTGCCAGTCCGAGGGCAACCGCCGCGCCGGCCAGTCCGGCCAGCGGCGATTGCCATCTGAAGCGTGTCGGTTGTTCAGCCGGGACGATTGCCTTGCTCACGATGACCCCTCATGCGCCAGTCGGTTTGCCGGCTTCAGAGTTCATCCATGTTGCGTCCGGCGAACCCGAGGCCGTGCGTCTCTTCAGGCAGCATGCACCAAATCGGCTTCGGCCGCATCCGTTTCCGCAGCGTTTACATGGGATGTCAACATGTCAGCGAACTCGTCGAGGAAGACGGTGTTGTCCCGGATCACCCGGTCGGCGGCACCATTGAGAGCAATGATGTTGCCCGGACGGGCATTGTCGAAGTCTTCGGCCTCTGGTGGCAGCTCCGCTTCCAGACGGAAATAGCTGACGCCTGAAAGCTCTGCAAAGAGGCGCTCGGCCTGATAGGCGGCCGTCTGCGTCTGCCCGTCTGCG
This sequence comes from Labrenzia sp. VG12, assembly GCF_002237595.1. Classification (NCBI taxonomy): domain Bacteria; kingdom Pseudomonadati; phylum Pseudomonadota; class Alphaproteobacteria; order Hyphomicrobiales; family Stappiaceae; genus Labrenzia; species Labrenzia sp. VG12. The sequence continues at coordinate 5,183,513 of NZ_CP022529.1, forward strand.
AAGATCGACAGGATCGGCACGCCCTTGGAAGGCTGCATCCATCCGAGAGCGCCCCAGCCGATGGCATCCTGATAGGCAAACGACCGCTCCGGCGCCCGGCCGGTGCCGAGCGACAGGATGACGATCTCGTCCGCTTCCCAGCCGAGTTTGCGGGCTTCCAGATAGGCTGCCATGGTCGGATCGTTCATGAAGACGCCGCCATCAATCAGCGCCTCTTCCCCGCGGCGGGTGAGATTTTCCACCCGTGCCGGTTCGAAATAAGAGGGAGCAGCGGTGGTCGCGCGCACGGCCTGCCAGAAATAGTAGTCGTCCGGGCGGCCGCCATTTTCCTCAAGGCCGTTGGTCATGAAGACGGCCTTGCGCTTTTCAATGTCGTAGGCGGTCAGCACCAGTCTTGTCAGGCCGCTGGCCATCGACGTCCAGCCGAACCGTTCCTTCAGGAGTTTTTCCAGCGGGCGGGCGTCGTAGCTCTCGTCGAAGAGGCCGAGCGGATTGCTGACGGCACGCGCCAGGCGGCCCGAGATCGAGGACTGGAAGATGTCCCGGCTTTCCCGTTCGTAGAAGCTGCGCAGCTCGGCGATGGTGGTTGCTGCTTCGCCGGCTGTGCCGCCGGGGCGCGGAGCGCTGAGGCCGGCTGCAATCAGACCACCGGTCGAGGTTCCGGCCATCAGGTCGAAGATCTGGTGAAACGGAGCGGCAACGCCGCGCTGGCTGAGCCGGCTTTCCAGCGTCTCCAGAATGCGCACGGGAATGAGGCCGCGCACACCGCCGCCGTCAATGGAAAGAATGAATCGCTTTGTCTGGGCCATGATGCGTCCCCGGAATGGTCGAAAGGAAGGGGCAGCGCCTTCCCGTTTCAGGCGAGAGACGCTTTTTATTTCCTTCAGAATGTTGTCATCAATTGCGACACTGCAATGGCAAAGCGTCAAATCGCGGCTGCTTTTTTGAAAATGGCGAGCAAGTGGTTAAGGCGTCCGTGAAAGATCGGAACGATCAGACGGTTCAATTTATCCGGGAAACGCTCTAGGATCGCGGCGTTTTCAAATTCCCCAACAGGACATTCCATGAATATCGATCTGCTGCGCCGCCTTTGCGAAACCCCCGGAGTGCCGGGTCACGAACACCGTGTCCGTGAGTTGATCCAGGCGGAAATCGAGGGTCTTTTCGACGAGGTCACCGTCGACCCGATGGGCTCGCTTCTGTGCCGCCGGGATGCCCGCAAGACCACCAAGAAGGGCACGCCGAAAAAGGTCATGCTGCTCTGTCACATGGACGAGATCGGCTTTCTTGTGTCGCATGTGACCGACAAGGGGTTTGCCCATGTGCAGCCGGTCGGCGGCTTTGATGCGCGCAACCTGTTCTCACGCCGCGTTCTGGTGTCGACCGACGACGGCGACTTCAAGGGTGTGATGAACCCGGGCGGCAAGCCGATCCACATCTCCTCGCCCGAAGAGCGCAAGAAGGTTCCGGAGCCGAAGGAATTTGTCATTGATCTGGGTCTTGGCGAAAAGACCAAGGAGATCGTCAACGTCGGCGACATGGTCACCATGGACGAGCCGCTGATCGAGATCGGCGACAAGGTCGTCTCCAAGGCGCTCGACAACCGCATCGCCTGCTGGCTCGGCATCGAGGCCATCAAGGGTCTCGGAAAGGCCAAGCATGGCTGCGAGATCCACGTCGCTTTCACCTGTCAGGAGGAAGTCGGTCTGCGCGGCGCGCGCACGGCGTCCTTTGCCATCAAGCCGGATATCGGCCTTGGTGTGGACACCACGCTTGCCTGCGACACGCCGGGCGTTCCGGAACAGGACCGCACCACGGTGCAGGGCGAGGGCTTCGGTCTTCATGTCAAGGATTCAAGCTTCATTGCCGACCGGGAGCTGGTGAAGGAAATCGAGGCGATTGCCGAAAAGGAAAAGATCCCGTTCCAGCGCACCATGCTGGCCGCCGGTGGCCAGGACGGCGCCGCCGCCCAGCAGGCCGCGGCCGGTGCCAAGGCTGTCGGCATCGTCGTCGGCACGCGCTACATCCACACGGTCACGGAGATGATCCACAAGACCGACCTTCAGGCCGCGCTGGACATTCTGGTGGCGTATCTGAAAAAGGCCTGAGGCTGTTGTGGGCGGGGCGGACAGTCGCCCTGCCAAATGTGTCCCCAACTTCGTCATGCCATGGCTTGACCATGGCATCCATGCCGTTTCGCTTCCAAAAAGGCGGATGTTACCGTTTGATCGATTCACGGCATGGATTGCAAGGTCAAGCCTTGCAATGACGGAGTGAATGGAAGTGGATATCAGGAGGCTCAGGCAACCAATCCAAGCAGGTTCGAGACCTGCTCGCCGGTGCCGGCGTAGAGCTCGCTGACCGATGCGCTTTGATGGCTGAACGAGCCGTAGTTGAAGTCACCCTCGATGGTCGAGGCGCTGGCGCTGCGGGCGGAGAAGCCCGTTTCGCTGTCATAGGAGACGCGTTCGAAAGAAACGAATTGCGCTGAAATCGTCTCGCCGCCAATCTCCGCCTCGATCGTTGTGGTTGAAATCGTGGCGCTCTCATAGGCAATGCTGGCGGATGGATCGGTATCTTCCTCGCCGAGCGCGGCCTTCAGCTGGCCTGCCGTCTTCTGATAATCCTCGACGGTGGCAAGTGCGCCGTCCTTGTCGTCTTCCTCGTCCGAGCCCTTGCCCTTTTCCACTGCGTCACGCAGGGCGGCGATCACCACGGCGTCTTCTTCGGCCTTCTTGCTGGCGGCTTCCAGAACGCTGACGGCCGGTGCCTTGTCGTGGCCGTTGCGCTGGCCGATCTCATGGCCATAGGCATTGCCCTTGGGGGCAGATTTGTGACCCTCAGAGCCGCCACTTGAAAACGTCGCCGAAAAGAGGCTCGTGCTCTGGGTGGTTGTCTCGATGGAAATCTGCATGGCCTAAAGTCCCGCTTCGACCGGCCCTTCCTGGTCCGGCACAGTCCTCAAGCATCCGTCAAAAGACTTAACAGGCCATTAACCAAATACCGGACTCGGACGCCCGTTTAGCTGGGCGCGAATGCCTTTTCCAGGAACCGCCCGCCCAGTACCATGCCCCGTTCGTCGATGGAGTGGCCGAGCCCGGAGAGCCGATGAAGCGTGGTGGCAACTCCGGCGTTGCTCAAGGCGGCCTGTGCGGCGTCACCGTGATAGACGGGGACCACGTCGTCCTCTTCCCCGTGAACGATCAGAACCGGGCTGCCGGTTTGGATGCCGGTCAGCCGGTCGGTTCCCGGCAACAACCCGGAAAAGCCGAGAAGGGCCGCAGGCGGCATCTTGCGGCGCAGGCCGGACTGAAAGGTCATCATGGCGCCCTGGCTGAACCCGACCAGGGCAAGCGCGCGATCATCCAGGCCGAGGGCGGCCAGTTCCCGATCGAGAAACCGGTCCAGGGTCGCCTGTGCCGCCTCCGCTCCGATCCGGTATTCCTGCGGGGAGCGATCTTCCAGGGGAAACCATTGCCGTCCGCCAAGAGCTTCGAAGGGCAGCGGTTCGGGAGCGTCGGGTGCGATGAACGCGGCATCGGGGAGCTGACCCTGCCAGGCGCGGCCGAGATCGATCAGGTCCGCGCCGTCCGCACCATACCCGTGCAGGATCACGATGAGCTGGCGCGGCGCATTGCCGGAGGCCGGTGCAAGGCGGGGACCGTCAAGCGGCGGGGGTGTAGGTCTTTGCATCATATCATTCTGCCGCCGATTGGGACTGTCCTGAGCCTGGAGGGCGCTGCCCCGCTTCCTGACGGATGAAGGGCAGGGCAATCAGAAGAGACGCCAGGATCAGCACACCGGCAAGCGCAAAGGGCGCGCCGGGGAACAAGACAACGGCCACCGGACCGGAAAATGCGGCAAAGATCTGGGTCATGACGAAAGGGCTGACCACCATGGACAGTCCCGCCGCGCTGGCAATCATGCCCTGCAGCTCGCCTTGTGCATTGTCCGGGACGCGGTTGGCCATGAGGCCGGTAAAGGCCGGTGTCGCCAGCGCGCCGAGTGCGGCAAAGCAGATCAGCGCATAGGCCATTGCACCGCTGTCGGCGACGGCGAGCCCTGCAAAGGCGATCAGGTTGGCGACAAGGCCCGCGAGCAGCGTCCGGCCCGGCCCGAGCTTGGGTTCCAGCACCCGGATCAGGTAGCCCTGGACGAAGGCGAAACCGATCCCGACAAAGGCGAGCGACAAGCCGATGTCACGCGGGGTCCAGCCGAACACCTCTTCCGAGTAGTAGCTCCAGACCGCGGGATAGACGTAGTGGGCGATGTCGAACAGGAACACCGCCAGAAGCAATGTTCTGACGGCCGGGTAGGCCGCCAGTTGTTTCAGGGCCCCCAGCGGGTTGGCGCGCCGCCAGTCGAAACGGCGCCGGTTTTCAGTCTTTAGGGTTTCCGGCAGGACAAAACAGCCAAACAGGAAATTGACGAAGGACAGCGCCGCGGCGGCGTAGAAGGGGGCACGCGGGCCATATTCGCCCAGAAAACCGCCGATCATCGGACCGAGCACAAACCCGATCCCGAACCCGGCGCCGACGAGACCGAAATTCTTGGCCCGGTCCTCTTTTGACGACACATCGGCAATATAGGCCGAGGCGGCGGAGAAGGTCGCCCCGGACACACCGGCCAGCGTGCGGCCCACGAACAGGATCGCCAGGTTCCAGGACAAGGCCATGATCAGATAGTCGATGGCCATGGCGAACATGGACACCAGCAGCACCGGCCGTCGTCCGAAGCGGTCGGAGAGATTGCCGAGCGTCGGGCCGAACAGGAACTGCATCAGGGCATAGACCACGGCCAGGGCCCCGCCCCAGCGCGCGGCGTCGCTGACCGGCAGGGAAGTCAGGTCCGTCAGGAGCGACGGCATCACCGGCATCATCAGGCCGATGCCCATGGAGTTCAGGGTCAGCGTGACCAGGATGAAGCCGAGGGCGGCGCGTTTGGACGGACCTGTTGGCAAGCAGATTTCCCGAGTTGCGTGCGAAACCGAGCGGGCGCGAAGGCGCGCCCTGTCGTCAGTCTCTTAGCGCACCTACTCCGCTGCCACCAGAGCCGGCTGTTCCCATTGGCCTTTTTCGATCTCGACGATCTGTTTGTCGATCTGGGCGACCACGAAACGCGAGAACGGTCCGAGATGCACATAAAGCGCCAGCATCATCAGCACCGGCTTGAGCGCACGGAAGTTTGTGAAAGCGGTTCTGAGAATGGTCTTCCAGATCTGCCAGCGATACGTGGTGTCCTTGAACGTGATTCCCCAGAGCAGCTGGCTGACCTGTTTGATGTCATGCGCGAAACCTGCCCCGAAAACGGCACCGTTGGCCCCGTTCATCTTGAGCATGGACGCCACCTTCCGAACCCGGCCGAAATAGGCCTCCGGACTGTAGACCCGGTCGATCACCTTCTTGAAATCGTTGAGAATTTGGTCGCGCGGCCGCACGGTCGTGAAATTGAGGCCGGCTGTGCACTGATCACCATGTTCGGTGTCCGGGTCATCGGTTCCGAAATCCGCGTGCAGCCTGCCTTCCTTGGCAAGGCGCCGGGTCAGCTGGGTATTCGGCAGAGCGTAGAGCAGACCGGTCATGGCAACCGGGATTGCCGCTTCCTCGATCAGCGCCGAGATTTCGTCGGCAACCTTGTCGCTTTCCTCGTCGAAGCCGACGATGAAACCGGCCAGCACAAAAATGCCTGCGTCGTAGATCTTGTGAACACTCTCGGCGATGTTGCGCCGTGTGTTCTGTTTCTTGCGCGTTGCGACCAGGACGTCCGGATCCGGGCTTTCAATGCCTATGAAAACCGAGAAGTAGCCCGCGTCCTGCATCATTTTCAGCAGGGCTTCGTCGTCCGCCAGGTTCAGCGACGCTTCGGTGGACATTTCGAACGGATAGTTCTTGTCCTTCTGCCAGGCGGCCAGCTCCGGCAGGAACATCTTCACGGCCTTCTTGTTGCCGATCAGGTTGTCGTCGACAAAATCGACATGGCCGCGATAACCGAGTTCATAGAGACGGTCGAGTTCGGCAAGCATCTGCGCGTTGGTCTTGGTGCGCGGAACCCGGCCATAGAGTTCGATAATGTCGCAGAACTCGCAGGTGAACGGACAACCGCGAGAATACTGCACCCCGATCTGGACATAATCGTCGAATTTCAGCAGGTCGAAACGCGGGATCGGGCTGGAGCTTACGTCGGCCTTGAACTTTTCCGCGGTGAAGCGACCGTTGCGCGCGCCCTCGTTCCAGGCCGAGACGAAGGCTTCCAGAATGCCTTCGGCTTCGCCCAGGACCAGGAAATCCGCTGCTTCATAAACTTCGGGTGAAGACGTTGCGTCGGGACCTCCGACGACGACCGGAATGCCCTTGTCCTGCGCGCGCCGAATGACGGCCAGGCAGTCGGCCTGCTGAGGCAGCATACCGCCGGTCATGATCATGTCTGCCCAGGCAAGGTCGTCGCTGGTAAGCGAGCCGGTGTTGCGATCGACCAGCCGGACGGACCAGTCGTCCGGCAGCATGGCGGCAACCGTGATCAGCCCAAGGGGCGGTGCCGGGTACTTCGCTCCAACCAGTTCGCAGGTGGCGCCGTAATTCCAGAAAGAGCCGGAATTAAAACGCGGATACACCAACAAAACATTGCATTGCGACATGCACGGTCCCTCCAGACGGACGCTCGCCCCCAGTGGCGACACCGTATCAACTTTGGCCGCAGGCACAACCGCTTAAAATGGCGTGGCAGAAATAGAGGCAGACGTGACGGCTGGCATATTGTCACGTGGGCGGGGTGTCAGGCTTGCTGAGGCGAAAAACCAGGCCCTGAACGTCCTTGCCAAGCTCCTGTCGCAGGGCAACGAATTTCTCCGCTTCATAAGAAAGCCCCGCCGCTTCGGCGCTCCGCTTGAGATAGGCCGGATTGTGCAAATACCGCCCGGTGGCGTCGACCCGGTAGTCCGGGCCGTCTGCTTCATCCAGATGTTCGACGCTGGCCACCAGCAGTCCGCCAGGTTTCAGGGCGCGGCAGAGCGCTTCCATGAAGGGGGTGAGATCGCCGATGTAACACAGCGTATCGACGCAGACCGCCAGGTCGAATTGTGTTGGCAGATCCGAATTCAGAAAGCCGACCAGCTCGACTTCCAGAAGGAAGTCATAAACTTCCAGCGCAGCGGCCTTGCGTAGCATGCCCGGTGACAGGTCGATGCCGGTGAGTTTGCCGCACCGGGCGCGGATCAGAGGGCCGCATAGGCCGGTGCCGCAGCCGAGATCGACAACGTCCGGAAACGGGCCCGGCCGGGTCTCGGCAAGGCGGACGACTTCTTCGGCGACAAGTTCGGGAGCCCTGTAGCCGAGGTTTTTCAGCACCTCGTCGAAACTGTCGGAAAAACTGTCGAAATGGGTTTTGACATAATCTTCCGGCGCCTGGTCCAGATCGTCGCCGCGCACGGCGGCCAGCTGATACCGCACGATGGTATTGTCCGGATCGGCCCTGAGCAGGCTTTCCAGATGCTCAATCGCCCGGTCGCGGCGGCCCAGGGCACAGAGCACCCGGGCATGCCAGATCGGGTCCGACCAGACGTCGGCGCCGAATTCCAGGCAGCGTTCCAGTGCGTCGGCGGCCTCGTCCCGGTGGCCGGACAGCATCAGCGACATGCCGTAATTGTGCCAGGCATTGGGATTGTCGGGATCAAGCCGGACAATTTCCCTCAGGATCGGCAGCAGGTCGTCGTTGTTGGTGGCGCCTTCCAGCATCAGGTTGATGTTGTTCCAGGCTTCCTCATGGCGCGGCTCGATCTCCACGGCCCGGACATAGGCTTCAAGCGCCTCGTCCTGCTTCTCCGACAGTTTCAGGATATTGCCGAGATTGTTGTAGGCCGCGGCATTGCGGCTGTTCTGGTCCAGGGACTTGCGGATCAGGGTCACGGCGTTGTCGGGCTTTCCCGCATCGAAATGCAGCAGCCCCAGAAAGTGCAATCCGTCGGCGTGGTCCGGATCGTTCGTGAGCACGTCCTTGTAAGCGGCAAGCGCAGCTTCCAGATTGCCGCTGCGATGGGCGTTGATCCCTTCCTGCAGCCTGGCATCGACCTCCATAGCGCATCTCCCAATAAAAAAGGGCGGTCGAACCGCCCTTGTCGCCGGAAAGACGCTGTTACGTTACAGCACTTTCAGGTCTTCAGCCACCTTCTGACCGCGGCGCCACTCCAGATCGAACGCCACAAGCTGGCCTTCTCTCAAGGTGTCGATGCCGGACCGGCGCAGGGCCGTGATGTCGACGGGAATATCCTCGCCGTCCTGCGGTTCGATCGTGCCGATACCTCGGCCCTGATCAAACCATTTTACGTTTCCATGCAGCATGGAGTCTTCTTTCCAATTTTTCGCCTCAAGGCATATGACCGCTACAGATAGCGGAATTTTTCAACGCCTTGATGACAGTGTTGATGATAATACTAAAGTACTTGCCGGATCTCGGCCGGGAATAAACGCCCTCGCGCGCAGTCTAAGCGGACTGCGACACTTCGAAGTGCAGTTCCTGTAAAGCTGAGATCTGTTGCCTGGCGAACAGGCCAGAACTTTAACACAGTATTCCCTAGTATGGTAATGAATTTGTTAATTTCAAGACCCGGGCCCTCTGTCGAGCTGGCCGGTAATCACATATTTGAGGATATCTACCACTTGTTCCGAGGTCTCGGCGACCGCGAGTGCAGCTGCGTCAACTTCCTTCAAGGGGTGGGTCAGGGAAGGATCGTGCAAGACGATCACCGATTTGCCGAGTGCGGAGGCATAGCCTGCGTCGAAAGCGGCGTTCCACTGCTTGTACTTGTCGCCGAAACGCACCACGACGATGTCGGCCTTTTCGATCAGGCTGCGGGTGCGGATCGCGTTCATCTTGGCGCCCTTGTGGTCATACCAGAACTTCTGGTCTTCACCGCCCAGGATGGCCGCGCCGCAATCGTCACTGGCGTCGTGATCGGTGACCGGGGCCGAAAAGGCAACCGGCAGGCCGAGGGCTTTCGATCCGTCCATGATCCGTTCGCGCCAGTCGGTATGAATTTCGCCGGATAAATATACGCGCCAGGTGTCCATGTGTTCCTCCCGATTATGCTCTTGAAGTCAGTGACCTTTGGCACTGAAACCTGGTTCGAAGCTGGGGAGGAAGTTGCGTCCCGTCAAGACCATCAGGGGCGTTGTTGCCTGATATTTATCGATAAATCAGGTCTTGGCCGGGTGAGACCTCGCACGACAGGTCCCTTTATTTTGACGTCAGGTGCCAGACCCCGTCCCAGTTTTCCGGAGCGCCCTGAGCTTCGATCAGCTGCAGGCGGTTCAGGAAAACGCGCGCAATCTGATCGTCGGGATGTTGCCGGAGGATGGTCTCGAACAGGGTGCGGGCGTCGGTCCACCTGGCCTCGGCAAAGGCGTGCAGCGCCTCTTCCGAACCGGCCTGCAAAGCGGCCAGTTCTTCGGTCATGTCTTTTTCGCGGGCCAGCGCCGTATAGACGCTGGTCGGTTCGGTCTTGCCCTTCACCTGGATCTTGTCGACGGCCCGGAATTCGATCCCGGAGGCCGTATCACGCGTGCGCTGGCACACCAGCAGCTGGGTGCCGTAGACCTTGTTGGCCCCTTCAAGCCGCGCGCCAAGGTTCACGGTGTCACCCATGATCGTGTAATTCTTGGTTTTCTCCGACCCGATCGACCCGATGACGGCGTCGCCGGTGGCAATGCCGATCCTCTGTTTGAGCTGGGGCAGGTTTTTCTGCAGTCCCGTGAGGTCCGGCAATTCGTGCTGGAATTCGCGCATGTGCTCGATATTGCGCAGGGCGCTTTCGACCGCCAGGGTGGCCTGGCCGCCATCGTCGCAAAAGGGCTGCGCCCAGAACGCCATGATCGCATCGCCGATATATTTGTCGATCACGCCCTGGCGATCCGTGATCTCGGACGACATCAGGTCCAGGTAGCGGTTCAGCACACGCACCAGCCCGGCCGGCGTGAACTGCTCTGAAATCGTGGTGAAATCGGCCAGGTCGGAAAAATAGGCGGTGACCACCTTCTTCTCGCCGGCTGTCGCATCCGCATGGTCGGCAATCAGGCCGGAGACGACACGAGGGTCGAGATATTGGCCAAACGTGTCCTTGATCTTCTGCGTGGAACGCAACCCTTCCACCATCGTGTTGAAGCTCCGGGTCAGGGTGCCGATCTCATCGCTTGAGCGCGGCTGCAGCTGAACGGCAAAATCACCTTCTTCCACGCGCCTTGCTCCGCTGGTCAGAGCTTTCATGGGGCGCAGAATGCCGGCGATGACCAGTGACGACAAAAGCAGTGCCAGAGCGCCGCTGGCGGCGGTCGCCGCGATGCTGGCATAAAGCGCCTGCTGTTCGTGCAGGGCGGCCGTTTCGATCGATTGGTCCGTGAAGCGGGTGACATGTTCGCGCAGCTGGTCAAGGCGGGCGGACAGCTTGGTTTCCTCTTCCTCCAGCTGCGTCTCCAGCCGTTCCCTTGTCGCCGCCGGAATATCCACCGACTGCACGAGATGCAGCGCATGGGCATGGAAATTGTCGTGCTGGGTCTCGATCGCGACCAGGGTCGGGTACAGAGCCGCAAGTTCTAGCCGGTCGTGTACCGAGGTGGCGGCATCTTGCGCGGCAGCTACCCGCTCTTCGGCTGATTTCAGCAGTTCTGACACTTTGCGCGCATGTTCTTCAAACGCCAGAAGATCCTGCTCCAGACGTTCCTCCAGGCGCTTTATCCGGGCCTGAAGCGCCGGATGGTCCTGAAGCAGCGCGTCGATTTCTTCCGGGCTCTTGTCGTAGCTGAGCACTTCAAGCCGGTCTGCACGCAGCTCAGCCAGGTATTTTTCCGCGCGCTCCAGGTCGAGTTCCTCTTCAAGCGCGATCACCTCGACCTGGGTAACCTCATGCCGGAGCGGTGAATAGACGTTCGAGATCAGGTGCAGTTCCTTGTTGATCTCGAAAATCTTGAAGATCGAGAAGGCGGCGGCTGCTGCCATGACAAAAAAGACGATCAGGGAAATCCCGAAAATCTTCCAGGCGATGCGCATGAGACCGTCTTCCTCGAGCCGGGGGTGCTGACAAAACTACCTAAATATAGGAGAGCAGATCCTGCAGCGCGACCCGGTAATTCGGAAAGCGGAAGGTGTAACCGAGCTCGTCCTTGACGCGCCTGTTCGAAACGCGCTTGTTCTCGCCGTAAAAGGAGCGGGCCATCGGCGTCAGGTCGGCTGTCTCGAACGGGATTTCGGGCGGCGGCTCGACGCCAAGGAGGTCCGCTGCAAAGGCGACCACGTCCTGAGGTGGTGCGGGCTCATCGTCGGTAACATTGAAGATGCGGGTGGTCGGGCTGGACATGGCAGCGCTCACCGCTCCGGCGATATCGGAAACATGAATGCGGTTGAACACCTGGCCGGGTTTCACCAGCCGGCGGGCCTTGCCCTTCTTGAAGTTCTCAAAGGCATTGCGGCCCGGACCGTAAATGCCCGACAGGCGGAAGATCTGCACTGGAATATCTGTCGAAGCCGCAAAGTCCAGCCAGGCCGTTTCCGCCGCAACCCGCTGAACGGACCGCTTGGAGACCGGCCTGCAGTCCGTGTCCTCGTCAACCCAGGCGCCATCATGATTGCCATAGACGCCGACGGTGGACAGGTAACCGATCCATTGTGGCTTGGCGGCCGCCAGATCGTCGCCGTGATGAAGCAGAACCGGATCACCGGCCTCGTTCGGGGCAATCGAGACCAGGATATGGGTCGCGGCTTCAAGCGCCTCGGCAATGCCGGCCCCCTTGGTGGTGCCATCAAACAGGAACGGCTCGACACCCATGTCTTTCAGGGCCTCGGCCTTCTCCGCGGATCGTGTCGTTCCGCCGACCCAGTCGAACTGCTCTCTGACTTCTTCGATAAAGGCCCTGGAGGAAAAACCGGCACCAAACACAAACAGTTTCAAGGCTCAAAGCTCCAGATGCTTGCGGCGGATTTCGTATAGCGCGATGCCGGTGGCGACCGCCAGATTGAGGCTGTCTGCCTGGCCGACCTGGGGAATGCGGATCAGCGTGCCGCAGGCCGCCGCCATGTCGTCCTCCAGGCCCTTTTGTTCGTTGCCCATGACCAGAAGAACCGGATCGGTATAGTCCGGTGTGCGGTAGTCGACGGATCCCTTCAGATGGGTTGCAGCGACCGTGCCCGGCCATTTGCCGGCCAGCGTCTTGAACTCGTCCTTGCTGAGTTTTGCCAGCGGCACATGAAACAGCGACCCCATGGTGGCACGCACGGCCTCAACGGCAAACGGATCGGTGCAATCGCCGACCAGCATGACGCCGGTGCCGCCAACGGCATCGACGGTGCGGATGATGGTGCCGAGATTGCCCGGATCACGCACCCGGTCGAGCGCCACCCAGAGCGTCGTGCCTGCGGGCTGGATATCCCTGGCTTCGAGGATCTGCTGCTCGTAGACGCCGACAACCATCTGCGGATTGTCCTTGCGGGTCATGGCCGACATGACTGCGGTCGAGACTTCCAGGATCAGCGCGCCGCGCGCCTTTGCCGTGGCGGCCGCCTTCTGGGCAACCGGATTGTCTCGCGCCTCCGGACCAAGGGCGAGGTAACGCACACCCCAGCCGGCGTCCAGTGCATCGGTCGCCAGTTTCAGGCCTTCTGCGACGAACAGTCCTGACTGGCTGCGGTGCTTGCGCTGCGCGACCAGCCCCTTGATTTCCTTGACGATCGGATTGGAGTGGCTGGTGATCTGCTTCACCGCGCCGGTGCGCTGTTGCGGCATTGGATGCTCCGGGCGCTCTCACGGGAGCCGGGATAAGGGGTCATACGTGTTTTGCTGGCTTAGGCGCTGGACAGGGCGGGGTCAAGAGCCTTGCGGTGCAGGACGTGGCGGCAGCAGCCGTTCGGACGCCAGCAGGATCGACTGGTCGATATCGACCGGAAAGTCGGTAACGTCCAGCTTGCCGTCAATGGCGAGGAACGACAGGCCGTGGACCTGGGTCCAGAGCGGGAAGGACGCCCGCATCACCTCTTCGGTGATACCGTCCTCACCGAGATAGCGCGCCACTTCCTGCAACAGCACGCCATAGGAGTTGCGCCCGACACTCTTCAGTTCCTCGATCCGGCCTGCATGGGACTTGGTGCTGAACATCAGGCGAAACGTGTGCTGTTCGCGGATGGCGAATTGCACATAGGCCCGCCCGATGGCGGCAATGGATTCGACTGTGCCGCGCGGATAGCCGGAAGCGTTTTTTTCCATGTCTGCGCCAAGCCGGGCAAGCCCGTCCATCGCGACCTCGGTCAGGAGATCCTCTTTCGACTTGAAGTGGCGGTAGGGGGCGGCGGTGCTGACACCAGCCAGACGGCAGGCGTCGGACATGGAAAAACCATCCGGTCCCTGTTCCTCGATCAACTGGCGCGCGGCTGCGGTCAGCTGGCCGCGCAGGTTGCCGTGGTGATAGCCGCTCTTCTTCTGAACTTTGGGTTTGGTCATCGGTTGATCCGACTTTTTTGATGTGAGTCTCTTGCGAAAGTTAATTCTTCTAACATATGTTAGCAACAGTAACATAGTTAGAGCCGTTTACATCGGGCATCGGTCCGGGCTCATCGGCTATGGCAGCCAGACCAGGCGTGAGGGCACGGCAATGCAGGACAACAAGACCGATCACGAAACCGGGACGAGCCGGAGTCCCCGACTGAAACGTCTCGGCAGAGGTCTGGTCAGCCTGACCAGTTTTTCCGTCAATGTCGGGCTGGCAGCGGCTGCCGTGATTGTCGGGGTGACCACCATCCAGATGCGGGCCGAAGAGAAGCCGCAGGTCGATACCTCGCCACTTGCTGAAGTTCAGGTCTTCATGCCGGACCGCCAAGGCGGATATGCGGTTCAAAGGACCTTCGCCGGACGGATCGAACCCGCCCGCCAGACGGATCTTGCCTTTGAACTGTCCGGCACCGTGCTCGAGATCGCGGTCGATGAAGGCGATCCGGTCGCCCGGGGCGACGTCATCGCCCGGCTGGACACAAGGTCGCTGGAGGCGGAACGCCGCCGTCAACTGGCGAACCGGCTGGCAGTGGAAAGCGACCGGGAACTGGCGGAGCTGACGCTCAACAGGCGGCAGAAGCTGCAAGAAGCCGGCCATGCCAGCACAGAGACACTGGACCGGGCGCGTCTGGCGCTGAACCGCCTCGATGCGACACTGTCGCAGATCGACGCGGCGATCGAAACAATCGAGATCAGCCTCGACAAGTCGGTCTTGCGGGCTCCCTTTGCGGGACGGATCGGCGCGCGTGTACTCGATGAAGGAGCAACCGTTTCCCCCGGACAGCCCGCCCTCACGCTTCTTGAGAGTGCACGGCCGCAGGTTCGCATCGGTCTGCCGCCACGGGTGGCCGCCCGGCTTGAACGAAACCGGACCTTCGATATCCGCCTAGGCTCAAGAAGCTTGCAGGCCGTGTTTCTTGGACTGCGCCCCGACCTTCAGACACGCACACGCACCATTGAAGCCCTGTTCCAGGTTCAGGACGATACCAGGCTGCCGGGTTTCGGCGATCTTGCCGAGCTGACCCTGGAGGAATGGATCGAGGCCGACGGCTACTGGGTGCCGATGGCAGCGCTGAAAGAAGGGCCGCGCGGGCTCTGGACCGTACTTGCGATTGCTGACGCAGAAACGGAAACCGCGCCTTCGCAAGGCTCCGGTCTGGTGATCGTGCGGGAAGCGGTGGAAGTGCTCCAGACCGACGAGGCCCGTGCGTTTGTCCGCGGCACGATCACGGCCGGGACCCGCATTGTCGCCGGCGGCGTTCATCGGGTCGTTGCCGGCCAACATGTGCAACTGGCCGAGACCGGGAGCTGATCGATGGCGACCCTGTTTTTCCGCCAGCCGCGGCTCGCGGCGCTGATGGTGCTGGTCATTCTGGCTGCCGGGTTCTCGGCCCTGATCGGGATCGGGCGCCAGGAAGACCCGACGATCACAAATATCTTCGCCAGCGTGACGACCGTTTATCCTGGTGCCGACCCGGCACGGGTAGAGGCGCTGGTCACGGAAAAGATCGAGGAACAGCTGCGCGAGGTGGAGGAAATCGATACGATTGAATCCACCTCCGCCTCTTCCATCTCCATCGTTCAGATCGAGCTTCTCGATACGCTTGGGGAAGATGTCATCGAACAGGCCTGGTCGGAGATCCGGGACAAGCTCTCCGATGCTGCCCGCGCGTTTCCGCCAGGGGCAGGGGAGCCGGAGTTCGACACCGAAGGGGCAGGTGCCTTTGCATCGATCAGCGCGCTCGTGCCGAAGCATGAAAGCGTGTCCGATGCCGTTCTGCTTCGTTACGCCGAAGCGCTTTCCGACACCTTGCGCAATGTGCCCGGCACGAAACAGGTCGAGATTTTCGGTGGCCTGGACGAAGAGATCCTGGTCCGGATCGATCCGGTCGTGCTGACGTCGCTGTCGCTGACGGCGGACCAGGTGTCAGGTGCGATCCGGAGAGCCGATGCCAAGGTGCAGGCCGGGCGGCTGCGCAACCCGAATCGGGAGCTGCTGGTCGAGGTCGATGGAGAGATCGAGGCGCTGGACCGCATCCGGCAAATCCCTCTGACGACGGCCGAAACCGGTCTTGTGACCCGCGTCGGAGATGTTGCGACCGTCACCAAAGGGGTCCGGCAGCCGGCGGAGGAACTGGCGTTCGCGGACGGACGCACGGCCATTCTGGTTGCGGCAAAGATCGCCGACGGTCTGCAGGTCGATGCCTGGATGGACCGGGTTGAAGCGCGCATCGCAACCTTTGAAACCGAACTGCCTCATTCCATCGAACATCGGCTGGTCTTCGACCAGAGCACCTACACGATCGACCGGCTGTCGAATGTCGGTCTCAACATTGCCATCGGCATGGGGCTGGTGGTGATCGTGCTGCTGGTGACCATGGGGCTGCGCTCGGCGCTGATCGTTGCCATGGTCTTGCCCGTGGTGACTTTGGCGTCCTTTGCGACGATGAGCCTGATCGGGTTGCCCCTGCACCAGATGTCGCTGACCGGCATGATCGTCGCGCTCGGTCTGCTTGTCGATGCCGGCATCGTGATGACCGATGAAATCGGCCAGGCGCTTGGAAGCGGCTTGAGCCGCAGGGAAGCGGTCGGCAAGGCGGTGCGGCGCCTGTTTGCGCCCCTCCTGGCGTCCACGGTCACAACGGCTCTGTCCTTCATGCCGATGGTCCTGCTGCCGGGACCGCCTGGTGATTTCGTGGGGGCGATCGCCATCGCCGTGATCGTGATGCTGCTCTGGTCCTTCGTGGTGGCCATTACCCTGACGGCGGCCGTTGCCGGCTGGCTGTTGCCGGCCAGGAAGGTACATGACAAACGCACCGGGAGGCGTTTGCAGTCTCTCGTTTCCGTGCCCTTCCGCCTGTCGCTGAAACTGGCCATGCGCAATCCGGCGAGCGCCGTTGCCTATGCCCTTGTTCTGCCGGTGATCGGTTTTTTGAGCATGCCGACGCTGACGGCACAATTCTTTCCGGGGGTCGACCGGGATCAGTTTCACATCGAGGTGGAGCTGGCGGATGGCACCGCAATCTCGGAGACTTCTGAAACGGCCCTGGCCATTGATCGCTACCTTGCTGCGCAGGACGGGGTGGAGCAGGTCGCCTGGGTGGTCGGCAAAAGCGCGCCGGCCTTCTATTACAACATCGTCGGCAGCCGCGACCGGGCACCGGCCTTTGCCCAGGCCCTGGTGACAACGGCTTCGCCGGAGGCAACCGCCTTGCTCGTCCCGGAGCTGCAGTCGGATCTTGCCCGGCAGTTCCCGGAGGCACGGATCCTGGTCCGGGACCTGGTGCAGGGGCCACCGGTCGATGCGCCGGTGGAGTTGCGGCTGGTCGGGCCGTCCCTGGACGTCTTGCGCGAGCGTGGTGACGCGTTGCGCCAGATCGCCAGCGGCATTGAGGAAGTGACGGTCGCGCGCACCACCCTTGATGGGGGGGCGCCGAAGCTGCGACTTGCCGTTAATGAGGACAAGGCGCGGCTGGTCGGACTGAGTCTTGAAGATGTGGCGCGCCAACTGGAAGCAACGCTGGAAGGGGCAACGGGGGGCAGCCTTGTCGAGGGCACCGAGGAATTGCCGGTCCGTGTGCGCGTCGGGGAGGCGATCCGTGGTGACCTGTCCGCAATTGCCAGCCTGCCGCTGCTTCCGCCGTCCGAAGGCCGGGATCGCGCGACCTATGAGGGCGTGCCCCTGTCGGCCATTGCCGATATCCGGCTGGAGCCCTCGAAAGGTGAGATCAACCGGCGCAACGGCGAGCGCACCAACACCGTGCAGGCATTCGTTCAATATGGTGTCCTGCCCGAGGAAGCCTTGAAGAAACTTCAGCACCGGATCGAGGAGACCGGCTTTGTGCTGCCCGAGGGATACCGCATCGAAACCGGTGGAGATTCCGATGCAAGGGGCGACACGCTCAAGAACCTGATCGGTTCCCTCGGCCTGATCGTGCCCTTGTCAATTGCCGCGGTTGTCCTGACCTTCAACTCCTTCCGGCTCTCGGCCGTGACCTTTGTCGTCGCACTGCTGTCCGCAGGCCTGAGCATCCTGGCACTTGCCGTGTTCCAGTATCCCTTTGGCATCAACGCCATTATCGGCGTGATCGGGTCGATTGGCGTCTCGATCAACGCCGCCATCATCATCCTGACGGGGATGCAGGCGGACACGGCAGCAGCTGCCGGAGATCGAAACGCCATGGTGGACGTGGTGATGCGCTCCAGCCGTCACATCATCTCCACCACGCTGACAACCTTCGGCGGCTTCCTGCCGCTGATCCTGGGCGGCGGCGGCTTCTGGCCGCCCTTTGCGATGTCGATCGCGGGCGGTGTGCTGCTGTCCACGGTGATCTCGTTCTATTTCGCCCCGCCCATGTTCGCGCTTGTCTATGCGCGGCGGATGAAGACCATAGAGGACATTGTCCAGGAGCCTGAAAGGCAAGAGAGGTGGAGCAACGACAATCTGGAAACGGCAGTGGCAGCAGAGTGAGGTCTGAGTTTTCGGCCTCCCTTTTTCGCCGTCATTGCCGGACCTGATCCGGCAATCCATGCCATGGCTTCAGCTTCTACATGAACTTTGTAGCTTGAGACGCCTTGGCATGGATCCCATGGTCGAGCCATGGGATGAAGCAGATCGGGGAAGATCCGGCGACCTCAAGGCTGGAGCAAAGCGTTCTTCAGGAAGAGGTCCGAAGAAGAGGGCGTCATTCAGAATAGGAGGGTCGAAACCCTACCGGCTGCTCCAGCGGGAAAACAGCGAGGTGGACAAGGCCCTGGTGCTGTTCTCCTCGCGAATGACCAGCTCACCGGATTCCAGCAACCCGCCCTGTTGATGCAGCGTTTCGGCCATTAGCTCGTGAATGGAGACGAAGCTGGAGCGGATGGCGTAGGCAGTCAGGATCATGAACAGCGCGTCCTTTGCCAGGAGCTTCTGCAGGTCGGCCAGCATGCCGGGCAGGCTGGTATAGATGTCCCAGACTTCGCCCTTTGGACCGCGGCCGTATTTCGGCGGATCCAGGATAATGCCGTCATAGGTGTTGCCGCGGCGGACCTCCCTGGCGACAAACTTGGAGGCGTCTTCACAGATCCAGCGGATCGGCAGATCCTCAAGCCCCGACATTGCCTGGTTTTCCCGGGCATAACCGATGGCTTTCTTGGAGGCATCGACATGGGTGACCTGGGCACCCTCGGTCGCCGGTAGCAGCGAGGCAAGACCGGTATAGCCGAAGAGGTTCAGGATCTTCAGCGACTTGTCCGGATTGCGTTCGCGTTCGGAACGGATCTTGCCGTTGACCCAGTCCCAGTGGGCGGCCTGCTCGGGAAAGACGCCGACATGGCGGAAGGACATGAAGCGGCCATTATAGCGAGCAGGACCGTAGGACATCGGCCAGGTTTCCGGCACGTTGCCGGAAAACTTCCAGCGGCCGGGACCTTCCTCTTCCGTATCGCCCGAGAAGACAGCGTCGGCCCGGTTCCAGACGCTTTCCTTCTGACGTCTTGCCCCCATCGCCTGGGGTTCCGGGCGCACGATGGTAAACCGGCCATAGCGCTCCAGCTTCTGACCTTCGCCCATGTCAAGCAGCCGATAGTCTTTCCAGCCCTTTGTCTCCAGGATCACCGGCCACGACTGAACGGGCGGCTTGCCGGAAGGAGCAAAGGAGGAGGCGCTGGTCTGGTCCGCCACGTGTGTCTCTCGTTTGTCTGAGTTTAGGAAATTGGTTCCGCTCTAGTCGGCATGCGCCTTGAGGTCAACGTTTTGCGCTCGAAAAGGCAAAGAAAAGGGCGGGGAGCCGAAGCTCTCCCGCCCGATTTTTGCAAGGACCTCAGATCAGGCGGCTGCCACCTCGGAGAGGAACTGCTCGACTTCCCGTTTCAGTTCGTCGGTCTTCTGGGTCAGTTCGCCGGAGGCGGACAGGACCATGTCCGCAGAGGACGAGGTCTGGTCGACGGCCTGGGAGAGCTGCGTCATGGACGAGGAGACGGCTCCCGTGCCTTCCGCGGCCCGCTGGACGTTCTGAGAGATTTCCGCAGTGGCGGCGCCCTGCTGCTCGACAGCCGAGGCGATGGCGGTGGTGTAGGAGTTCACCTCTGTCATGGTCTCGGCGATTTCGCCGATCGCAACCACGGATTCCTTGGTGGCGTTCTGGATCTCGGTGATCTGCGAGGAGATCTCTTCGGTTGCCTTGGAAGTCTGGGTTGCAAGCTCCTTCACCTCCGCGGCAACAACCGCAAAGCCCTTGCCGGCTTCACCAGCACGCGCCGCCTCGATGGTGGCGTTCAGGGCCAGGAGGTTGGTCTGTTCGGCAATGGCCTGGATGAGCGTGACCACTTCGCCGATCTTGGTGGCCGCTTCTGCTAGCCCCTCGACCTTCTCGTTGGTGATCCGGGTGCCCGTGTTGGCACGATCGACGATTTCGGTGGTCTGGGCAACCTGCCGCGAAATCTCGCCGATGGAGGCCGCCAGCTCTTCTGCGGCACTTGCCACGGTCTGAACGTTGTTGGTGGTCTCGTTCGAGGAGGCCTGCGTTTCGCTGGCATAGCCGGCGCTGTCGCGGGCAATCTCGGTCAGGGCCTGAGCGGTGGAGTCCAGGCTGCCGGCAGTGGACTCCACAGAGCCGAGGGCTTCTTCCGCGGTTGAGCGGAAGGACAGGATCATCGCATCGATGCGTTCCTGGCGCTGCTGACGGGCGGCTTCTTCCTGGGCGTTTTGCTCCTGGAGTTGCGCACGCTCAATCGCGTTGTCGCGGAACACCTGGACCGTCCGGCTCATGTCGCCGATTTCGTCGCCGCGGTCGCGGCCCGGAATGTCGACTTCATTGTCGCCGTTGGCCAGGCGGTCCATCACGTTGGTGATGGTTCGGATCGGGCGGGTGATGGCCAGGTTGAGCACGAATGCCAGGCCGATGCCGCCAAGAATGGCCAGCAGGATAGTCGTTGCGATTTGCAGCTCGGCTGAGCTCGAAGCTGCGTTGGCCGCTTTCGACTGGGCGTCGGAAATCGCTGCGATATCGGCGTTGACCCTGCGGGTCAGGTCGTCGAGCTGGGCCCGCTTGTCCGTCAGGTCCTTCTTGGTGGTAACCATTTCCTTGAAGGAGCGGTCGAGCGACGCAACGGAGACCGGGATCGCCTTGATCGCATCGCCTGCAGACGGCAGGATCATGGCATATTTCACCATGTCTTTTTCAAGGTTTGCCAGGGCGGCAATGCTTTCTTCGACCTTGGTGATGTCAGAAGAACCAAACGCACCGAACAGGAAAAGGGTCTCCGCGCGGGCTGCCAGGGCCAGCTCGTTGAGCTTCGTCGCCTTTGCCGCAATGGACCGAACGGTTGCCAGCCGTGTAGACGCTGTCAACGCATCTGTCTTTGCCTTGGAGACAACCGGGTTGACCTGGCCGAGAATTTCCTTGGTATAGGTATCGACACCTTCAATCGCTGTGCCGACTGCAAGGCGCGCCTCGTAGGCTTCTGAGAAGCCGAGGTCCGTGGTGAGTTTCTCCAGGGCCTTGTTAAGCAATCCGGCCTGTTTCTTCAGCTGCCCGAGGGATTTCTTCTTGATGCCGTCAATCTGCTTGTAGCCCATCTGCTTGGTCGTGCTGACAAGGTCGCGAGCGATGTCGATGGCGACGGTCAGGTTGTCACCGTCGATATTGCCGCTGCCTTCGAGATAGAGCATGTTCACCCGAACGACTTCATCCTTCAGCTGAAAGACGCTGAATTGCAGCTGATTGGCATCGTCCAGACGGCTGTTGGCTGAGAACGCCTCCGAGCTGATTTTCTTTTCTTCCGCTGCGACGGCATCGCTGATGCTGGCGGCCAGTGCTTCCAGATCAGCCGTGCTTTGCTGCAGGGTGGCAAGCCGCTCGGCCTGCTGTTCTGTCTGTGAGACCACTTCCGCGAACGTCTGCTCAAACTCGCTCACGGCCTCACTGGCACCGGAAACCTGTGCTTCCGACGTTTCATCGCCGGCAACACCGGTCGCGAGGTTCGCCAATTCGTTCTTGAGCTTGGCAATCTCGTCGCCTACGGCGGTGCTGAGATCTGCGCTCGGATTGTTGAGATAGTCTTCCCGCTGCAGCGAGGTTGCGGACACTTGCGCGGCAACCTTTGCAGCCTGGTCGGCAACATCGAAACGCGAGGCGAGGCTGTGAATGGCCAGGAAGCCGACGCCGCCAACCACTGCTGTCAGCAGCAACACGGCTAAAAAACCGCCACCGACTTTGAACCCGAATTTCAAGTCGGTCAGAACCTTCAATAGTCTCTTCATTTCGTCCCCGCACAGCCGGAATCAAGGCATTTCGCTGTTATTATTGCGGAGGCCGATGAAGATTAGGTAAATAATGAAAATTCTCTTCAGGTACTACGTAATTTTATTTCTTATTACATGTTAACGGGGTTTAACCTTTGGAGAGTAGATAAATAAACTCAAACAATAAATTTATGGTTGTATTTCCTTGTTACACGTGCTGGCCACCGTTGATGTGAATTTCAGCGCCGCTGACATAAGAGGACTTGTTGGAACACAGGTAATAGATTGTATCCGCGACCTCAGCCGGCAGTCCGAGGCGCCGCAGTGGAATGTCATCGATCATCTTTTCCGTACCGGGGGACAGAATGGCTGTGTCGATTTCTCCAGGGGCAATGGCATTGACCCGGATGCCATGCGGACCGAAGTCCGCTGCCATTTCCCGGGTCAGGGAGGCAAGAGCCGCCTTTGAGGTTGCATAGGCCGTGCCGGCAAACGGGTGAACGCGCATTCCGGCAATGGACGTCACGTTGACGACGGACCCGGCAGCGTTCTTCAGTTCCTGAAACAGTCCGCGCCCGAGCAGGATCGGGGCAAAGAAATTCACCTGAAACACGGTGCGCCACTCGTGCATTGCCGTCGTCAGAGAATCGAGTCGCTCGCCTTCCGCACCTTTCGGGCTGATGCCGGCATTGTTGACAAGCGCGCTGAGGCGGGAGCCATTCGTCTCAAGCCGCTTGCGGATCTCCTGAACCGCAAAGCCCAGATTTTCAGGATCCGACAGATCGACCTGGATGTGGTCTTCCGGGCCCATCGGCCAGGGGCATTTGTCCGAAAACGCCTGCCGTGAACAGGTGATCACCCGCCAGCCTTCCGCGGAGAACCGCTTGACGGTTGCATGGCCGATCCCCCGGCTTGCGCCGGTCAGGACGAGAGTTGGCCGGTCATCCTGCATGGGCTTGCCGTTCATGTCATTCCCTTGTTAGCGTATCGAGGGTCCGGAAAAAGTTGACTCTCAGGGTCGAGTTTCGATATTGCGCTGGAATTCGTCAATGACAATATGTCGTCAACTGTCCGCAAAGACCAACCTGTCCGCATATGAGGACGCACGCCGGATCCTGCAATGATCATATGCTCCTGTAATGTCCTGTCTGACAAGCAGCTTCGCGAAGCCGCGGAGGAAATGCGGGCGGACCCGAACGGCAAGGTGCCGACGCCAGGCGCAGTGTTTCGGCATCTTGGCTGTCGTCCGCGCTGTGGTGGATGTTTTCCCGCGGTGATTGACATTATTCATGAAAAAAGCTCTGAAGAGGGTGAGGAATCCAAACCGGTTCGCCTGCGCGAAAAACGTGCCGCCAGCCGGTAAATCAGGAGAGGGCCGATGAAGGGCGACGCGCGCGTAATCGAATATCTGAACAAGTCCCTGCGTCACGAACTGACCGTGGTCAACCAGTTCTGGGTCCATGCGCGTCTGCTGGAAGACTGGGGCTACAGCAAGCTTGCGGCCAAGGAACTGGTCGAGGCCGACGAAGAGCGCCAGCACGCCCAGGAACTGATGGACCGCATCATCTTCCTGGAAGGCCTGCCGAACCTGCAGACCCTTGACCCGCTGCGCATCGGCCAGTCCCTGAAGGAATGCCTGGAAGGCGACCTGGCAGCCGAATATGTTGCGCGCGCGCTCTACAAGGAAGCACGTGAAGTTTGCCGTGAACTTGGCGACTATGTCACGATGGCCATGTTCGAGCGTCTGCTCGGTGATGAGGAAGGTCACATCGACTTCCTGGAAACCCAGCTTGGCTTGATCGAGCAGATCGGCATCGACAACTACGCCATGCTGCAGGCAAATTCCGCAGATCAGGCGGAATAACAGCTTCCGATTGGTCCCGGGTTTCCCCGGGCCGGTTCACTTTTTTGGCGCAGACCAGAGAACCACGCAGCTCTCAGAGGTGGCCCAGGCGCACAACCTTGCCACCGGCCGCCTTTAGGTCTTCTTCATCGTGGCTGACCAGCAGAACGGGCAGGGATTTCTCCCTGGCCAGATCGAAGACCTGCGCGCGGATGTCGGCGCGCCGCGCGGTGTCCAGACTGGAAAACGGTTCATCCAGCAGCAGCGCCTTCGGGTTGGCAAGGAGCGTCCGCATGAGCGCGACCCGGGTCTGCTGCCCGCCGGAAAGGGTTGCCGGATCGCGATGGGCGAACCCTGCCAGGCCAACGTCGGCAAGGGCCTGTTCCGCCATGTCGCGGCGCATCGCACGCCGCCGGATGGCAGCGGGGATGGCGAACATCAGGTTTTGCAGCACCGACATATGCGGGAACATCAGCGGCGACTGGAACATCAGACCGATGTGACGATCCTGAGCGGGCAAGCCGGTCAGGTCCCGGTCATTCAGCAACACGCGTCCGGTTGCCGAAAAGTCCGGCCGCAGGAAACCCGCGATGAAATCCAGCAGACTGGATTTGCCGCTACCACTTTCCCCCATGATGGTCAGAACCTCGCCAGGTGCGATCCGGCAGTCGATCGACAGGAGAAGACGGTCGTTCAGCCGAAGGCTCACACTTTCAAGGACAAGACCGGGCAATGTGTCGGCAACACTCAATGGGATCATCCTTCTTGCAGATGCATGGCCCGACGATTGCGGTGCAAGGCTGCGGGGATCAAGGCCGCCAGCACGAACCCGGCGAGCGGGATCAGCAGCTGCAGCAGGGCGTAAAGCGCAGCAGCGGGCCGGTTGCCGCCGCTCGCAAGAGCGACGCTTTCCGTCGTCACCGTCACGATGCGCCCGGCACCGATCAAAAGCGTTGGCAGGTATTGGCCGACGGAGACCGCTGCCGCAACGGCGAAGGTGACAAGAACCGGTCGCAGCAACAGCGGCAGGCGGATCTGCCAGAAAATGCGTCCGCGTGACGCGCCGATGGACGCTGCGGCTTTTTCAAAGCGCGGGTCCAGCTGGGCCCAGGGATCGCTCAAGGCCAGTACGGCATAGGGAAAGACGAACACCAGGTGCGCCAGCAACACGGAGAAAAAACTGCCGCTGAAATCAACCACCAGAAACAGCAGCTGCAGGCCAAAGAGGAAACTGATCTGCGGCAGCAGAAGCGGTAGAAACACCAGGACTTTCAACCTGGTTCCCAATGGCATGCGATGCGCACTGCGTGCCTCGAGCAACCACAAGGTCAGCGCCGTGGCAAGCATTGCCGCAGCAACGGCCAGGGCAAGGGTAGCCGTCAGTACCGGTGCGCCCATGGCAAGCGCGTCCGTGATCCGCATCAGGTCCCATCTCTGCGGCAAAAGCGACGGAAACCACCAGGACCGGGCAAAGGACCAGAGCACCAGAACAAACAGGGAGGCAGCCATCGCTCCGATCACGGCTAGCATCGGCAGGAGCCCACCAATTCGGGGCAGGTGGTCTCGCCTGTGACGGCGCCCGCTCACCAGCCGGCCGCGCAGCAAAGACGTCAACACCCGTTCCAGCATCAGGTATGTCGCAAGAGCCAAAGCGGTCACGGCGAGTTGCAGCACGGCTCCGGCGGACGCAATCAGCCGAAGCGACAGGTCCGGATCGTTCATCCAGGTCACCAGCCGGGGAGCAAGGGGGGTGGTGTTGTCGGCCCGAGGATCACGGCGACGTCGACGACCGAGGTCGCATAGGCAATAACAGCCAGCATGGGCAGGCGGATCAGGGGGTAGATCTGCGGCAACACGAGCTTGAAGAAGGTCGCCATTCGGCCGTAACCAAGGCTGCTGCCGGCTCGGAAATAGTCCCGAATATGCGGCCGGTTCAGCGCGGCCAGCGTCATCAGAAACAGGAACGGAACTTCCTTGGCGACAAGGCCGGCGGTGAGGCTGAGTCCGAGCGGGTCATTCAGGATGAGGAGGTCTGGCGGCCGGGTCCAGCCGGTCGCCCATGGTGAAAGCGCGCGAACCAGAAACCCGGAAGGCGCGATCAGGAAGGCCAGGCCGATTGCCGCCGCCGCATGCGGCACCGACAGCAGGGGTGACAGGAACCGCGACAGCCGTTGGAAGGTTGCAGTCCCGGACCAGCCGGCGGCAAAGACAAGAACGATGCCGAGCGAGAGCAACGAGGCGGCAAGCCCCGTTGCCAAGCTGAGCACTGCGGATCGAAGCAGTCCCGGCATGTCAAGCAGGTGACGGAACGGTTCCAGCGAGAAGCTGTCAAATCCAAGGACAGGCAGATAACCGAAGGCCGGCAGAAGCGTGCCGGCCAGCCCGGCAAGAACCGGACCGGCCAGCAGGATGACAATCAGGACGGTCGAGAAGTCTGTTCGTGCCTGCCGCCTGTCACTCAAGACACCTGTCCGTTCATTCCGCGCCGTAGCGTTTCACCCAGGCTTCCTCGAGCGCCGCGACCCAGCTGGGATGCGGTTCGGGCAGCACAGGACCGAGTTCCTCCGGCGAGAGGGTCGCCGGGCCCAGATCCATCGTATCGAACAGCGCTTTTTCATTGGCTGGCAAGGCACTGACATTGAGGACCGTCGGATCGCCCCAGATGTCCGGATCCTGCTTGCGGGTCTGGGCCATTGGCGTCAGCAGGAAGTCGGCAAATACCTTGGCACCGGCCTTGGCGGAGCTGTTGAAGGGAATGGCGACAAAATGGGTGTTGCCGATCGTGCCACCCTCCAGCACGAAGGTCCGCACGCTGGGCGGCAATTCGCCATTGGCGATCGCACCGGAGGCGTCGCCCGGGTTGAACGAAAAGGCGATGTCCAGTTCACCGTCCGCCAGCAGCTGGCGCATATGGGCAGCATTTTTCGGGAAGGCCTGCCCCTGCCGCCAGAGCGCGCCATGCAGCGCGTCGAGATAGGCAAACAACGGTGCCGTCATGTCATCGAACCGGGCCGGGTCGACGGGTCTGCCGAGGGCGCCCCTGTCGGGCGCGGTGTCGACAAGCACCTGTTTCAGAAACGTCGTGCCATAGAAATTCGGTGGTTGCGGGTAGGCGAAACGGCCCGGATTGGCCTTTGCAAAACTCAGGAGTTCCTCAAGTGAAGCGGGAGGCGTTCTAAGACGGGCGCTGTCATACATGAACACCAGCTTGGCCATGCCCCAAGGGCTTTCCTGACCGTCGGTCGGCACCGTGAAATCAATCGTCACGGTCGGCTTGTTCTTCACATCGACGTAGCGCCAGTTGGGCAGCGTCTCGGCCCAGCCCTTGTCGGCAAGCAGGCCCTGGTCCTTCATGGCAGCGAAATTCTCACCGTTGATCCAGATAAGATCGACCGCCCCCCCGGAGCTCTTGCCGACAGATTTTTCGGCAAGCACCTGGGAAACGACCGTCGCCGTATCGCTGACCTTCACATGAAGAACGCGGAGATCATAAAGGCGAGCGACTTCGCGGGCGGCCCAGCCGATATAGGCATTGATGCGTGGTTCACCGCCCCAGGCGTGGAAGTAGACGGTCTGCCCTCTGGCTTCCTCCAGAACGGCCTGCCATTCTGGAGACTGTGCAGGGTCGGCGTCCTGAGCGAGCGATGTCTGGGACACCAGCAGCGTGCCCAGAAAACCAAGCGTTGCGGCAAACAGTCGTTTCATCAGATAGTCCTCAAGATTCGTTCCGCGCAGGGCATCTCTTCGCCGATCCCTCGCGCAACCGGTATGGCACGGTCAAGACAAGGCTTTGTGAACATCTTGAGAGCGTTTCAGACCGGCAGGATGTGCGTGTCCTTGATTTCCTCCATGACCGCATAGGTGTGGGTCTCGCGCACACCGGGAAGGGTCAGCACCACGTCCGACAGGAAGGCCCGATAGGCTTCCATGTCCTTGACGCGGCTCTTCATCAGGTAGTCGAAGCCGCCGGCCACCATGTGACACTCCAGGATGTCGGGAGCGCGCTCGACGGCAGTCTTGAACGCGTCGAAAATTTCCGGCGAGGTGCGCTCCAGCCGGATCTCGACAAAGACCAGCAGGCCGCGATCGATCTTCTTCGGATCGAGACTGGCGGAGAACCGTTCGATGTAACCGTCCCGCACCAGCCGTTTCATGCGCTCGGCTGTTGCGGTGGCCGACAGGCTGATCCGCTCGGACAGATCCGTGTTGGTTATGCGGGCATCTTCCTGAAGAACCTTCAGAATACGCCGGTCTATCGCGTCGAGCATAGTGAAATTCTCCATAAATTTCAATTTGACCAAAAATTACACGGAAAGTAGGCTGAAAAACAGAGAAAACCGGCCATTGAGATCAGGTATTTTAGGGAAATCTAATGACCTGGCCCTGGAGGGGCCCTTTGGGAGGCACTCATGACCGCACAGTCTGCAGCCATGACGACTTTTGAAAACACTGATATCGAACCGTTCCGCGCGGCCTATGCCCCGGACGACAAGCCGCTTGTCGAAACCCTCTTGAAAGAGGCCAAGGGCGATCCGGTGGTCGAAAAACTGATCGACCAGCGTGCCCGCGGCTACATTGAGGACATGCGCTCCGTCCAGGTCGGCCTTGGTGGGGTCGAGGACTTCATGCGCGAATTCGGCCTGACGACGCGCGAGGGCCTCGCCATGATGGTGCTGGCGGAGGCGTTGCTGCGTGTGCCGGATGCCCAGACCGCCGACAAGCTGATCGAGGACAAGCTGGCG
This sequence comes from Labrenzia sp. VG12, assembly GCF_002237595.1. NCBI lineage: Bacteria > Pseudomonadati > Pseudomonadota > Alphaproteobacteria > Hyphomicrobiales > Stappiaceae > Labrenzia > Labrenzia sp. VG12. The sequence continues at coordinate 5,211,847 of NZ_CP022529.1, forward strand.
GCTGCCAAATTCGACGACCCCTCGGGTCCGAAATCCGACACCTGGCTGGTGTCGGCTTCCTCCTGGGCGCTGGGCGTCACCTCACGCCTGCTGCACCCGGGCGACACGCCGCAATCGATCCTGTCCAGCCTGGTGAAACGCATGGGCATGCCGACCGTGCGAGTGGCGACCCGCAAGGCCATGCAGCTGCTCGGGCACCAGTTCGTGCTTGGTGAAACCATCCAGAAGGCACTGGAACGGGCCAAGGCGCAGGAAGCCAAGGGTTACCGCTATTCCTACGATATGCTGGGGGAAGGTGCCCGCACCGCAAAGGATGCCGAGCGCTACTTCCAGTCCTATGCCAATGCCATTGAAGCCATTGGCAAGTCCGCCGGCGACAAGGATCTGCCGGAGCGGCCGGGCATTTCGGTGAAACTGTCGGCGCTGCATCCGCGTTACGAGGCCGTCAATGGCGAACGTGTGCGCGATGAACTCCTGCCGAAACTGCGCGAACTGGTCCAGATGGCCAAGGACCGCAATCTCAACTTCACCGTCGATGCCGAAGAGGCCGACCGGCTGGAGATTTCCCTAGACGTCATCGCCATGCTGCTGAACGACCCGGTTACCGAAGGCTGGGACGGCTTTGGTCTGGCGGTGCAGGCCTATCAGAAACGCGGTGTTGAGGTGATCGACTGGCTGGTCAGGGCCGCGCGCAAGACCAATCGCAAGCTGATGGTACGGCTCGTCAAGGGCGCCTACTGGGATACGGAAATCAAGCACGCCCAGGAAGGCGGCGCCGAGGGCTACCCGGTCTTCACCCGCAAGGCGGCGACCGATCTCTCCTATCTGTGCTGTGCCAAACGCATGCTGGCCGCTCGTGACGTGCTTTACCCGCAATTTGCCACGCACAATGCCTTGACCGTCGCCCAGATCATCGAACTGGCCGGCGGCAAGGCCGAAGGCTACGAGTTCCAGCGTCTCCACGGCATGGGTGAGAGCCTCTACAAGTCGGTTGTTGAGCGCGACGGTTTTCCCTGCCGGATCTACGCCCCGGTCGGCGGTCACAAGGATCTCCTGGCCTATCTGGTGCGCCGGCTTCTGGAAAACGGCGCCAATTCCTCCTTCGTCACCATTGTCGGCGACGCCAATGTGCCGACCGAAGATCTTCTGAAACGGCCCGAGCAGCTGCTTGACCATGGCCACCACGCGGTCAATCGTTCGATCCCGCTGCCAAAGGAGCTCTATGGCGCCAGCCGTGACAATTCCGATGGCATCGAGTTCGGCTGGGCCGCTGAGCGCAACCTTCTGACCAGCGGCATGGCCAAAACCACGGCCCCCTTCACCGAAGCGGGCCCGCTCGGTGCCGGGCTGAAGGCGGCTGGGGAGGTCCATCCGGTCTTTGCGCCGATGGATGGCAGCACCAGGGTCGGCACGGTCCGCTTTGCCGACAAAGACACAGCGTACAAGGCCATCGTGAACGCGCAAAAGGGGTTCGAGGCCTGGTCCAGGCGTCCGGTTGAAGAGCGGGCGGCTGCGCTCGACAAGGTCGGCGATCTCCTGGAAGAACATCGCGACCGGCTGATGATGATCCTCTCCATGGAAGCCGGGAAATGCCTGACGGACGGCATTGCCGAGATCCGCGAGGCGGTCGATTTCTGCCGTTATTATGCGGCCGAGGCGCGTGCGCAATTTGGCGAAGGCCGGCTGATGCCTGGTCCGACCGGCGAGGAAAACCGCTACCGCCACCGCGGCCGCGGGGTCTTCGTCTGCATTTCGCCCTGGAATTTCCCGCTGGCGATCTTTTTGGGCCAGATCAGCGCCGCGCTGCTGGCCGGCAATGCCGTTGTTGCCAAACCGGCGGAACAAACGCCGCTGATTGCCTATGAAACCGCCAAGCTGATGTACCAGGCCGGCGTTCCGGAAGATGCGTTCTACCTGCTGCCCGGTGAAGGCGATGTCGGCGCCGCCCTGACCTCCCATCCGGCGGTGGCTGGCGTGGCCTTTACCGGCTCCACCGAAACCGCCTGGGCAATCAATGGCACGTTGGCAACCAAACGCGGTCCGATCGTGCCGCTGATTGCCGAAACCGGCGGGATCAACGCCATGATTGTTGACGCAACGGCCCTGCCCGAGCAGGTCTGCGACGATGTCATGATGTCGGCCTTCCGCTCCGCCGGCCAGCGCTGCTCGGCTTTGCGCCTGCTCTATGTTCAGGAAGATGTCGCCGACAGCCTGCTGGCCATGCTGGAAGGCGCGGCGAAGGAGCTCTCCCTCGGCGATCCGCGCCTGCCGTCAACTGACATCGGCCCCGTGATTGATGACGAGGCCCGCGACAACATCCGGGCGCATGTCGATGACATGAAGGAAAGCCAGAAGCTCCGCTTCGCCGGTCAGACGCCACAGGGCAAACTCGCCAACGGCTCCTGGGTGGCGCCGCACATCATCGAGCTCGACAAGGCCGAAGCGCTGACGCGCGAAGTCTTCGGCCCGGTTCTGCATGTTGTGCGCTACAAGGCCAGGGATCTTGACGAAGTGCTCGACCAGATCGCCGGCACCGGCTACGGCCTGACGCTCGGCGTGCACAGCCGCATCGATGCGACGGTGAAGAAGGTTGTCGACCGGCTTTCCGTCGGCAATGTCTATGTCAACCGCAACACCATCGGCGCGGTGGTCGGCACGCAGCCTTTTGGCGGTTCCGGACTTTCCGGCACCGGTCCGAAGGCCGGCGGCCCGTCCTACCTGACAAGGTTCGCGCTGGAACAGGTCGTCTCGATCAACACGGCGGCGGCCGGCGGCAATGCCAGCCTGGTCGCCGCGTCGGACGACTGAATGGGACAGCCATTGGTCTGAAAAAACTCGCTTTCGTCATCCCGGTCAAGCGCAGCACAGGCCGGGACCGGAGAGCCGCAAAGCCTTGAAGTACTTCAGGGTTATCGGCGCCCCGGTCCCGGACTTTCGCTTCGCAGCGTCCGGGATAACGGTAGCGAATCCTGTTTGGAGGCACTACGTCCCCCGCGGCTTCGCCCGCCTGGTCGCCTCCGCCGAGGTCGGATCGTCCGGCCAGGGGTGTTTGGGATAGCGGCCCTTCATGTCGGCCTTCACGTCGGCCCAGGAACCGGCCCAGAAGCCGGGCAGGTCCTTCGTGATCTGGATGGGCCGCTGCGCCGGCGAGAGCAGTTCCAGGATCAGCGGGAGCCTGCCGTCGCAGACGCTTGGATGGTCTTTCAAGCCGAACAGTTCCTGCACCCGGATCGACAGGGTCGGCCCGGCCGCTGCACCATAGTCGATCGGGACCTTGCTGCCCGTCGGTGCCGTGAAATGGGACGGGGCAAGCGCGTCCAGCCGGTTGGCCGCGTCATAGGGCAGGAGCGCCGTCAGCGCGTTTCCTAAAAGCGCAGCATCGATGGCGGCAAGGCTGGTGCAGCCTGCCAGGAACGGCTGCAGCCAGGTCTCAAGACTGTCCGTCAACGCGCTGTCGGAGAGATCCGGCAGGTCCTCCGCGCCGTTCTCCCGCGCATAGGTCACGCGTTTCTTCAGCCTTTGCTGGTCCTTGCTCCAGGCCAGCCGCGTCACACCGCGCCGCCGGGTTTCGGCAATCAGGGCACGCTCGACGGCGTCCGGGTCCGCCGACCGGATCTGCACGGATTTCAGCTCGACCGCCTTGTAGCGCTTGACCCGTCTTGCTTTCAGCGCCCCGTCACCGGTCAGCTGCACCTCGTCCTCTTCGACAATCTCGGCGGCAAACAGATCCTCGATCTCGTCCTCTGCAATCGGTGCGCAGAGCTGGATGCGGCCGCTGGCCGCCTTGCCCTGGATGTCGGCGACGGTCAGGAACGGCTGGCGCGCAAGACCATGCTCAGGCTCCAGTTCAGCGCCTCTTCCATTGGCAAGCCGGAACCGGCCTGTCTGACCGCGTTGCTGGGCAACCCGGTCCGGATAGGCGAGCGCCAGCAGCAATCCGGCGCTTTCCGTGTCGAAGTCATTGCCGCTGCCGCCTGCCTGTTTCAACCAGCGTTCGGCCAGCAGCCGGCCATCTTTCGCTCTCGGGCTCCTGTCGTTTTTCAGGTTTTGCAGGCGCGCGCGCAGATCCGGATCACGGCCTCCAAGGCCGGGCTCGGAAAGGATCAGCGCGATCAGGGCAGCGGTGCGGCCAAGACCACGCGCCGATCCCTCGATCACCATGTGCGCGAGACGCGGATGCAGCGGCAGATTGGCAAGCGCCTTGCCGTCGCCGGTCAGCCGCCCGCCGGCATCCAGGGCGTGAAGGTCCTGGAGCAGGGTTCTTGCCTCCTGCCAGGCGGCTTGCGGTGGTGGATCGGCAAAGGTGAGGTCGGCCGGATCGAACGTGCCCCAGGCAGCCAGATCCAGAACCAGACCGGTGAGGTCCGCCTCCAGGATTTCCGGTGCTTCGGCCCGGGGCAGGGCGGCAGTCTGGGCTTCGTCCCAGAGCCGGTAACAGACGCCGGGCTCCGTTCGCCCGGCGCGGCCGCGGCGCTGGTCTGCCGAGGCGCGCGACACCCGCACGGTCTCCAGACGTGTCAATCCGGTCTGCGGTTCGTATTTCGGCACCCGTGCGAGACCACTGTCGATCACGACCCGCACGCCTTCAATCGTCAGCGAGGTCTGGGCAATCGCGCTCGCGAGCACGATCTTGCGATGGCCGTCGGCGGCCGGCCGGATGGCTGCGTCCTGTGACCTGGCGTCGAGGCCGCCATAGAGCGGTGCCACCTGGCAATGGGCCGGGAGCTTGCCGTCCAGCATGTCGGCGGTTCGCCGGATTTCACCCTGTCCCGGCAGGAAGACAAGCACCGAGCCGGTTTCCTCGGTGATGGCCTGACGGATGGCCCGGACGACCTGGGGTTCGATGCGTTCGTTCGGTGACTTGCCGAGATAGCGTGTTTCGACCGGGAAGCTGCGGCCCTTGCTTTCAATGACCGGTGCATCGCCCAGGAGCCTTGAAATGCCGGCAGCATCCAGCGTCGCGGACATGGGAAGAAGGCGGAGGTCGTCACGAAGCGCGGATTGCACGTCCAATGCGAGCGCCAGGCCCAGGTCACCGTCGAGAGACCGTTCGTGGAATTCGTCGAACAGGATCGCGGCGACGCCGGTGAGTTCCGGATCGTCCAGGATGAGGCGGGTGAAAACCCCTTCGGTGATCACCTCGATCCGGGTCCTGGCACTGACCCTGGTTTCCATACGGACCCGGTAGCCGACCGTTTCGCCCGGTTTTTCGCCAAGTTCGCCGGCCATGCGCCGGGCAGCAGCGCGTGCCGCCAGGCGGCGCGGTTCCAGGACCAGGATCTTGCCGTCGCCGCGCCAGCCGGCCGTCAGGAGGGCCAGGGGAACGCGCGTGGTCTTGCCCGCACCAGGCTCGGCGACGAGCACGGCATTGTTGCCGGCGTCCAGCGCCTCCAGCAGTTCCGGCAGGACACCGTCAATCGGCAGCGGTGCCCCGAAGGTCGGGACAAGGGTCATGATGTCGTCAGGCGGCCCCGTTCATCCACTGCCGGCCCTGCATGTCGACGGCAAAGGCGTCCGGCGTGCGGGCAAAGGATGCAAGGCCCTCAAGCGCGGGATCCGGATGGCGCACGATGAAGGTCGGGATCTTGGCCATCAGCGCCTCGTGCGGCGCCTTGGCTTCGAACGCTTCCCGGAAGCCGCCATCTGTCAGGAAGCGGGTGATCCGTGGCGTGACGCCGCCGGTCAGGTAGACGCCGCCGCGGGCAAGCACGGTCAGCGCGAAGTCGCCGGCAACGCGGCCAAGCGCGCGGGCAAACACCTCAAGGGTTTTGACGGCGACCGGATCGTTGTCTTCCGCAGCCGCGGTAATGGCGGCGGCGGTGGCAAAACTGCGTTCGGCCTTCAGGTGGGCCGCAACGCCGCGCGCCAGGCGCGGCAGGCCGGTGCCGCTCAGGATCTGTTCGGCGCCCAGGCGTTCCCCGACCCGTTCGATATGCGGCCAGAGGTCCATGTCTTCGGCCGTGACGGGCCCGAGCTCCACGTGCCCACCTTCGCCCGGTACCGGAATCCAGGTGTTGGACGCATAGATCATGGCCGCGGCCCCGAGGCCGGTTCCCGGACCCAGGACGAATTTGGCGCTTTCCTTCCGGACGGCGCCGGAGCCAACCTGTTCGATGTCTTCACCGCGATACCCCGGCAAGGCGAGAGCCTGGGCCTCGAAATCGTTGAGCACGATGACTTCTTCCAGACCGAGATCTGCGATCATCTTCAGAGGTTCGATGACCCAGGCCGCATTGGTCAGCGGGATCCGGTCGCCTGTGACCGGGCCGGCCACGGCGATGATGGCCGTGCGCGGCGTCGGGCCGGTCCCGTTCATCACCACTTCGCGGATGGCGGAGGAAATGTCGGGATGACCGGCGGTCGCGGTCTTGCCGCACATGCGCGTGGGCGCGCTTGCGTCATCCACAAGGGCGAAACGGGCGTTGGTGCCGCCGATGTCGGCAACAAGGACCGGATAGGCAAAGGCTTTGGAGCGGGTCGAAAAACTCATGAGGAAACGGCGCCGACTTCGGGTGTCTCTGAAGTGGTTCTGAGACCCTGCAGGCGCGCGGAACGCAGCAGGATATCAGCGGTCGACGGGTTGAGGGCCATCGGCATGTCATAGACAAGCGCAAGCCGCATCAAAGCCTTGACGTCGACATCGTGCGGCATGGGCGACAGGGGATCGACAAAGAAGATCAGACCCTGCAGCTCGCCTTCCGCGATCATCGCGCCGATCTGCTGGTCACCGCCGAGCGGGCCGCTTTTCAGCCGGGTCAGTTTCAGCTCCGGGCAGGCTTCCAGGATCCGGCCGCCGGTCGTTCCGGTGCCGACAAGATTGAAATCGGCCAGCTTCTCCCGATGTCGCAGGGCAAACTCCACCATGACATCCTTCTTGGCGTCATGAGCGACAAGCGCAAGGGTGGGCGTGGCTGTCATCAACTATCCTCTTTGGCGGCGGCAACTGTGAGCCGCATGTGTTTAGCCGCTCAAAGCGCTTTAGGCAAAGGGAGATGCAAAAGCGGATTGCAGAACCTGTCCATAAGGCAGGCCGGTCAGGTCGGAAAAGAAAAAGCCGCGCTCTTTTGCAAGGCGCGGCTCAGTCATCGCATAAGGAAACGTGGCGTCAGTCGAACAGATTGCAGCGGATCGGTTCACGCCCGGAAGCACGCTGGAAATAGGCGTCCGGCTCCGGCAGGTGCAGGCCGGCGATCTCCATGACCAGTTTCATGCGGATCGCATCGGCAAAGCCTTCCTGGCTGCGCACCGGAATTGCGAAGGAGCCCGGGCCGCCGATCACGCAATCCTCGTAATAGTGGTCGAGATTGAGCATGGCCTGCCAGGTGTTCTTGTTGGATTTCATCATCAGCGGAAGGCCGTTGATGGTCACACCGGCAGCAACCATCCGGTCCCGCATCTCGGTGACAGAACCACCCTGGTTGTTCGGTCCGTCACCGGAAATGTCGATTACGCGGCGCAGACCCATGAACTGGTTGTTCTGTACCAGCTGCACGGATTTCTGGAGGGCCGAGGCGATGGAGGTTCGCTGGACCTGGCGCAGCGGAGCTTCGGCGATTTTCGAAGCGAAGTGAGCGGCGGAGGCTTCGTCCTGGATTACGGTCCAGTCGGCAACGATGAAGTGTTCATCGACACCGCCCCATTCCATATAGGTGACGGCGACCCGGCCGATCGGGCCGACCTGGATGGCATCAAGGAACTCGCGGGAGGTCAGGGCGGCCACATAGCCGGCGCGCTGGACTTCCTGCTCTTCGGTATCCATGGACTGGGAAATGTCGACCGCCAGGACAAGCTCGACATCGACCTCGTTGGCCGGATCGTAGCTGTATTGCGCCGAGGCGAATGTCATCGGCCGGAAGTCCCGGCTTGAAGCTGGTGCGGCGAAAAGGAGAGCCGCACAGAAGAGAGACAGTATCGTTGTAACTGTCGGTGCACAGTAGTTCTTTGTTATGTCGAGACGCATGGGTTTCTCCTTATGCGAGCCATTCGGCTGCGTTGCCACGTCTCCCCGTTTTATTTTGTTGTTGAATTCCTTATCTTTTCGTTTCTCGTGATTCCTACCTAGGCACTGGCGAATGCCTTGCTTCAGCTTGCGAATTTACTTAGCAAGCTACATGCCAAAAGTAGCTCAGATCCTCTTGCACGGCAAAAGGAAAGTGCACGGAGTGCGTATTATATCCACAGATGGTGTTTCCCTTGGGTAAATGCCAGAGGTTTCGTCTGGCGCGGCGGGTTAACGAATCCTTACGTCTGCGTAAGGGTGTGTTTTTGCGCCCAAAATCGGCCTCAAGGGGCATTTCAACATTTGTTGAAACAAAGCTGCGCGGCTTGAGGAGAAGTGCCTGGGCATCGGACGCGAGCCGTCTGGCGAGATCAATATTTCAAAAAGGAATGCCTCAAATGCGCACTCAGTGCAGTGCCTGGCGGGCATGCAGGATGCAAGCAGCCCGGTCGTTTTTGCCGGTGGGCTAGGCAGTTTTTGCCGCTTGGGCGCGATTCCGGAGGGAATTCAGGCAGAATTTGCCGCCGCGTAGAAGTGGTGAGTGCACAATGTTGCTGCCTAGAAATGCAGCAACCGGCCAGAAAGTCGGCAGTTTTTTTAGTTGACGGCGACGGCAAGGCTCGTCATGATCTGAAGAAATTCTCACTTGGTGAAGAATTTTTCGGATCTCCCGGGAGGAGCCGAAATCTGGAGGCCCCGCAAGAGGGCTGAGGTATTGCCGATCGTGCCGGAAAATACGGTGCTTCGGAAGAGGGGAAGGTGCCACGCAGCATGCAGGCGCGCGACGACGACTGGACATCCTATATGGCCATCCGTGCGGCATGGCTGTCCTTTGTGGGCGGCCGCACGCAGGGAGAGATTGCGTCCCAGCTGGGTGTGTCGCCGGCCAAGGTGCACCGCCTGATCGCCCATGCCCAGAAATCCGGCTTTGTAAAATTCCAGATCGACGGCCGTCCGATGGAATGCCTGGAACTGGAAAAGGAACTGACCCAGCATTTCGGTCTCACCAATTGCATCATTGCGCCGGATCTCGGTGGCGGCGACGACGATACGGCGCTCCGGGCGGTTGCAGTTTCTGCAGCCCAGTTTCTCGGCGGGCTTTTGAGTGGGGCAAGCGTTACCCGGCTGGGCGTTGGCATGGGGCGGACGCTGACAGCAGCGGTCGAGGCGCTGCCGAAGTTTGCGCGGACCGATCTTGAAATCATGTCGATCTGCGGCTCCCTGACCAGAACACTCGCCGCCAACCCCTATGACATCGTCCAGAAAATGCAGGAGCGGACCGGTGGCATCGGCTACTACCTGCCCGTGCCCTATTTTGCCGAGAACCAGGACGAGAAGGCGATGTTCCTGACCCAGCGCAGCGTTCAGGATCTGATGGACCGCGCGCGGCAGTCCGATGCGTTCCTGATCGGCATCGGCTCGGTCGAAAACGAAGGCCATCTCGTACAACGCGGCATGATTTCGAAGAAAGAACAGGAAGAATTGCTGTCGGGCGGCGCGGTCTGTGATTTGATGGGCCGGTTCCTGACGCTGGAAGGAAGTCTGGCACCCGATCCGCTCGGCGATTGCGCCGTCGGATTGCACTTTGATGAAGTGCGCGGGCGCCGCGTGATTGCGCTGGTGGGCGGAGAGAGCAAGGTGGAAGCCACCCTGGCTGCTCTGCGCACCGGTGTCATTACCGACCTGGTGACGGATGAGACCCTTGCGAGGGCTCTGAGTGCACGGGCCGGGTTGCAGTTGGCGCAGACCGCATGACGCGGCTGGGTCACGAGGGGAAACGGGCAGGCCGCTAAGGCAAGCCCCCGCATTATGTCGGAGGACATCTACGTGAAAAAGTTTCTAACCATCGGTACGGCACTTGCCGGTTTGGCCTTCTCGGCCGCAGTAGCCGCAGCGGACACCAAACCCGCCGTTCTTTATGATCTGGGCGGCCGTTTCGACAAGTCGTTCAACGAAGCCGCCTATACCGGTGCCGAAAAATTCAAAGAAGACTACGGCATCGAATACCGCGACTTCGAAATCCAGAACGACAGCCAGCGTGAACAGGCCCTGCGCAACTTCGCCAAGCGCGGCATGAACCCGATCGTTGCCATCGGCTTCTCCCAGGCCAACGCTGTTGAGAAAGTCGCCAAGGAATTCCCGGACACGCAGTTCGCCATCGTCGACATGGTTGTCGATCTGCCGAACGTGCGCTCCATCCTGTTCAAGGAGCATGAAGGTTCCTACATCGTCGGCATGCTTGCCGCGATGGCGTCCGAAACCGGCAAGGTCGGTTTTGTCGGCGGCATGGACATCCCGCTGATCCGCAAGTTTGCCTGCGGCTACAAGCAGGGCGTCATGGCCACCAATGGCGACGCGGAAGTTTTCGAAAACATGACCGGCACCACCGGCGCAGCCTGGAACGACCCTGTCAAGGGCGGTGAGCTGGCCAAGTCTCAGTTCGACCGCGGCGCGGACGTCGTCTATCACGCAGCAGGCGGCACCGGCATTGGTGTTCTGCAGGCAGCTGCCGACGCCGGCAAGCTCGGCATCGGTGTGGACAGCAACCAGAACGCCCTGCATCCTGGTTCCGTTCTCACCTCCATGCTGAAGCGCGTCGACATTGCCGTCTACCAGGCATTCGAAGACGCTGAAAACGACGCCTGGTCTTCCGGCTTCGAGGTTCTCGGCCTGAAGGAAGGTGGTGTCGACTGGGCCCTCGACGACAACAATGCCGAGCTGGTCAATGAAGAGATGAGAGCCAAGGTCGAAGAAGCGACCCAAAAGATCATCTCCGGCGAAATCGTTGTTCATGACTACATGAGCGACGAATCCTGCCCGGGTTAAGTCGCAATACCGACCTCCGCGCCTCGCGCGGAGGTCACTTTCCCGAAGTTTTCCGCCAGTCACCTTGCGGGGCCTGTCATGATCCGCTTCAAATTCCTGTTTTCGGCTGCCCTGGTTGCCGCAGCGTTCGGTGCTGCAGCGGCCCAGGCTGAGCCTGCCATCGTCTATTCGGTCGGTGGCAAGTTCGACGGTTCGTTCAATGAGAGCGCCTTTGGCGGCGTGACCCGGTTTCAGGAGGAAACCGGCAGCGCTGTCCGCGAGTTTGCACTTGAACGCGATTCCCAGAGCCTGCAGGCGCTGCGCAATTTTGCCAGCCGTGGCAATGCCCCGGTTGTCGCCATCGGCTTCAACCAGGCGAACGCCCTGTCGCAGGTGGCACCCGACTTTCCCGAGACGGATTTTGCGATTGTCGACATGGTGGTCGATCAGCCGAATGTGCGCTCCTATGTCTTCAAGGAGCACGAAGGCGCCTATATTGGCGGCCTCCTGGCGGCGATGGCATCCAAAAGCGGCACGGTCGGCTTTGTTGGCGGCATGGACATTCCGATCATTCAGCGCTTCCTGTGCGGCTACAAGCAGGGGGCGCTCGCGGCCGACCCGGATGTGCAGGTCGTGTTCAACATGACCGGCGACACACCGGCCGCCTTTGCCAATCCCGTGCGCGGCGGTGAACTGGCGACCGGCCAGATCAAGCGCGGCGCCGATGTCATCATCCAGGCAGCCGGCGGAACCGGGCTCGGCGTGCTGCAGGCAGCGGCCGACGCAGGCGTGCTCGGCATGGGGACCGACAGCAACCAGAACGGCCTGCACCCGGGCAGGGTGCTGACCTCCATTCGCAAGCGTGTCGACAATGCGGTCTTCGACAGTTTCCAGTCTGCGGCCAATGGCACGTTCGAACCCGGCATTCAGGTGCTTGGTCTTGCCGAGGGGGGCATGGACTGGGTTCTGGATGACAACAACCGCGAACTGATCACGGCGGAGATGCAGGCTGCGGCAGACGCTGCGGTGCAAGGGATCTCCGCGGGAACCATCAAGGTTCATGATGTCGTCACCGAAGGCGCGTGCCCTTTTTAAGGGGCGGTCTTCAGGGACAACATCGGTGAAGGGGCAATAATAATGACAACGAAAATCAGTCTGGCCTGGGGGAGCGCATGAGCGACACGCCGGCAATTGAACTGCGCAAGATCAACAAGCGCTTTGGACCCGTTCACGCCAACAAGGATATCGACCTTGTGGTGAAGAAAGGGTCCATTCACGGGATCATCGGAGAAAACGGCGCCGGCAAGTCCACGCTGATGTCGATCCTCTACGGCTTTTACCAGGCGGATGACGGCGACATTCTCGTCAATGGAAACAAGGTGTCGATCCCCGATTCCAAGGCGGCGATCGGCCTTGGCGTCGGCATGGTGCACCAGCATTTCATGCTGGTCGACAATTTCTCCGTTCTGGAGAATGTGGTCCTTGGCGCCGAAGACAGCCAGATGCTGGCAGGCGGATTGTCCCGTGCACGCACCGAACTGAAGCGCCTGGAAGAAGAATATGAGCTGCGCGTCGATCCGGATGCGCTGATCCAGGATCTGCCGGTCGGATTGCAGCAGCGGGTGGAAATCCTCAAGGCGCTCTATCGCAGCGCCGAGGTCCTGATCCTGGACGAACCGACCGGCGTCCTGACGCCGGCAGAGGCCGATCACCTGTTCAAGATCCTCGATGTCCTGAAAAACGAGGGCAAGACGGTTCTGCTGATCACCCACAAGCTGCGCGAGATCATGAAGGCGACCGACGCGGTTTCCGTCATGCGCCGCGGCGAGATGGTGGCGACGCGCGAAACAAAGAACACCTCCATGGAAGAACTCGCCGAATTGATGGTCGGCCGCAGCGTTCTCCTGCGGGTCGACAAGAAACCGGCCGAACCCAAGGCCCCGGTGATGGAGGTCGAGAACCTGACCGTCACCGACAGCCGGGGTGTCCAGGTGGTCAAGGACGTGTCTTTCGAGGTCCGGGCCGGCGAGATCGTCGGGATTGCCGGTGTCTCCGGCAATGGCCAGTCGGAACTGCTCGAAACCCTGTCCGGTATTCGCCGGGCGACGCGCGGCACGCTCAAGATCAATGGGGAAACCATCGATCTCGGCACCAGCGCGCTCGACGCCGCCGACATGCGCGACAAGAACATGGGCCACGTGCCGGAAGACCGGCACCGCATGGGTCTGATCAACAGTTTCGCCGAATACGAGAACTCCATTCTCGGCTATCACCGCGACCCGGCCTATTCCAAGGGCTGGCTCTTGGACCTGGCAGCCATCAAGAAAAACGCGGTTGCCGAGATCGAGAAATACGATATCCGCCCGCCAAGCCCGATGCTGAAAACCGCGAATTTCTCCGGCGGCAACCAGCAGAAGATCGTGCTGGCCCGCGAGATCGAGCGCGATCCGGAAGTTCTCCTGATCGGTCAGCCGACTCGCGGCGTCGATATTGGCGCGATCGAATTCATCCATCGCCGCATCGTCGAACTGCGCGACCAGGGCAAGGGCATTGTGCTTGTCTCGGTCGAACTCGACGAGATCCGGGCGCTTTCCGACCGGGTCCTGGTCATGTTTGACGGCCGCATCGTCGGCGAACGCGGTGCCAATGCCGAAGAAGGCGAACTGGGCCTGCTGATGGCCGGTGTCGAAGACAGCAACAAGACTGCCGCTGAGGGAGGGGCCCAATGAGTGCCGGTCAGCTTCCACGTTGGGTCGATTACGGCCTGATCCCGTTCCTGAACCTTGCCGCGGCGTTTCTCGTCTCCGGCCTGGTGGTGATCCTGATCGGGGAAAACCCGCTGAAGGCGGTCCAGGTCCTGCTCTGGGGTTCCATGGGTTATGCCGAGGGCATCGGCTTCACGCTGTTTTATGCCACCAACTTCATCTTCACAGGCCTCGCGGTGGCCGTCGCCTTCCACGCCGGGCTTTTCAACATCGGCGGCGAGGGCCAGGCCTATCTCGGCGGGCTTGGTGTTGCCATCGCCTGTCTGGCCCTGGACCAGTATGTGCCGTGGTACGTCACGCTGCCCTTTGCCATCATCTGCTCGGCGGCGACAGGCGCGGCCTGGGCCTTTATCCCGGCCTGGCTGCAGGCCAAGCGCGGCAGTCACGTCGTGATCACGACGATCATGTTCAACTACATCTCCTATTCCCTGATGGTCTACCTCCTCGTCAACGTGCTGAAGGAAAAGGGATCGATGCAGACCGAGACCCGCACCTTCGAAGAGGGCGGCAGGTTGCCGATGTTGAATGACCTGTTCCCGTCGCTCGGTTTCGGCTATTCGCCGGTGAACCTGTCGCTGTTCATCGCGCTGGCGGCCTGTGTGCTTGTCTGGCTCCTGGTCTTCCGCACGAGGCTCGGGTTCGAAATCCGCTCCTTCGGCGCCAATGCGACGGCGGCGGTTTATGCCGGGATCTCGCCGGTGCGCACCATCATCATCACCATGCTGATTTCCGGCGGACTCGCCGGCATGATGGCGATCAACGAAATCATGGGATCGCAGCATCGGCTGCTGGTCGACTTCGTGACCGGATACGGTTTCGTCGGGATCGCTGTGGCCCTGATGGGCCGCGCGCACCCGGTCGGCATCGTGCTGGCGGCGATCCTGTTCGGCATGCTCTATCAGGGCGGCGCGGAACTTTCGTTTGAGATGCCGAACATCACCCGTGACATGATCATCGTCATCCAGGGTCTGGTGATCCTGTTTGCCGGGGCGCTGGAACACATGTTCCGGCCGACAATCGTCCGGATCTTCACGCCCTCCCGGGCCCTTGCCGCGAAGGAGGCGTGATCATGTTTGAACTCATCATCCTCACGTTCGATTCCACTTTGCGCGTGTCCACGCCGCTGCTGCTCGCCTGCCTGGCCGGGCTCTATTCCGAACGGTCCGGCATTGTCGACATCGGCCTGGAAGGCAAGATGCTCGGGGCGGCTTTCGGGGCGGGTGCCGTTGCCTATCTGACGGCCAATGCCTGGCTTGGCCTCCTGGCCGGGATCGCTGTTTCTGTTGCGCTCGGCCTGCTGCACGGCTTTGCCTCGATTTCCAATCGCGGCAACCAGATCGTCTCCGGTGTCGCCATCAACTTCCTGGCGGCCGGTCTGACGGCCCTGCTCGGCCAGACCTGGTTCCGCCAGGGCGGACGGACCCCGTCACTGCCCGATGGCGGTCGGTTCCGCGAGATTGTCTGGCCGTTTGCCGAAGAAATCCGCGGTGTGCCGGTGATCGGCCCGATCTACAGTGAACTTCTGTCGGGACACAATATTCTGGTCTACGCTGCGTTTCTGGCGGTGCCGCTGACCTGGTGGGTGCTGTTCCGCAGCCGCTTCGGCCTGCGTCTGCGTGCAGTCGGGGAAAACCCGGCGGCCGTCGACACGGCCGGCATCTCGGTCACCTGGCTGCGTTACCGGGCAGTGATTGCCTGTGGCATCCTCTGCGGCTTTGCAGGCTCCTATCTGTCGGTTGCCGCCGGCTCCGGCTTCGGTGTCAACATGACGGCCGGACAGGGCTTCATGGCCCTTGCGGCGCTGATCTTCGCCAAGTGGAAGCCGGTCAACGCCATGTTTGCCTGCCTTCTGTTCGGTTTCCTCGATGCTGCCGGCACAAGGATGCAGGGCGTGGAGTTCCCGGTCATCGGTGAGCTGCCGCTGCAGGTCTTCCAGGCATTGCCTTATGTCCTCACCGTGATCCTGCTGGCAGGCTTCATCGGCAAGGCCATTCCGCCCAAGGCGGCCGGCATTCCCTATCTGAAGGAACGCTCATGAGCGCGCTGGACGATCTCTTTGAAGCGGCCAGGGCGGTTCGGGAAAAGGCCTATGCGCCTTACTCGAACTTCCTGGTGGGTGCTGCCCTGCGCACGCCCGATGGCACTGTCTTTACCGGCTGCAACGTCGAAAACGCTTCCTATCCGGTGAGCGTTTGTGCCGAGGGCGGGGCCGTCGGCGCCATGATCGCCGCCGGCCATCGCGAGATTGCGGAAGTGGTCGTGATCGGGGATGCGGCGCTCTGCACACCTTGCGGCATGTGCCGCCAGCGACTGAAGGAATTCGGCACGGACGACCTGGTCGTCCATGTCGCGAACTTGGATGGCATCCGGCGCAGTTTCACCATGGATGAACTGCTGCCCGCCGCCTTTGAACTCGAAGACAAGAAGGACTGACCCTCAATGAGTGGTTACGGCCGTGAATGCGCGGACATCGTCCGCGCTGCCCGTACGGGCTCCTACAAGATTGGCATGATCCTGGGCTCCGGCCTCGGGGCGCTTGCCGAGGAAATCGAAGACGCGGTGCGCATTCCCTATTCGCGCCTGGCGGGGTTTCCGGTCTCTACTGTGACCTCCCATTCCAGTGAACTGGTCGCCGGAGCGCTGGCCGGTGTGCCTGTGGTGATCCTGTCCGGCCGCGCGCATTACTACGAAGGCGGTGATCCATCCGTCATGCGCACGCCGGTCGAAACGCTGAAGGAGCTTGGCTGCGAGATCTTGCTGGCGACCAATGCGGCAGGGTCCCTACGCGAAGAGGTGGCGCCCGGTTCGCCGATGCTCATTTCCGATCACATCAACTGGTCCGGCAAGAACCCGCTGATCGGAGAGGAAGACGAAAAGCGTTTTCTCGACATGAGCACGGCCTATGATCCGGACCTGCGCGACGCCATGAAAAAGGTCGCCGCGGAAACAGGCGATGCGATCGCGGAGGGCGTCTACATGTGGTTCTCCGGCCCGTCCTTCGAGACGCCGGCCGAAATCCGCATGGCGAAGAGGCTGGGCGCGGACGCCGTCGGCATGTCCACCGTGCCGGAAGTGATCATGGCACGGTTCCTGGGAATGCGGGTGGCGGCCATGTCCATCATCACCAATTACGGCGCGGGCATGCAGACCCATGCGCTCAGTCACGACGAAACAAAAGCGGTTGCCCTTCAGGGCATGGAACGCATGAAAGAACTGGTGCGGGCATTTGTGAAGGAGATCGGCGAATGAGCGACATGATCGAAATTGCAATACGCGCCCTCGGGCTCGTGGATCTGACCAATCTCAACGATGATTGTACGGCAGCGGACATCACCAGGCTCACGGGCCGCACCGTGACCGATCACGGGTCCGTCGCCGCAGTGTGCGTCTGGCCGCGTTTTGTCGCCCAGGCGGCCAAGGAACTGACGGGCACGGGTGTGAAAGTCGCCACCGTGGTCAATTTCCCGGCCGGCGGTGAAGACACCGACGCGGTGATTGCCGAAACCAGGAAGGCACTTGAAGACGGCGCCGACGAGATCGACCTGGTCATGCCCTACAAGGCTTTTTGCGAGGGCCGCAAAGGGTTTGCCGAGGAGCAGATCATTCGTGTCAAGGCAGCCATTCCGGCGCCGGCGATCCTGAAAGTCATTCTGGAGACCGGCGAGATCAAGGATCCACTCCTGATCCATGCCGCCTCGAATGTGGCAATCGGGGCAGGTGCGGACTTCATCAAGACCTCCACCGGCAAGGTCGCGGTCAACGCCACCCTGGAGGCGGCCGAAATCATGCTGACCGCCATCGAGGAAGCGCGCCGCGACGATGGGGAGCGCGTGATCGGGTTCAAGCCGGCCGGCGGCATCAAGACCGCGGAAGATGCGGCGGCCTATCTGGCGCTCGCCGACAGGATCATGGGCCACAACTGGGTCTCCGCCCACACGTTCCGTTTTGGTGCAAGCGGCCTGCTGGATTCCCTGATTTCCACCATCGAGGGCCAGGAAATCGTCGACCATTCCCATCACGGCTACTGAGACAGCTTCAAGAAGGACATAAGAAATGCTGCCGCAGGAAATCATCAGAAAAAAACGCGACGGGGGCACACTCGACGCGGAGGAAATCGCTTTCTTCGTGAAAGGTCTGGCAGACGGGTCTGTTACGGAAGGCCAGGTCTCAGCGCTTGCCATGGCGGTCTTCTTCAAGGGCTTGACCGTTGACGAACGGGTCGCCTTGACGCTGGCCATGCGCGACAGCGGCGATGTCATGGACTGGTCCGGCATCGACGCACCGATTCTCGACAAACACTCCACCGGTGGTGTCGGTGACAACGTCTCGCTGATGCTGGCCCCGGCGCTGGCAGCCTGCGGCGCAGCGGTGCCGATGATTTCCGGGCGCGGCCTTGGCCATACCGGCGGCACGCTGGACAAGTTCGACAGCATTCCGGGTTACCAGACCCAGCCAGACAATCTTCTGTTCAAGAAGGTGGTCAAGGAAATCGGCTGCGCCGTCATCGGCCAGACCGGCAACCTGGCCCCTGCCGACAAGCGTTTTTATGCCATCCGGGATGTGACCGGGACCGTTGAAAGCATCGATCTCATCACCGCCTCGATCCTGTCCAAGAAACTGGCTGCCGGCCTTCAGGGGCTGGTGCTCGATGTCAAATGGGGCACGGGCGCCTTCATGGGGTCTCTCGATGAGGCACGGGCGCTTGCGGAGAGTCTGGTGCTGGTCGCAAATGGCGCGGGCCTGAAAACCACGGCGCTGCTCACCGACATGAACGAGCCGCTGGCGTCGGCCGCCGGCAATGCTGTTGAGATGCAGAATGCGGTCGATTTCCTGAAGGGCACGGCCATTGACAACCGGCTCTGGGATGTCACTGTCGCGCAAGGCGGTGAACTGCTTGCCTCCGGCGGTATCGCGGCAACCGCGGACGCCGGTATGGACATGATGCGCGAAGCCTTCCAGAGCGGCAAGGCAGCAGAAAAGTTCGCCCAGATGGTCCATGCCCTCGGCGGCCCGGCCGACTTCATGGAGAAATGCGAGCTCTACCTAGCAAAAGCACCTGTGCAGGCACCTGTCTATGCCGAGCAGGATGGTGTCGTGACGGGCGTCGATGCAAGAGCTGTCGGTGTCGCGGTTGTGGCCCTTGGGGGCGGTCGCCGTGCTGCGGCGGATGTGATCGACCCCTCGGTCGGCCTCACCGATCTGGCAGGTGTCGGCAACACGGTCGACGCGGATGCACCACTTGCCATCGTGCATGCAAAAACCGAGGCCGAGGCGGAAGAAGCCGCGATTGCGCTGCGCAAGGCCTATACGGTCGGAGCAGCTGCCGACGTTCAGGACCGGCCGAGCGTGGTCGACCGGATCGCGCCGTAAGATCTGATATCGCCGGGAGCACATCCTTCCGGCGTCCCTCCGGTTCGGGTGGAACCGGCAATGACAAATGAGGAGATGCCCATGCCTCGTGCAATTCTGTGCGTTCTGGACAGTTTTGGCATCGGCGGTGCCGCAGATGCGGCCGACTTCGGCGATGCCGGGTCCGACACCCTGGGTCACATCGCGGCGTATTGCGCCGAAGGCAAAGGCGACAGGGAAGGCCTGCGCAGCGGACCGCTGACCGTTCCCAACATGGACCGGCTCGGCCTTGGGGCCGCGGGCAAATTGTCGACTGGCAAGGACGTTCCAGGTCTCGATTTTGCCGGCGAACCGGAAGGGCTCTGGGGTTATGCCGCCGAGGTCTCCAACGGCAAGGATACGCCATCGGGCCACTGGGAAATTGCGGGTGTGCCGGTGCGTTTCGACTGGGGCTATTTCCCGGAAACCATTCCGACCTTTCCGGATGAGCTGATCGCAAAGATCAGTGAGAAGGCGGGGCTGGACGGCATTCTGGGCAACAAGCATGCCTCCGGCACCGTCATCATTGCCGAGCTCGGCGAAGAGCACGTGAAGACCGGAAAACCGATCTTCTATACGTCTGCGGATTCCGTCATCCAGATCGCCGCCCATGAGGAGCACTACGGTCTCGACAAGCTCTATGAGCTTTGCGAGATCACCCGCGAGCTGGCCGATCCCTACAATATCGGCCGTGTCATCGCGCGGCCCTTTGTCGGCGAGACGTCAGAGACCTTCGAGCGCACCGCCAACAGGCGCGACTATTCGGTGCTGCCGCCGGAACCGACGCTGCTTGACCGGCTGACCGCCGACGGCCGTACGGTCTATGGCATCGGCAAGATCTCGGACATCTTCGCTCATCAGGGCGTGGCCAAGGTGCTGAAGGGCGCCGGCAACGACCAGCTCTTCGACAAGACGCTCGAGGCGATGGATCTTGCAGAAGACGGCGACATGATCTTTGCCAATTTCATCGATTTCGACAGTCTCTACGGTCACCGCCGCGACGTGCCGGGCTATGCGGCAGCGCTTGAGCATTTCGACCGCCGCCTGCCGGAAATGATTGCCAGGATGCGGGACGGCGACCTGTTGATCCTGACCGCGGATCACGGCTGTGACCCGACCTGGAAGGGAACCGATCACACCCGAGAGCACGTGCCGGTGATCGCCACTGGCCCCGGCATGGCCGGGCGCAGCGTCGGCGGCCGCAAGACCTATGCGGATATTGGCGAAAGCGTTGCCGACCACCTGGGCATTGCAATTGGCCCCAATGGCAGCAGTTTCCTGTAATCTGCTGTCTCTGAAGCGAAACGAGAACCGAGGATCCGCCAAAGATGCCCGATGCCATTCAGGTCCCGAAGGCTGAGCTCCATTGCCATATCGAAGGCGCGGCACCACCGACCCTGGTGGCCCGACTGGCCGACAATCACGGCATGGATGTTTCAAGTGCTCTGGATGGAAACGGCAAATATGTCTGGTCGGACTTCACCACGTTTCTGAAGGCCTATGACGTTGCCAGCGCGGTGTTCAAGACGCCGGCCGACTATGCCCTTTTGGCGGAAACCTATTTCCGCATGCTGGCAGCGGAGGGGGCGATCTATGGCGAGATCTTCATTTCACCGGACCATGCCCAGGCGGCAGGCCTGTCCTATGCGTCCTATGTGGAAGGGCTGGCGACCGGGATCGAGCGTGCCAAGACCGATACCGCCATCGAAGGCCGCATGATCGCCATCGGTGTGCGCCATTTCGGGTCCGCCTCGGTGGAGCGGGTGGTCAAGGAAGTCATCGGCAATCCACATCCGCTGGTCACCGGTTTCGGCCTGGCCGGCGATGAACGCGCCGGCCATCCGGCGAATTTTTCCAAGGCGTTTCGCATGGCCGCGGATGAAGGCCTCGGCACAACGGCCCATGCCGGCGAGTTCGGCGGACCGGAAAGCGTGGTCGCCGCGCTCGAATTCCTGAGGGTCAAGCGCCTCGGTCATGGCGTGCGTGCGATTGAAGATCCGGATCTGGTCAAGCGGCTTGCCGATGAGGACATCGTTCTCGAGGTCTGTCCGGGGTCCAACACGGCTCTTGGTGTCTATTCCCATCTGCGTTTTCACCCGGTCAACCGGCTGCGCAACGAGGGGGTCAAGATCACGCTCAATTCCGACGACCCGCCTTTCTTCGGCACGACGCTCGGCAAGGAATATGCGTCGGTCTCCGAGACCTTCGGCTGGAGTTTCGACGACCAGATGGCGGTCACGCGCACAGCCATCGAAGCCGCCTTCTGCGACGACGCGACCCGCAACCGGTTGCTTGTGAGACTGGACAGCGCGAAGCAGGCATAGGCGCGGCAGAGCACCGACTATCGAGGCAACAAGAACCATCCTGAGGAACCGCTAAAGCGACTCCTGAGTGACTGGCTACGGCCGTATTGGAATGTCTCACTCAAATATGCTGGCCGGTCTCGTCCACTTCCTGGCGAAGGTGGGGCGTGACAGGTTTCGGAGTGGTGATCTGCGCCTTGGGACTGCCGCCGGACACCATTGCCGTACTTGTCCAAAATGGCCGAAGAGCAAGGGATGAATTAGATACCCGAACCGGTTTGACAAGGTTAGGGTAGGCAGATAGGCGAGTTCAGGTTTTCCAATAAGGCAGATTTTTCAAATGAACGACACCAATCCGGCGCTGACGCTGTTCCAACCCGAAGAAGTCCGCCGCAAGGCGCATTTGCTGCTCGATCTGGCGGCCGAAGGCGGTCTTGCCCATGTCGGTGTTGATTTGGACCGTCTCGACGCCGCCGTGGCAACGGTGCTGGAAACCACAAAGGAGAACTATCCCGATTTTCAGATCCCGCCCTATGGCATCTGGCGGGGTTTCGAGGCAGGTGGCA
This sequence comes from Labrenzia sp. VG12, assembly GCF_002237595.1. Taxonomy (NCBI): domain Bacteria; kingdom Pseudomonadati; phylum Pseudomonadota; class Alphaproteobacteria; order Hyphomicrobiales; family Stappiaceae; genus Labrenzia; species Labrenzia sp. VG12. The sequence goes on from NZ_CP022529.1 coordinate 5,233,673, forward strand.
TCGACCGCTGGCAGGCCATGGCCAGTGCGCGCGGGTTCGAGACCGCAGAGGAGATGCTGGCAGCTGCCGCTGACCTGGCCCTTCTCGGCATAGCCATGACAACGCTGCATCCGTCGGGCTGGCAGTATGAAGACCGCATGACCGAAACGACGGTCGGTGGTGCTCAGGCGTCAGCGCTCGCGGCCTTTCACATGTTTGCCTCCGGGTCGTTCTCTTCTGAAATGACCGACCCCTACCGGGTCGACGCCAGCGCGCTGGTTTCCATGGATCTGATCGAACTTGCCGCCGGGCTGCAATGGGACGACCGTGATGATGCGGACCACCTCAAGGCCATGCAGAGGCACCTGAAGCGCTTGGGGGAAGCCTTGGCGCTGCGACCGGACCTGTTTGGCAAAGGTGAGGACACCCGGCCGGGGCTCCTGGCAGTGCAATTGGCGAAGGACTGCAATGGTGCCATCGATGCGGGCGACGTTCTCGACCGGATCCTGGAGGCCCTGGCCCCGGTCTGGGAAGGCGGGGCCACGTCGGGGGATATCTGGCTGGGCGATGCCTTTGTACATTCGGCCTTGCCGGGCAATGACGTGCACGCGATCATGCCGTTTCATCTGGCCGCCCAGCAGATGGTCTACTCGCTGGTCGAACCGTTCGCCTGGGCCGGGTTTGAGGTCGCGGGTCTGGAGAAGCTGACCGCGCCGGCCGATCTGACCCATGCGGCATTGTTCGTGAAATCCGGTGTTCTGACACTGAAGGACAGCAACGGCACGCTCACCCCGGAAGCCATCCGTGATCGCATGATCGAAATCCGTGCGCTCACCATCGCGCTCACCGACAAGCTGGCCGAACGGCTGGCCGGCGGCCTCGGCATGAACCTCGACCAGGTGCCTTTTACCTGCATCCTGGAAGGTGGCACGGACCGCGCAGGGAACCGTATTCTTGAACAAGCTCCGGAAAACCTGCGCGATCTGGGTAAAATCCTCAATCCGGGGGCTGTTTTTTGGTTGCCGTTCGGGGCATAGCTCCTGAACAATGACGAAATGAAATGAGCCCGCCACCTGTGGGTTCAAAACGCAAGAGAGGCAGATATGTCCGGAGCCAATGTCATCAGCCACCCGCTGGTCCAGCACAAACTGAGCATCATGCGCGACAAGGGAACCTCCACACAGGGGTTCCGGCGTCTGCTGCGCGAGATTTCGACCCTGCTGTGCTACGAGGTTACGAGAGACCTGCCGCTCGTCCGCCAGACCATCGAGACGCCGCTTGCCGAAATGCAGGCGCCGACACTGGCCGGCAAGAAGCTGGTGTTTGCCTCCGTGTTGCGGGCCGGTAACGGGCTCTTGGAAGGCATGCTGGATCTGGTGCCGTCCGCGCGCGTGGCCCATGTCGGCCTTTACCGCGATCCCGAAACGCTGCAGCCGGTGGAATACTATTTCAAGGCGCCGGAAGACCTGAACGAGCGCCTGGTCATCGTGGTCGATCCGATGCTGGCAACCGCCAATTCCGCGATTGCCGCGGTGCAGAAGCTGAAGGAGCGCGGCGCCAACAACATCCGATTCCTGTGCCTGCTGGCCGCGCCCGAAGGCGTCGCCAAGTTCAACGAGATGCACCCGGACGTGCCGATCTTCACGGCCTCCATCGACGAGAAGCTCAATGAGAAAGGCTATATCGTCCCGGGCCTCGGCGATGCCGGCGACCGCATGTACGGCACCAAGTAACAAAACAGAGCTGAAGCCCGCCATCCGGCGGGCTTTTTGTTTGAGCCTGTTATTCGCCCTGCATTGTCATTCACGGTTGCTCAGGAAGAGGGTCTGGCAGGGTATCGCCAGAAATCCCGTGGCGACTTGCAGATGTTTTCAGTCTAACCTCTCGACAAAAGGGGAGGCAGCATGATCACGGTATTCGGCTCCATCAATCTGGACCTGGTTGTCGCTGTGCCCCGCCTGCCGACGGCCGGTGAAACGGTGAGCGGCCGCGACCACCAGACCTTTCCGGGCGGCAAGGGCGCCAACCAGGCGCTGGCGGCGCAGCGCGCAGGGGCGCAGGTTCGCATGGTGGGCGCTGTCGGACAGGACAGTTTTGCCGAACTGGCGCTGGAAAACCTGCGCGCCTCCGGTGTTGATCTGTCCGGTATCCGGACGCTTGCCGGATCGACCGGTCTGGCCTTTATCGGCATCGACCCATCAGGCGAGAACCAGATTATCGTCGCCAGCGGCACGAACGCCCGTGTCGATGCGGGCTGGCTCGAGGGTGGGTTCTCTTCCAGGGACATTTTGCTGATCCAGGGAGAGGTGCCGTTCGCGCAGGCCGCCAGGGCCAGTTTGCTGGCCAGGGAGGCTGGTGCCTCGGTGTTCTGGAACCCGGCGCCCGTACCGGAAGGGGATCTGCGCGCCTGTTTCGATATGGCCAGGACCGTTGTGGTCAACACGAGCGAAGCGGTCGCGATCGCGGATCGCCTGGGTATTCCGGGAGATCCAGAATCCTTTGCGGAACGGCTGGCGACGTCCGAGCGCTCGATCATCGTCACGCTCGGGGCTGACGGCGTTCTGGCACGCACCGAAAAGACGCGCTACCGCTACACGTCGCCGCAAGTCGCGGCCGTGGACACGACCGGCGCCGGCGATGCGTTTTGCGGCGCTGTTGCCTCGGCACTGGATCGGGATGTTCCTTTCGACCGTGCCCTCAAGGAGGGCATTGCCGCAGGTGCACTCGCCTGCACCGTGACAGGTGCGCAATCCAGCGCGCCTCACCAGACGGACATAGCGCGCCTGGCCGATCAGATTGTCTGACGGTGCAGCATCCCGGTTTTACAGCCTGCTAAGGAAACCGTGATAGGGAGAGGCAACCCTGAACTGCTAGGTTTGGCATGATACGGTTTGCCGTCATCTTACTGGTTTTTCTCGCCCTCGCGCCCCTGGTCCCGATCCTCGTTGAAAAGAGGCTGGGATCGCAGGACACGCCCAGGGTGGACAGCGGCTTGAAAGTCGATGACACGGCGGACACTGGCGAGCGGATCTACCGCATCTCGAGAAACGGAGCCGGACACTTTGTGGCCGAGGCGCGTCTTAACGGCACCTTTGTCGATATGCTGGTCGATACGGGAGCGACCGTGACCGTACTTCCGGAATCCGTTGCAGAGGACATCGGCATCTTCCTGAGCGAATCCGATTTCACCATCCCGATCCGAACGGCAAACGGCACGGCCCGGGGCGCTCGCACAGTCATCGACGGCCTGCGCCTCGGCGACATTCGCCTGGACGACATTGACGCCCTTGTCCTGAAAGATGTCAGTCTGGGGCAGCCCCTGCTGGGCATGTCTGTCCTTAACCGACTGGAACGGTTTGACATGTCGGGCGGCACGCTAGTACTGGTGCAGTGATCTGCCCTGCCGCTCGTGCGGCATGATACGTCCGTTTCTATTCTTCGGCATTGTGAGGCATTGATGTTTCCGAAACCCCTTCCGAGTTTGACGCCCAACACGCTTGAGTATGAATCTCTTCCCATGGTGAAGCCGACCGGCTTTCGCGAATACGATGCCCGCTGGCTGTTCGAAAAAGAAATCAACCTGATGGGCATGCAGGCGCTCGGCATGGGGATCGGCACGCTCATCCACGAGCGGGGTGTCCGGCCGGACATTGTCGTCGGTCATGATTTCCGCGGCTATTCCTCGACCATCAAGATGGCGGTCGTGAATGGTCTGATGGCAGCCGGCATCAATGTTCATGACATTGGCCTGGCCCTGTCGCCAATGGCCTATTTCGCGCAATTTGCGCTGGACGTGCCCGCCGTTGCGATGATCACGGCGTCTCACAACGACAATGGCTGGACGGGCGTGAAGATGGGCATCGACCGGCCGTTGACGTTCGGTCCGGACGAGATGGGGCGCTTGAAGGAAATCGTATTGGAAGCCGCATTCGACCTGAAGGGTGGCGGCAGCTATCGTTTCGTGGACGGCTTTCCGGACGTCTATTTCAAGGACCTGACGGAACGGGCCAAGCTGAAGCGTCCGATCAAGGTGGTTGCGGCCTGTGGCAACGGCACGGCCGGTGCGTTCGCCCCGAAGATCCTGGAGGCGATTGGCGCAGAGGTCATTCCGCTCGACGCGGATCTTGACCACACCTTTCCGCGATACAATCCCAATCCGGAAGACATGAAGATGTTGCACGCGCTCCGGGACAAGGTCCTGGAAGTCGGTGCGGAGGTCGGTCTCGGCTTCGACGGCGACGGCGACCGGTGTGGCGTGGTCGACAATGAAGGCGAGGAGATCTTCGCCGACAAGGTCGGTGTCATGCTGGCCAGGGACATTTCAGCGTTGCACCCGAACAGCCAGTTCGTCGTCGACGTCAAGTCGACCGGGCTGTTCAACACCGATCCGGTGCTGCAGGCCAACGGCGCCAAGGCGGATTATTTCAAGACCGGTCATTCCTATATCAAGCGCCGGGTGACCGAACTGAATGCAGTCGTCGGCTTTGAAAAATCCGGCCACTATTTCTTCAACAAGCCGATTGGCCGTGGTTATGACGATGGCCTCGTCTCCGCTATCGCGATCCTGGACATGCTGGACCGCAACCCGAACAAGACCATGGCGGATCTTCGCCGGGACCTGCCCAAGACCTGGGGCTCGCCGACCATGTCGCCGAAATGCGCCGACGAGATCAAGTATGACGTCGTCGACCGGGTCGTGGCGCGGTTCCAGGACATGAAGGCGAAGGGCGAGACGGTTGCCGGACAGGCGATCACCGATCTGATTACCGTCAACGGTGTCCGCGTTGTCAGCGAGGATGGCACATGGGGACTGGTTCGCGCCTCATCCAACAAGCCGGAGCTGGTCGTTGTGGTGGAAAGCCCGGTCTCCGAAGAGCGTCTGCATGCCATGTTCAAGGCTGTTGACGGTGTCCTGCGCGAGAACCCGGAAGTTGGTGAATACAACCAGACCATTTGACCGATGGACGGACGGTCGCAATTGTCAGCGGCCGTCCTTCTTGGTCAGCTTATTCTGACGACCTGCTGCCGGAGTGAATGATGATCAGGGAATTTGGTGTCTTGCCCGACGGCGAGGTCGTTCACGAGATTTCACTCAGAAAAGGCACACTTCAAGCCTCGGTCCTGACCTTGGGGGCAATCATCCGTGATCTCAAGGTCGACGGACAAACCGTTGTCCTTGGCTTTGAAGACCTGCAAAGCTACCTGGATCATTCACCCTATTTCGGAGCCGTTGCCGGTCGCTGTGCCAATCGCATTGCCGGCGCCCGGATGACGATTGACGGTCAGGAGCATCAGCTCGATGTCAATGAAAGGGGGCGCCACCAGTTGCATGGCGGCGCGCGTGGCTTTTCACGGCGTGTCTGGCAACTGGAGCAGAGCGACAAGGCCAGCGTGCTGCTCAAACTTGTCTCTGAAGACGGCGACATGGGCTATCCTGGACGTGTCGAGGTGCTGTTGCGCTATACGCTGACCGGCACCGGTGCCCTGCGCATGAAGATCACGGCGACCGCCGACAGGACCACGCCCGTCAACCTGACCCAGCACAGCTATTTCAATCTGGATGGCAGCGCCACGATCCTTGATCACACCCTTGAAATTGCTGCAGACAGCTACCTGCCTGTCGATGAGGACCTGATCCCGACCGGTGAAGTGCGCAAGGTGGCCTGGACGCCTTACGACTTTCAGGATGGACGCAAGCTGCGGCGGCGGGCCGGCGAGGAGACCGTTGTCTTCGATCACAATTTCTGCCTCTCCGACGCGCCGCGAGAGAGCGTCGAATTTGCCGCGGCGCTGGAGGATGCGGCGGGAGACCGGCGCATGGAAGTCTGGACGACGGAGCCTGGCCTGCAGCTTTTTGATGCCGGTGGGATCGACGTACAGGCGCCGGGACTGGAGGGAAAACGCTACGGTCCGCATGCCGGTCTCTGCCTGGAGGCACAGCGCTGGCCGGACAGTGTCAACCGGGACGGGTTCACCAGTGTTTTGTTACGGCCCTCAGAGACTTATAGTCACGTTACGGAATTCCGTTTTTCCTGATTTGGGTTACATTACCTGCATCGGCTATGGTCATGGCAAGGGAACCGGGGGCAGCTTGTGAAGACGGTTTTTTCAGACACCCAGCTTGCGCATGCGCCGGCTCAAGAGATTTCCGACGGCGAGTTGAAACCGGCCGTTGAGATTCCAAGTCGCGCAGAAATAGTGCTCAAAACCGTCCGTGACAGGAATGTCGGTGACATCCTTGCACCGGAAGAGTTTCCAATCCGGCCACTGCAGCGGGTTCATTCACCCGACTATGTTTCCTTTCTGGAAGGGTTCTGGGAACAATGGACGGCCGCGGGCCGCACCAAGGAAGCATTTCCGTTTGTCTGGCCCATCCGCAGCCTCAGGCAGGATGTGTCCGTTACACATATCGATGGTCTGCTGGGCCGGTACTCCATGGATGCCGGCACGCCCGTCGGCGAACACACTTACAAGGCTGCCCGTGCGTCGGTCGACACTGCGCTGACGGCGGCCAAGATGATCCTGGACGGCGAACAGTCGGCGTTCGCCCTCTGTCGGCCGCCCGGCCATCATGCCGGGTTCGATTTCTTCGGTGGCTACTGCTTTTTCAACAACGCCGCCGTGGCGGCGCAGTATCTGCGGGATTACGGCCTTCACCGGATCGCGATCCTGGATGTCGATTACCATCACGGCAACGGCACGCAGGCCCTCTTCTATGACAGGCCCGATATACTGTTCCTGTCGATCCATGCCGATCCAAAAGAGGAATATCCCTATTTTCTGGGCTTTGCGGACGAGACCGGCGAACATGCCGGGACCGGCTTCACGCGCAACTGGCCCTTGCCGCTCGGCACCGACTGGGACGGATACACCCCGGCATTGGAAGAAGCCTGCCGCTGGCTGCTTGTATACAAACCGGAAGCGCTGATCGTATCGCTTGGCATGGACTGCTATGAGCACGACCCGATCTCCGGCTTCAAATTCACCAGCGAAGATTTTCTGCGTCTCGGCCAACGGCTCAAGAAGGTCGGTGTCCCGACCATCTTCGTCATGGAAGGCGGTTACGCGGTCGATGCGCTTGGCACCAACTGTGTCAATGTCCTTGAGGGATTTGAAGGATAGCCTCGTCAGGCAGGCAGCAATCCAAGATCAAGCAGATCACCTTTGAGGCCCTCGGCCCCGGTGAAATGATGACCCCTCATGCCCAGCTGGCGCGCAGTGGCAATATTCTTGTCGCTGTCATCGATGAAGAGGCAGGCCTTCGGATCAAGACCATTGCGATCAAACAGGCGCCGGTAGATTGCCGGATCGGGTTTGATCAACCGTTCTTCAGCGGAAATGACAATGTCCAGGAAGCTTGACTTCAAAAACGGGAACCGGGACTGACACTCGGCGAATTTCTCGTTTGAAAAATTGGTGATGGCGTAAAGCGGCGTGCCCGAGGCCTTCAGGGTTTCAAGCAGGGAAGGTGTGCCCGGGACTTCTCCTGGAACCATCTCATGCCAATGGGTGGAATAGGCCGCAATCAGATCGGCCTTGTCCGGGTGTTGCTGCGACAGGGCGTCGACAGCCTCCTCCCAGGACCGGCCGAGATCCTGTGCCAGGTTCCAGTCCATCGAACAGACCGATTCCAGAAAGTGTGCACGCTCTTTTTCATCGGGAATGAGCCTGGAATAGAGGTGTTCGGGATTCCATTCGATCAGGACATTTCCTATATCGAAGACGACGGTCGTGATAGGGTCGCTCATGCGGGCCGGTCCGAAGCAAGTGAGAATGGTGTATGTCTGGGCGGGGCGATATTTTGTACGTTTCATCAGAACCTTATGTCCGGAATGTGATGTCTGCCAAGATCCTGGTTCTCGCGGGCCTGTCATTGTTGCTGGCCTGTCTGGCCACTTTGACGCAGGCGCAGGAGGAAACCGGTATGCCGGACCGGTTGCGCCTTGGCGTGATCGTCGCGGCGGATGAAACGGCACGCGAGCGTGTCGAGCCTTTCCGCCTGGCGCTGGAGGATGTCGCGGACATGCCGGTCGACCTGTTCCTCATGGACACGATGGCCGATGCCATCGAGGCGCTTGCCGCCGGCCGCATCGACTATGCCAGGCTGTCACCGTCCGGATATGCCGCCGTGCACCAGCTCTGCGCCTGTATCGAGCCTCTGGTGACGGCCGCCCCCGACGATTTTCCGGCACGGTTTTATGCCATCCTTGTCGCCAAACGAAACGGCGACAAAAACACACTGGCTGATCTGAAGGGCACCCGATTGGCCGTTGGTGGCGCCCATGCGGTGACCGGATACCGGGTTCCTCTCACCAACCTGGCCGCCGACGGTATCAATGCGCGGGTTCATTTCAGTGCGCTGGTGGAGGTTCAGGACCCCGTTGAAGGTTTGCGTGCGATCCTGGATGGCCGCGTGCAGGCGAGCCTTGCCTGGTCGACCCTGGCAGGCGAAGCCAAGAACGGCTACACCGCCGGCACGCTCAATGATTTCTATGTCTCCGGCGGCCGCGGTTTCAACGACCTCGAGATTGTCTGGCGATCACCGCCGATCCCCTATTCCGCCCACAGCCTGCGCAAGGACCTGCCGGATGAATTGAAACGGCGCATCAGGGCCGGTCTGATGGATCTCCGCCGCGAGGCGCCGGATGCCTATCTGGCGATTGAACCGGATCTGCCGGGCGGTTTCGAGCCGGTGGTGCACGGCGATTTCCGGCCTGTCCTGCGCACCTTTGAAGAGGAATATGCGACCCTCTTGAACCCGCAAGGACGCTAGGTCGCGACCGTCTTTTCGTTGAGCAGCTTCTCCGTATGCCGGCGGATCATTTCCTCTTCGTTGGTGGGGATGACCAGCACCTTGATGCTGGAGCCGGATGCGGAAATGTCCTCATCGCAGGCGTCGTTTCTGGCCTTGTCTATGGCAAGGCCGAGCCACTCCTGGCCAGCGCAGACTTTTTCCCGGATCAGTGCCGCGTTTTCGCCGATACCGCCGGTAAAGACGATCGTGTCCAGACCTCCCAGAACAGCGGCCATCGCGCCAAGTTCCCGGCGGATGCGGAACACGAAATAGTCGATGGCTTCGGCGGCTTTCGGATCGTCGCTCTCAGTGAGCGTGCGCATGTCCTGGCTGATACCGGACAGCCCTTTCAGACCGGAGTCCTTGTAAAGAAGATCCGACACTTCCTCCGGCGACATGCCCTTTGTGGTCAGCAGATACAGCACGACGCCCGGATCCAGCTGGCCGCAGCGGGTGCCCATGGGCAGCCCGTCCAGCGCGGTAAAGCCCATGGTGGAGCCGATGCTCTGGCCATCGCGGATTGCGCACATGGAGGCACCGTTGCCCAGATGGGCGACGATCGCCCGGCCGGCGAAAGCGTCAGGGCGCGTCGACCGCAGGTAACTGCAGATAAATTCGTAAGACAGGCCATGAAAGCCGTAACGCCGCACGCCTTCCTCGTAATACGCTCGGGGCAGGGCGAAGGTATCGTTGACCCAGGGGTGCTTGCGGTGAAACGCCGTATCGAAACAGGCCGTCTGCAAGGCGTCCGGAAAGGCCTCTGTGGCCGCTTCGATACCGGCAAGATTATGAGGCTGGTGCAACGGGGCAAGCGGTTCCAGAGCGCGAAGGTCGCTCAGTACCTCGGGTGTGATCCGCAGTGGGTCTGAGTGAACAACACCGCCATGAACAACCCGGTGTCCGACCGCGTCGACGCTACGTCCGTCAAGCTCGTCTTCCAGCAGAGGCAACAGGGTGCCCATGGCCGACGAATGGTTTCTGCCTTCCTCGGCACGGAGCGGACGGTCGATCCTGGTTTCGGTCACTTCGGATGCAAGTTTGATATGCGGCGTTGCCCCGAGACCCGAAATCTGCCCGGACAGCATTTCCTGCTGTGCGGTGTAAAGCGTGAATTTGATGGAGGAAGATCCGGAATTCAGAACCAGGATGACCTGTTCCATGATCAGTCTTCCTCGCGGTCCAGAATCCCGGCCGGCACGCCATTTGCCTGCCAATGCGTGTAAAGCAGCGCGAGTGCGCAGGACGCAAGGCGTGCCCGGCCGTCATCGGCTCGGCTTGTCAGCATGACGGGTACCTTTGCTCCGATGACAAGGCCGGCGGCCTCCGCATGGGCAATGAAGGTCAGCTCCTTGGCCAGCATGTTGCCGGATTCCAGATTGGGTACGATCAGCACTTCGGCATGTCCGGCCACCAGCGACGTGATGCCCTTTGTGCGGGCGGCCTGGACATCGATGGCATTGTCCATGGCCAGGGGGCCATCGACCACGGCACCGGTGATCTGACCGCGTTCCGCCATCTTCGACAACACCGCCGCATCCAGGCTGGAGGGAATGGCGGGATTGACGGTCTCGATCGCCGACAAAACGCCGACGCGCGGCATCTCGAGGCCGAGCGCGCGGGCGGCGTCGATCGCATTCTGGGTGATGTCGACCTTGGTGTTGAGATCAGGTGAAATATTGATGGCAGCATCGGAAATCAGAACCGGCGTCTTGCGGCCGGGAATGTCCATGACGAACACATGACTGATGCGCCGCTTGGTACGCAGGCCACCGTCGCGTTTCACGACGTGATGCAGCAGGTGGTCCGTGTGCAGATGCCCTTTCATGACCGCCTTGACGCGGCCCTCATGCACCATGGCGACAGCGCGCCCCGCAGCTTCCATTTCATCTTCGATGTCGATCAGTTCGTAGCCGCTGATATCCTCGCCAAGTTCCTTGGCGGCGGCATCTATCCTGTCTTTCGCGCCGATCAGGATAGGGTTGATCAGTCCCTCGCGGGCCGCCATGAGCGCGCCTTCGAGCGAATTCGGGTCATCGGGTGCCGCGACGGCGGTTGGCAGGGCCGGCAGGGTTTTTGCCAGCTCGATCATCCGGTTGAAGTGCCGGTGCCGCTGTACCAGCAGGGCCGGGATCTCACTGGAATCGAATTCGATGGTTTCCGTCGGGGCGGTGACCTCGGCGACACCCTCGACAAGACGGACGCCGTCACCCCGGGTCACGCTCAATTCGAACAGAACGGTGTTGTCGTCCTTCTTCTCGGTGGCAACGACCTTGACCGTGAGTTTGTCGCCGACGGCTGCACGGCCGAGAAACCGGAAGGACTGGGCCTTGTAAACCGTTCCGGGTCCGGGAAGAATGTTGCCGAGCACGGCCGAGGCAAGGCCACCTACCCACATGGCAGGCGCAGTCGGCTTGTCGACGACACCGTCGCCGGTCCAGTCCGTGTCCGGGAGATGAATGGGGTTGCGATTGCCCGACGCATGCGCAAAGACCAGCAGATCGTTGGAGGAGCACTCGCGCACGATTTCTGCGCTGTCGCCTATCTTGATCTGGTCATATGTCCTGTTGGTCGCCATTTTCCCGTAATCCCGTCCTGAAATGCATTTTGCAGCGCAGCAATTTTCGGGAGAGTACCCTCAGAATGCGACGGTAGAAATACGGGAGAACATGTAGGGCCGAAACGAGCTGAGAAAAGGCTCTCGTCACGGCGTCAGAATGGGCGGATTTCTAACAATTCGAGCACTGGACGGTGCCGGTCAACCGCGGGCGCAGATAGTAGGTGTGAGACAGCTCCAATGCGTCCTTCCGCGTGAAGTAGTCGGTGAAGATGCCGGCAAAGGGCGGAGAATAGTTCAAGGTCGTGACCCCGACGACGATGGACGAATTGGGAGAGACAATGGTGTCCGGCAAGGTAATTGGCGGTTCCGACCCCTCGGCCCAAGGATTGCTGCTGCCGGAATCGAAGCTCCAATCAACTTCAGCGTCACCATCTTCGTTAAAGGTAACACTTGCGATGATGATTTCGAGTTCGTCGGCAGGATAGGGCGCAAGAACCTGCTCGCCAAGATCCATCACAGCCAGGAGCTCGGCTTCAGTGACGGTTTCCGCCTGTGCCACCAGGTCGGTCACCGCATTTGAGATGCGGGCCACCTTGCGATCCTGGTTCATCGCCCCGGTAACTTCTGCCATTCCGATGAGAAGAAGGAACATGACCGGCAGGATGAGCGCAAACTCCGTAGCCGCGACCGCACGCGTGTCTTTCCACAGCTTGCGTTTCGCGACACAAGAGCAAATGACGCGGCAGTGACCTTTGAGATCGAAATCAGTTGAAGGGTTCATTGCGAAACACCATGGTTGATGTCAGGTGGCGCTCATAGCCGTTGTCTGTGCTGTCGAATTTCAGGATGGCCGTCGCCATGGGCCATTTGTAGATGACGTTCACTACAACGATCGAAGTGGAGTCGCCGATCTCGTAAGCCGTGTCTTCCCTCAGATTGCCCTCGTCGTCGTAGAGATCGTCGAGAGATGATGCGTCGGAGAAATCGTCGATTGAGTTGATCTCGACGACGATCCGGTCCTCGTCGCACATGAAACCGGGCATGGAATCGCACACGGCGGTCTTGAAGCCTGCGGCCGACAGGCCCCCGCTATGGGCCTGTCCCGTGCGGATCAAACGGGACGCCTCCACAACGGCATTGTCGACAAGGCGGTTGGCGAAATGAGCAAGGCCAATTTCGATGATGCCGAACGCCAGCGTGAAAAACGGCAAGGCAACCAGGGCGAACTCAACGGCGGTTACGCCGTCGCGGTCTTTGGCCAGATCCTTTCCTTTTCGTCCTGTTCCAGACAGGAAAAGCCGAATTTTGCGGTACATGCGATACGAGCTCCGAATTCGACCTCAGGACTAGTTTTTCCCGCCCGCTGCTTCAATGGCCAACGAATTGCGGTTGGTGGCCTGATTGGCAGCCGCCTCGAACGCGCCATCGGAGTCGCCAAGGCGAAGGGTTGGTTCGCAAACCGGATTACATGACATGGTCGCACGGGCGGTTTTGCGGTAGACCTGAACCACATCCTCTTCAGAAGCCCTTACAGTTATGACTTCGTCGACGATGGGGGTGTTGTTCGCGTCGAGAATGACGAGATTGGTGGTTCCATAACTTTTGCCGGTAATCACCACGGTGTTCTGATCGAACATGGCAACGTCCGCGATGAAGGGATTGCCGACAATAACCGCGGAAGCGCCGTCATCAATGCGGAAAATCTTCGCACGATCCACCGTGACCATGACGGGACCATCCTGCGCTGCCACCGCTCCAGCCTGAAGCGCTAACACAAGCACGCCTGTCCATTTCAGTATGTTCGTAAACATGCTTATGGGTACTCCATATGAATTCGTTCCTGCGACAGCATGCAGCAAACGTGGTGAACGATCTGCTAACGACGCGGCTCAAGAAGTGTAAACCGACGCTGTGCGACGCTTGCCGATGAGCGCAACCTGGATTCTGTATTCAATCGAGCAGGAAGGCGGCTCATGCGACTTGAGCGAAATTCTAACACACTCATTCGAGTAGAAATATTTCCTGTTGATGCAATTATTAATAAAAGCTGAATGAAAAATCTCCGGACTCACATCGAATTTGAGTATGCAGAGATCGAAAAAAGGAGTAATACTTGAATGTCGGCTTTTATTTCAAAGTTTTTAAATTGCTTTAACTCAATTTTATCTATACCTGTTGTTAACTATAGTCATATTTGTCAGCGTTTTTTCAAAGATGGATGGTAAATTTAACTGGTTGGAAAGCTCTCTGTCCTAGGGTGAGTTCATGTTCGAACGGACAAAAAAAGATCCGTCGGACTTTGAAGCTGTCAACTCAGTGGTACTTGGAGCAAACACATGAAAAACCTTATCAACCGTTTCGTAAAAGACGAATCCGGCGCAACTGCAATTGAATACGGCCTGATTGCCGGCCTGCTGTCCATCGTCATCATCGGCGCTCTGCAGCTCACCGGTACGTCTCTGGAAGGCGTCTTCACCGCTATTCAGGACTCGCTCGACTCTGCATCGATCGGCGGCGAATAAGTCTACGTTTGGCGCGCAAGCGCAAGACGACGCGAAACGGGCAGATTTCTGCCCGTTTTTGCGTTTCACGGCCCCATGGCTGCGAAACGTTAACTGTCTCCCGATACGATTGCGGTCATCGACCAACAGCCGAGTGAAAGACCAATGAGCGAAGCTGCGATCCTGGTGATCTTCCCGATGCTTGTTGCCTTTGGTGGCGCATCGGATCTCCTGACCATGACCATCCAGAACAGGGTTGCCCTGCTGCTGGTGGCCGGTTTTGCCGTGGTTGCGCTTGTCACCGGGCTTCCCCTGACCGGCTGGGGCCTGCATCTGCTCGGACTGTTGCCGGTCTTCCTGGTTTGCTTCGGCTTCTTCGCGGCAGGCTGGATGGGCGGTGGTGATGTGAAGTTCATCAGTGCCATCGCTCTGTGGATCGGCTTCACCCCCCAATTGGCGGAATTCACTTTGCTGGTCGCACTCTATGGTGCGATGTTGACGATCGGCCTTCTTCTCATGCGCCGTGTGGTCCTGGTGCCCAATGCCCTGGCCAGGCAGGACTGGTTTGCGCGTCTGCATGACGCCAAGAGCGGCATTCCCTACGGCATTGCGATTGCGGTCGCCGGTCTGCAGGTCTATCCGTCGACCATCTGGTTCGCGTATGTCGGCTAGTTAGAGAAGCGGTCCCACCGACCTTCCGGTCGTGGTCACCAAGTGATACCCGCCGTGTGATACCCGCCGTCTGGCGGGTTTTTTGTGACCGCCGGGTCCTCTTCTACCGATCTGCGAGCCGATCCGGACACAGTCGGCGCTGAATGCTCTTGTTGACGGGTGGGAACTGGTGTCGACTTGACGGGTGTGCCATCAAACGGGTTTCGTCCGCAGAGTTAGAAGGCGAAGATCGATCAGTTTTTCGCAAATTGAAAAAAAATTAAGAAAGTTTTCAGTAAAGTTAACGGATATTAACTGAAAACATCTACATCTGATTAACCATGTTTTGACCAATTACCCCTCATTCTAAGAAATGAACAGTGCGAGTCTGCACAGGAATATTGGGTTTAGGTCATGAAAATCGCTCGAATTTTCGTTCTGGCAATCGCCGTTGCCGCTGGCATCATCGCCTTTAGAATGGTGATGCTGTCGGGAGGCAAGCCTGAACAGGTTGTCGTTACCGAGGCACCGGAACAGAAAAAAGCACTGGTTCTGGTCGCCAAGAAAGACATTCAGCTTGGCGGAAAACTCGCAGCCGAAGACATGACCTGGGCGGATTGGCCTGAAGATGCCATTCCTCTTGGCGTGGTCAGCAAGGCTGTCAACCCGGGAGCTGAGGAAGACTATCTGGGCCGAATCGCCAAGGCTCCGATTTTCGCCGGTGAGCCGATCCGTCCCGAACGTCTGATCAACACCGACAAGGGTTTCATGGCTGCCATCTTGCCCAAAGGCAAACGGGCGATCGCGGTGAGCGTGGATGCGGAAACGACCGCAGGCGGTTTCATCCTGCCGGGAGACAAGGTCGATCTTATTCTCACGCGCAAATCCGACACCGGAGCGATCAGCGAAACCATTCTTGAAAATGTGCGGGTTCTGGCGATCGACACGACAACCGCCGGCGAGCAGGACAAGAAAAGTCTGAACCCGAAGAAAACCGCGACACTGGAGCTGACACTGTCACAGTCGGAGGTCGTGGCCCAGGCGCAGAAAGTCGGCACGATCGATCTGGCCCTGCGTAGCGCGCAGGATTCCGCCGACGATGCTGTCGCGGAAGACACCCGTCGGCGCGGCGTCAGTTACGTGAAATTTGGCGTGACCAGCCAGGCAGGTTCGCAATGACCCAGATTTACAAGAGAACGTCCAGCGTGAGGGGCGCGATGAAACACTTTCTGAAACAGATTGCAGCCACGGCTATGCTCGCTGGAACGCTCCTTGCAGGATCGGTGCCTGCGGCGGTAGCCGAAGGCAATTTTCCCAGCCAGGTTCATGTTGCTGCCGGTGAACGAGCCATCGGACGCATTCTGAATGTGGGGGTTGGCCGCTCGGTGGTGATCAATCTCGCGGAAGACGCCGCCGATGTGCTGGTGTCGAACCCCGAAATCGCGGATGCGGTCCTCAGGACCCCTCGTCGGATCTTTGTCATCGGCAACACCGCCGGCCAGTCGCGCCTGGTGCTATTCAGCCGCAGTGGCCGGGAACTGGCCAGCTTTGACGTCCGGGTCGAGAAGGACACTTCCGATCTGACCCGTATCATTCGCAAACTCATCCCCGGCACGCGAATCCATGCCGAATCGGTCAATGGAAGTGTGATTCTGAGCGGGAGCGCGAAAAGCACGCTTGAAGCACAGCAGGCCGCGGACATTGCCGCCAAGTTCGAAGGCGCAAAAAGCGGCTCGGAAGTCGTCAATCTGATTGCCGTCGAAGGCAAGGATCAGGTGCATCTGAAAGTGACGGTTGCCGAAGTCGAGCGGTCGATTATCAAGCAGCTCGGGGTTCAGTTCTCCGGCACCGTCGGAACAGGCAACTTCACGCCTTTCTTCCAGAATCTGCCGAATTTCACCGTGAACCCGAACATCGTCAACCAGGCGGTCGGGGGCATGCAATTCGCCAGAGGGGCAACCTCCATCACCGCACAGATCGACGCGCTGCAGCGCGACGGCGTTATCCGGACGCTCGCGGAACCGACGCTGACAGCCATTTCGGGCGAAAATGCGAGCTTTCTCGCCGGCGGCGAATTCCCGATCCCGATCTCCCAGGACAACAACGAAGTCACCGTTGAGTTCAAGAAATTCGGTGTTGGCCTGGACTTTACGCCAGTGGTTCTTTCTGGCGGGCGGATCAGCCTGCGCGTCAAGACGGAAGTCAGTGAGCTCAGCAACGAGGGGGCGGTTACCTTCTCCAACATCACGATTTCCGCTCTCAAGGTACGGCGCGCTGAATCGACCATGGAATTGCCTTCCGGCGGTACGCTCGTGATGGCCGGGCTGCTGAAAGAACGTTACCAGCAGGCTGTGGATGGTGTTCCCGGCCTGATGCAAGTGCCGATTCTCGGCAGCTTGTTCAAAAGCCGGGACTTCCTCCGGCAGCAATCCGAACTGGTGGTTTTTGTGACGCCCTACGTGGTGCAGCCGGTCGCGGCGAGCAAGCTTCAGCGCCCGGACAAGAACTTCGTCATTCCAACGGATGCCGAGACAGTCTTCCTGAACCGGTTGAACAAGATCTTTAGCCCCAGCGGGACCGCCGAAGGCACGTATCACGGCCAGGTCGGATTCATTTACAAGTGAGGACGGACGGATGAAGACGAAAAAAATGATCCGGATCGCGATCGCTCCCAGAACCGCACTTGTCCTCACCGGATGCCTTGCTGTGATGGGGTGCCAAAGTCAGACCCAGCAGCCCGCAGCACTGCTTGCTTCCAATGACTATCAGCTAAGGCATCCGATCGTGGTGACCGAAGCGCCGGAGACACTGGATCTGCCGCTTGGTCGGAATACGCGACGGCTCAGCGGACCGATCGTCGGAACCATCAGCTCCTTTGGTGTCGACAGCCGGCAGCATGGAAATGGGGCAGTCGAGATCCTGGTGCCGTCGGGTGGAGCCAACGAAGCTGCGGTGCACGCGGTGACGCCACAGATCCGCAAGGCCCTGCAGCAGGGCGGTGTTTCCAGGTCACGGATCAGCACGCGCACCTACGCGGTTCAGGATGCATCGGCAGATGCACCTATAAGGCTGTCCTATCCGAAGATGAAGGCAACCGCCGGCGAGTGCGGTGCCTGGCCACAGAACATCGGTGGGCATTTCAACCGGAATGAGGACTACGAAAACTACGGCTGCGCCACTCAGGCGAACCTGGCTGCCATGGTCGTCAATCCGTCCGACCTGCTGACACCGCGGGCGTCGACGCCTGCCGACCAGGGACGCCGTGCCGTGGTTCTGGAGAACTACCGGAAGGGCGACGTGACAGCCTCCGACTACAATGAAGGTGTCGGAGCCGAGATCGCAGAAGACTAGGTGATAATATGAGTGCCAATCCAGACTTGAAAAATATGTCCGGTTACATGGACCCCATATCCGAGCTGTCCCATCAGTCTTATGGCGGCAGCGACGAAGGCATGCATATTGGAGCCGTTCCGCGCATCACCATACATGCTTTCTGCCAGACGGACGGCACCATGCGCACGGCGGAAGCTGCCATGGAAGACCGGCGTATGGCCAAGGCGCACCTGAAGCTCGACATGGGCGGCATACCGTCCGCGATCGAGACCTTCGAACAGGCGCCAACCCCGAACCTGATCGTGGTGGAGACCTCCGGAAATCGCGAGGATCTTGTCTCCAGCCTCGATCATCTCGCCGAATACTGCGATGCCGGCACAAAGGTGATCGTTATTGGCGACGTGAACGACGTGACCCTCTACCGCGACCTGATATCGCGCGGGGTCAGCGAATACCTGGTCACACCCGTCAGCGTGTTCCAGCTGATCGGCGCGATCGGTGAGCTCTATGCTGATCCGGACGCCGAGCCGCTCGGTCGCACGATCGCATTCTTCGGGGTCAAGGGCGGTTGCGGTGCGTCGACAGTCGCCCATAACGGCGCCTGGTCCCTTGCGCGGAGTTTCCAGGCCGAAGTTGTCGTCGCCGATATGGACCTTGCTTTTGGCACGGCAGGACTGGACTACAACCAGGACCCCCTGCAGGGTGTTTTTGAGGCCATTTCTGCGCCTGAACGCCTGGACGAGACCTATCTCGACCGGATCCTGTCCAAATGCAACGAACACCTCAGTCTCCTGGCGGCCCCGGCGACCCTGGAGCGGACCTATGACCAGGGTGAGAAGTCGTTTGAGCAGCTGATCGAAACGATGCGCGCCAGTGTTCCGCAAGTGGTCCTTGACGTGCCGCATGCCTGGAACGCCTGGGTCAAGCAGACGCTCCTGAGCGTGGACGAGATCGTGATGGTTGCCGAGCCGGACCTGGCCAATTTGCGCAACGCGAAGAACACGGTCGATATGCTCAAGCAGTTGCGCCCGAACGATCGGCCGCCTCACCTGGTGATGAACAAGGTGAACGTGCCGAAGCGGCCGGAAATCAAACCCGACGAGTTTGCCAGCGCCCTTGGCCTGACCGTTCAGGCAGCCATTCCCTTTGAGCCGCAGCTGTTTGGGACGGCTGCCAACAACGGTCAGATGATCGGTGAGGTCGACAACAAGCACGCCATTGCGCGCATGTTCGAAGATCTGGCGCAGTCCGTGTCCGGAAAAGCCCAGCCGACCAGGTCGGCGCGGCCCGGTCTTGGCGGATTGTTCTCGAAATTTAAGCGGAAGACCGGCTGACCGGTCCTACAGCGGAGCAGATAAGTCGTTATGTTTGGAAGACGTGGCAGTTCATCGTCTGGTCCCCAGACCATCCGGCCGGGAGGCGTTCCCGGGCTGAAGGACATGCCTGCGCCGTCGGCGCCGGCCCCGGCGCCCGAGCCGCCTGCTCCACAACCGATCCAGACCGAGCCCGCGCAACCCGCGACATCACCGCCTCCGGCACCTGAGCCGGCACCCGGCGCCTCGTCGCCGCGCAAGAAGGGCAGTGATTATTACGAGACCAAGGCTCAGATCTTCAATGCGCTGGTCGAGGCAATCGACCTGTCGCAGCTTGCACGTCTTGATGCCGAAGATGCCAGGGACGAAATCCGCGATGTCGTGAATGACATCATCGCCCTGAAAAACGTTGTCATGTCGATTTCCGAGCAGGAAGACCTGCTGGAAGACATCTGCAACGACGTGCTGGGCTATGGTCCGCTGGAGCCGCTGCTGGCGCGGGATGACATCGCGGACATCATGGTGAACGGTGCCCACACGGTCTATATCGAGACCTCGGGCAAGGTTGAGCAGACCGGCGTTACCTTCCGGGACAATGCGCAGCTGATGAATATCTGTCAGCGCATCGTGAGTCAGGTTGGCCGGCGGGTCGACGATTCAAGCCCGATCTGTGACGCCCGCCTTCCGGATGGGTCTCGTGTCAACGTGATCGCGCCGCCATTGGCGATCGATGGGCCGGCCCTCACCATTCGTAAGTTCAAACGCGACAAGCTGACCCTCGATCAGCTGACGAAATTCAACTCCATTACGCCGGACGGTGCGACGATCCTGCAGATCATCGGCCGCTCTCGCTGTAACGTCCTGATTTCCGGCGGTACCGGTTCCGGCAAGACGACGCTCCTGAACTGTCTGACGGCCTATATCGAAAACACCGAACGCATCATCACCTGCGAAGACAGTGCCGAACTCCAGCTGCAGCAGCCTCACGTGGTGCGGCTTGAAACCCGGCCACCCAACCTGGAAGGCGAGGGTGAAATCACCATGCGCGACCTGGTCAAGAACTGTCTGCGTATGCGCCCGGAACGCATTATCGTGGGCGAGGTGCGCGGACCCGAAGCGTTCGATCTGCTGCAGGCCATGAACACCGGTCACGATGGCTCCATGGGCACGCTGCACGCCAACTCGCCGCGCGAGGCCCTGTCCCGCCTTGAATCGATGATCACGATGGGCGGCTTCTCGCTGCCATCGCGCACGCTGCGCGAGATGATCGTCTCCTCCATCGATGTCGTGGTGCAGGCCGCCCGTCTGCGCGACGGGTCTCGCCGCATCACGCATATTACGGAAGTGATGGGCATGGAAGGCGACATCATCACCACACAGGACATTTTCCTCTACGACATCGTCGGCGAGGACCCGAATGGCAACATCATCGGTCGTCACCGGTCCACCGGCATCGGACGTCCGAAATTCTGGGAACGTGCACGGTATTTCGGCGAGGAATCGCGCCTGGCGCAGGCGCTCGATGCCGCCGAAGTGCCCGATTAAGGAACGGATTGAGTCTCATGTCCGGATTGGAAGAGTTTCTGACACCCGAAATAACCGGTATTGCCGTGGCCCTTCTGGTCATGCTGGCCGTTGGCGGCGTCATTTTCAGCATCTTTGCGCCGACCCTGTCGGGAACCAAGCGCCGGGATCAGCGCATGGAGGCGGTTGCCGCGCGCCCGCAATCTGAGAAACAGCGCAAGGCGCTTCGGGATGTCGACAGACGCAAGAAGTCGATCCAGGACCAGCTGAAGGACTTCGAGGAGCGTCAGCGGGCCAAGCATGACAAGCAGCAGAAAATTTCGCTCAAGACCAAGATGGAACAGGCCGGCCTGGAATGGGAGATGAAGCACTTCATCATCTTCAGTGTCATTTGCGGCCTGATCTTTCTGGTGATCGGCTTCATCCTCGGCAGCGGAAACTTGCTGATTGCCCTTGCCCTGGCCTTTGCCGGCAGCGTGGGTTTTCCGCGCTGGTATGTCGCCAGCAAACGCAAGCGCCGCTTCAACGCCTTTCTTGACGAGCTGCCGAACGGCGTTGACATCATCGTGCGTGGTGTGAAAGCCGGTCTGCCGCTGGGCGACTGTATCAAGGTTGTTGCCCGTGAAGCGCGCGAGCCGGTCGCAACGGAGTTCCGCAAGATCACCGAGACCCAGGTGATGGGCATCTCCCTGGCCGAAGCCGTTGCGCGCCTGCCTGATCGCGTACCGGTGCCAGAGGCCAATTTCTTTGCAATTGTGGTGTCCATTCAGCAAAAGGCCGGTGGTGGTCTCGCGGAGGCGCTCGGTAACCTGTCGAAGGTTCTGCGCGGGCGCAAGGCCATGAAGCGGAAGATCAAGGCGCTCAGCGCGGAGGCAAAATCCTCCGCCGGGATCATCGGTGCCATGCCCTTTGCAGTTGGCGGTATCATGTTCCTGATTGCGCCGGATTACATCATGACGCTGTTTGTCACGACCACCGGCAACATCATCATTGCAGGCTGTCTGCTGTGGATGTTCGTGGGTGTCATGGTGATGCGCCAGATGATCAACTTCGATTTCTAGGGAGGCTCACGTCATGGATCTCGAGACCATCGTATCGAGCCAGTTCCTGGCGGCCGTTCTGGCCATGGTGGCGGTCACAGGCACCATTTTCTCGCTGGTGTTGCCGCTCTTGTCCCGCGATACGTTGAAATCGCGGATGAAGACCGTGGCTCTTGAGCGGGACAAGCTGCGGGCCAAGGAGCGGGCGCGCCTTCAGGCTGGCCAGGCCGATGCACGTGCCTCGGTGCGCAACCAGCCCAAGGCGAAGATGAAAAGCTTCGTCGACAGGCTCAACCTGAAGGAAATGCTCTCGGATGAAACGACTGTCGAGCGCCTGCGCATGGCCGGCTATCGAGGGTCGGCTCCGCTTTACTATTTCCTCACGGCCAGAATTGCCCTGCCGGGTGTCATCTTCGTTTTTGCGATCGCCTATGCGTTCCTGATCCTGCCGGCGACGATCCCGGCGCTGTCAAAGGTCTGCTTCTGTCTTGCCATTGCGGGTGTTGGCGCGTTTCTGCCGAATATCTATCTGAAGAACAAGATCGACAAGCGCAAGATAACGATCCAGCGGGCCTGGCCGGACGCCCTCGACCTGATGCTGATCTGTGTGGAATCGGGCATGTCGATCGAGGGCGCGTTCCAGCGCGTTGCCGAGGAAATCGGGGTTCAGTCCGTCGAACTGGCCGAAGAACTGTCGTTGACGACGGCGGAGCTCTCCTATCTGAGCGAAAGACGCGTGGCCTATGAGAACCTGGCCAAGCGGACGGGCGTGGACGGCGTGAAGAACGTGATGATGGCGCTCATCCAGGCCGAGCGCTACGGTACCCCCGTCGGGACCGCCATCCGCACCATGGCCGACGATACGCGCGAGATGCGCATGCAGCTTGCCGAACAGAAGGCGGCTTCCCTGCCGCCAAAGCTGACCGTGCCGATGATCCTGTTTTTCCTGCCGGTTCTGTTCTTCATCATCATGAGCCCGGCCGTCATGCAGGTCTTTGAACAATTTGGCAGTTAGCGCCTGTTCTTCGCCAGACAAATGCAAGAACGCCGGGTGCCATGCCCGGCGTTTTTTGCATGAACCGGGGAAAGTGCAGCGCCATGTCTGTTGCATCCTATGACCGGGCGCAAAAGCCAACATTGCCCATAGTGGTACCGATCAGGGTGCCACGAGCACCTTCACAAGGTGCCCGCGATCCCTGGCAAGGTCAGGAAAGCGGTCCGGCAACTCGGCAAGGCTCAGTTTTTTCGAGGCAATTGCACCGGTCAGGATCTGACCTGAACGCATGGCTTCCATCACTCGGTAAAAATCCGCTTTCAGCGCATTGCGCGATCCGATGATCCGCGCCTCTCTCTTGTGAAACTCTGAATCGTTGAAGGTGATGTCATCCTTGACGACACTCACAAGAACGGCGCTGCCGCCATGAGCCAGATACGGAAAGCCGGCTTCGATTGCCTTTGCGTTTCCCGTCGCATCGAAAACCGCATCGAACCCTTCCCTCAGGTGGCCCTGAAGCAGATCCTCGCCCGGACGGTGCCCGAGGTCGAAGCCGAAAAGCTCTCGTGCCAGCTCGAGGCGGGACTGGCTGACATCCAGCAGATGCACCTCGGCGCCCGCCAGCCGGGCAAAAAGAGCCGTGCCGAGACCGATCGGCCCTGCGCCGGTGACAAGCACGAGGTCGTCCCTGCCCACGCCGGAGCGGGCAACGGCATGCGCGCCAATGGCCAGGAATTCGACCATGGCAGCCTGCTCCGCCGTCAGGCCGTCCGCGGGATAGAGGTTTTCGGCCGGGACAGCCAGACGTGAACACATGCCGCCGTCCCGATGAACGCCGAGCACCTGGATCCGGCTGCAGCAATTGGGTTTGCCGCGCCGGCAGGCCCTGCAGCTGCCACACGAGACATAGGGATTGATGACCACCAGTTTGCCGGCGTCCGGACCTTCCGCAATGTGGCCGGACAGCTCGTGACCAATCACGCGCGGATAGTCCAGAAAGGGATGTTTGCCCTCGAAAATGTGATAGTCCGTGCCACATAGTCCGATCGCCGCAATGTCGACCAGAACCCAGCCTTCCGGGGCTTGAACGGGCCGCGGGCGGAGTTCCAGGGCCATATTTCCGGGTTCGACACAGACCAGGCAATTCATGACATCCGTTCTTGCGTCCATCATGCCATGGCCTCCAGGTTCCTGGCGGACCAGTCGGCGGGCAGCTCTTCCTTGATGATGAGACTGAGCACGTCGTCTTTCGTGACCTCGTCAATGGCGTGCGCGCCGACGACACGGCCCTTGTTCATCACGACGACGCGGTCGCACAACTCAAAGACATCGTGCATGTCGTGGCTCACCAGGAGAATGCCAATTCCCTCCGCCCGCAGCTGCTGGATCAATTCGCCGACCAGGGCCGTTTCAGATGGCCCAAGCGCGGCGGTCGGTTCGTCCATGATCAGGATCTTCGCCTCGAAATAGATCGCGCGGGCAATGGCAATGACCTGGCGCTGACCGCCGGAGAGACTGCTGACCGGATCGGAAAAATTCTTGAAATTCGGGTTCAGCCGTCTCAGCACACGAGCGGCTTCCGACATCATGCGTGCATCGTCCAGATTGCCGAACCGGGTCTTGAGTTCCCGCCCGAGGAAGAGATTTGCCGGTGTATTGA
Organism: Labrenzia sp. VG12; assembly: GCF_002237595.1. Classification (NCBI taxonomy): domain Bacteria; kingdom Pseudomonadati; phylum Pseudomonadota; class Alphaproteobacteria; order Hyphomicrobiales; family Stappiaceae; genus Labrenzia; species Labrenzia sp. VG12. The sequence continues at coordinate 5,258,019 of NZ_CP022529.1, forward strand.
GATGATCCGCCAGGGCCAGCGTCTGGTAAATGGTCTCGATGCCGAATTCTCTGGCAATCTGGGGAGACCGGATCTCCGCTGCCTGTCCGTTGACCTTGATGGTGCCCTGGTTAGGCGCCATCGCACCGGACAATATCCGCATCAGGCAGGACTTGCCCGCACCATTGTGACCAAGCACGCCGACGACTTCGCCTGGAAACAGGTCCAGTGAGACATTGTTGACGGCGCGGATGCCACCAAAGTGTTTTTCGATACCTGTCATCTGCACAAGGGGAAAGAGAGCAGACTGCGTATGCGGTGTCATGAAACGGTCCTGATCGAAATCTGAAAGGGAGCCGGAAACCCGAGGTTGGAAGGTTTCCGGCCTTGTTGGCTCAGTAGAGAACGTTTTGAACGGCCGGATCGTCGATATTGTCCTTGGTGGCCAGGACGACACCCGTGTCGATGAAGCTCGGAACTTCCTCGCCGTTCAAGAGCTGCAGGATTGCCTGGACCCCAAGTTCGCCCATCTGGAACGAGCCTTGAACGGCAGTCCCGGCAAGCGTTCCGTCGCTGACGAAATCCTGAAGATCCTTGTTGCCGTCAAAGCCGAGCGCCGTAACGCTGCCGGCCTTGCCCGCCTGCACGATGGCGCGCGCCATGCCGATGGCTGTGGGCTCATTTGCACCGAAAATGCCGACAAGATCATCATTTGCAGCAAGGACGTCGGTCGTCTGGTTCAGGGCCGTCGCCATCTGAGACTGGGAGTAGTAGGGGCCAACGATCTCGATGCTGGACTTGTCGTTGATGCGCTTGACGAAACAGCCGACGCGACCGATTTCCGAACCGACCCCGGCGACATAGGACATGACGGCGACTTTGCCTTTGGTGCCGACTTCCGAAATCATCTTGTCGGCGACCAGTTCGCCGGCGGCACAATTGTCGGTCGAGAGGAAGGCCTGGAAGTAGTCCTTGCCGTTTTCAGCCAGACCGCTGTCGATGATGACGACGGGGATCTGGGCCTCATAGGCCTTCTTGACGGCTGGAACCAGGGCTTCCGGGTCGGATGGGGCAAGCACGATTCCCTTGACGCCGCGGTTGACCGCGTTTTCAACGAGACTGACCTGATCGGCGACGGCGGATTCAGAAGCCGGGCCGTTAAAGGTCATGGTATGGCCGTCAGCGCCCTCGATTGCAGCTGACGCGCCCTTGTTGACGTTCTGCCAGAAGTTCGAGTTGGTCGTCTTCACGATGACGGCAATTTCACCTGCCTGAGCCGCCACACCGGACAGCGCAAGCGCGCTTACCATAATTGCGGTCGTAATCAGCTTCTTCATGTTTTCTCCTCCGTTTGAAGATGCGCTGGTGGATGACAAGGCGCGTCAGCGCCGGTTTCGGATCTGATCGACGAAGACCGCGAGAATGACGATGAAGCCGATCACGATTTGCTGGATGAAGGCGGAAACACCGGCCATGTTCAGGCCATTGCGCAGAACACCGATAATGAACGCGCCGATCATGGTGCCGGAGATGTTGCCGACACCGCCCATCAGGGACGCGCCGCCGATCACGGCCGCGGCGATCGCGTCGAGTTCGTACATGACGCCTTCGTTCGGCTGTACGGTGACAAGGCGCGACATCAGCACATTGCCTGCCAGACCGGCCAGGGCGCCGGAGAGCGTGTAGGCGAAGATCTTGGTACGGTCGACCAGGACACCTGACAGCCTGGCGGCCTCTTCGTTGGAGCCGGTGGCGTAGATGTGGCGGCCTGTCTGCCGCCGATTGAGAAGATAGGCGGCCGCCAGTGCGACAAGCGCCAGCAGGATCACCGGGTAGGGAATGCCGGGAAAGACCACCTTGGGAAAGATGCCGCCGGTGTCTTCGACAATGCGAAACAGAGAACCGTTGCCAAGGGCGCCAAAGGCCTCGCCGAGCCGGGAGATCGGTGCGGCTCCGGTCAGCTGCAAGGCAAGGCCACGCGCGATCAGCATCATGCCGAGCGTTGCCACGAAGGGGGTGATCCGCATCTTCGTGATGACAAAGCCGTTGAAGGCTCCACAGGCAGCGCCTGCGCAAACACCAAGGGCCATCGCAGGTCCGACAGGAACGCCCGCCTTGATCGACAGACCCGTGACGACACCCGACAGGGCCAGGACGGATCCGACACTCAGGTCGATGCCGCCGGTTATGATGACCAGGGTCATGCCGATGCCCAGAAGGCCGATGACGGATGTCTGAAGCAGGACGGTCAGGCCATTGTTGACGGTCAGGAAAGCGTCATTGCCAAAGGAGAAGGCGAAAACAAGCGCGGTCAGCGTCAGAACAGCCGACAGTTTGTGAAACGAAACAGGCGAGATTTTCAGGGCTCCGTGAGCCGGCACACCGCTCCGGTCAAGATCTGTCATGTCACCTCCCGTGACAGAATTTTGAATTAAATTATTAAAAACAATCATGATTACGAAGGCTGTTGACGTCAATTGTTTTTTATTAAATTATACAAAATACAGAAATTGCTCTTTGATTCTGACGGGTTAAACTGCATTCATGGCAAGAACCGACGACCGATTCAGAAGCGCGTATAACAAGTTGCTGGACCTTTGCAGCGCCATGCAGCCCGGCGACCAGCTGCCGCCTGAGACGGCTCTGGCCGATCGAATGGAGGTCAGCCGGACGATTGTCAGAAATGCGTTGCAACGGTTGGACGACGAGAAAATCGTCCGCTGGGAAGGGCGCAGCAAAACGCTCATTCAGATCCCGGAAGACAGTCACCGGCTGGAGTCAGCCGACACATATGTGTCGACCGAGGAACTTGAACAGAGGTTTCTGGAATGGATCCTGAGATTTGACGTGCCTGCGGGCACCACGCTCAATGTGGCCCAGCTGTCGCGGCAATTCGGGGTGCCGGCACACAGCCTTCAGGAGTTCCTGTCCGGGCTGAGCCGGTTTGGCCTGGTTGAGCGCCGGCAGAAGGGAGGCTGGACGCTCCTTGGCTTCACCCAGGACTTTGCCGTTGAGCTGTCCGATTTCAGAATGCTGCTTGAGCTCAATGCGGTTCGCCAGTTGCTGAAATTGCCGGACGATCATGACATCTGGCAGACGCTGAAAGACCTGCGGCAGGAGCATGTCGCCTTGCGGGATGACATCGATAGCCGTTTCCACGATTTTTCCATGCTGGACGAGCGGTTCCACACTACCATCAACAGTGTGGTCAAAAACCGGTTTGTCCTGGAAGCGCAGAAGGTCATCACGCTGATTTTTCACTACCACTACATGTGGGACAAGCGGGACGAGCAGGAACGCAACACCGCGGCGATCAGCGAACACCTGGAGTGGATCGACGCGATGCTGGCCCGGGATCCGGAACGCTCGATTGCCGCGGCACAGCGGCATCTGCGTCGTTCAAAGGAAACCCTTCAATCCTCGCTCAAGGTTCACCGGCACGTCTGAGAGTGGCCTGGCTGGCTTGAACCAGCGTCTGGCATTCGGGCGGCAGCGGTGTTGCCAGCGCCTCCAGATTTCGTTGAAGGGACGACCGGCGGGCGGTTCCAAGAAGGATGGAAGCAGCTGCAGGGTGGCTGCGTGCAAAATGAAGCGCGGCCGACGCCAGCGGAACACCGGCGGCGTCTGTCTGCGCCTTGAGAGCGCGCACCTTTTGCAGGATGTCGCTGGAGGCAGGTGCATAGTCGAACCAGGCACCGTCAACGGGACCTGTTGCCAGGATGCCGGAATTGAAGATCCCGCCAAGGATCAGGCTCACGGACCGCTCCCGGCATTCGCTAACAAGCTGGTCCTCCGCACTCCGATCAAGCAGTGTCAGCCGCCCGGCCAGGAGAATGACATCCATCTCCGTTTCCCTCAGGAGGTCCAGGCAGATCCCGGTTTCGTTGACGCCCAGCCCATAGGCACGGATCGTGCCCTTGTCCTTGAGCTTCTGCAGCCTGTCCAATCCCGAATCGAGCAGGGCCGTCCGGTGCCCCTCGTTGTCGCCGTCATGGGTGTAGCAGCCGATGTCGTGCACAAAGACGATGTCGATGTGCCGGGTCTGCAGCCGCTCCAGACTGCCTTCCAGCGCAGCCTCGATACCATCGCCGGAATAGTCGTAATGCACGGCGTTCGGCAGCGGGTGGACGAAACCATCGGCCTCGACGAGGTCCTTTCCCGGTGTGAGCACACGTCCGACCTTGGTGGAAACGACGAACTGTTCGCGGGCGAGGGGCTTCAGAAATGTTCCGAGCCGCTGTTCGGCAAGGCCCCGGCCATAGTGCGGCGCGCTGTCGAAGTATCGAATGCCGCCTTGCCAGGCATGGTGGAGAACTTCCATTGCCTCCGCATCGGTGACCTCCCGGCCGAGATTGCCGATGCCGGAGGTGCCGAAGGAAATGTCTGTGACCTCGACATCGGTCCGGCCGATCCTGTTACGCTTCACACCGTTCTCCTGTTGCGTGTGCCTCTGCCAAGGCGTCCAGGCGCGGCATGACCAGCGCAGCGTCAGCTTTCCGGGCCCAGCTCAGGAAGGCTGAAATGCGCCTGCGGACCTTTTCAGCGTGGTTTTGGGCGATATCGGCCAGCCTGTGATCCAGGAACGGATTTTTGAACCGGTCCAGCGTTGTCGACACATAGGTTTCCGCCTCCGACCGGCGTCCATGTGCGGCAAACCCGGGCACGACTTCGCGCTGGTAAAGATCCTTCAGGTCGGCAAGATCCTCGGGATCCGCCATGACGTCGCGCACGAATTGTTTGCGGTCGCGCATGGTCTTTAGCTTCGTCAGCCAGCGCGCCACGAGATAGGTGTGCCCGAGATTGAGGATGAACAGCTTGAGCGTTTCAACCGCTTCCAGGTCCTCAACGACCTGAATGGCGGGATGGCTGCAGGGAAGCCTGAGGCCGGGCTGGTTCTCGATCGCCCAGAGGGCGTAGGGTTCGGCGACGGCGCCGGCGGGTTCCAGCGGTTCCGACACGATGCGGTCGACCAGGGAATTCACCCACAGGACCTGCGCGCCCAGCCAGTCACGAAACGGGGCCGGGTAGCGATCCGCGAGCGTTAGCACCAGATCGCGAAGGACCTCTCCATTCTTTGGAATGAGCTCACACGGCATGATCTGGATTGGCGCGCCGCCCGCTTCGAAGCGCTTGTGGAGATACCAGGTCAGCTTCGCCGGGTAGGACATGGCGACAGAAAACTCTGTCGTGCTGTCCGCCTCCCGGGGGGCATAGCCGGCATCCGCGGTGTTGGAGACAATGATTTCTGCGTCTTGCTCGATCAACCGCCGTACCGCGTCATGATCGCCCGGCAGAGAAAAACCGCTGGCAATACTGCGAACGTTTCGGGTCGTGTCGACAAGGCTGCCATCCTTGATACCTCTGAGCCGGACCGGAAAACCGTTTGGATCAGCGAGGGCCTGCAGCCGATGCGCGCGGGCCGAATGTCCGCTGCTTTGAACCACGGCAATCGGCCCGGCCGCTTGTCCGCGTTCCAGCGCGTCGGAGACAAAAAGGTCCGCATGGGCCTGAAGAAAACGGCTGGTTCCAAACTGAACGATCGGTGTTGTTGACATGGTGCCTCCCACTCAATAATTTGTTTTTTATAATTACAAACATTTTTACGTCAACCGGTTTGTGCCGGTGCGGGGAGGAAAGACCGGAATGATTGTCGATGCGCATCAGCATTTCTGGAAAATCGACCGGGGGGACTATGGCTGGATGGATGACAGCGTTGCCGCGATCCGCCACGACATTCTGCCTTCGGATCTTGTCCCGCTGGCCAGGGCCTGTGACGTTCGCGCAACCATTGCGGTGCAGGCGGCCCCGACGGTCGCCGAGACGGAGTTCCTGCTGCAGCTGGCCAGTGGCAATCCCCTGATCGCCGGTGTTGTTGGCTGGGTGGATCTGGAAGCGGAAAAGGCTGTTGACGATCTGCGCAGGCTTTCAGCCGATCCGCATTTCAAGGGCGTCCGGCCTATGCTTCAGGACATCGCGAACACCGACTGGATCCTGAAACCTGCCGTTCTGTCCAACCTGGCAATCGCCGCCGAGATGGGCCTGACCCTCGACGCCTTGATCACACCGCGGCATTTTCCTGCAATTGCCCGAGTTGCAGAAACCGCCCCCGGTCTCAGGATCGTTATCGATCACTGCGCCAAGCCGGTTTTCAACGGGGCGGACCCGGGAGACACCTGGCGCCGGGAAATGGCCCGGCTTGCGTCCTGTCCGCAGGTCTTCTGCAAACTGTCAGGCCTTGCCAACGAACACGGACCCGGCTGGTCGGCCGACCAGCTGCGTCCGGTCTTTGATCACGTTGTCTCGGTCTTCGGTGCCGAGCGGGTCATGTGGGGAAGCGACTGGCCTGTGCTGGATCTGGCAGGGGATTATGTCTCCTGGTTCAAGACAGCTCAAACGCTAGCAGCAGATCTCTCCGATAATGAGAAGCGGATGCTTTTCTCAGAGACGGCCCGTCAGTTCTACAAACTGAAGATATGAAGCCTGAAGCCGGATATTCTGTGCCGAGCCCAAACCCATGCATCAAATGGAAGCCAAGACATTCCGTTTGAAAACACGGGGTCCAGTGAGCGGCGACTTATCCGCGCCGCTTCTCCATCATCGTGCGCAGGTAATCGATGTTGGCCTTGGCCTGCTGCGGATCGATTTCAGCCTGGGCGACCTGGATCGCTTCGTCATATTTTCCCTGGATGCCGAGCACCAGGGCAAGGTTCTGGCGGACGCGGCTGTCGGCACCCGGCAGGCCTGCGGCCCTGCGCAGGGTATATTCGGCATCTGGCAGATCGTTGGAGAGCAGATAGGACAGGCCCAGATTGTTCAACAGGCTCGGATCGTCAGGCGCGATTTTCAGAGCCTGCTTGTAAAGGCTTCGCGCCTTGGCGTGATTGCCGGTCTGGTCATAGATGGCAGCCTCCGCGGACATCAGCCGCCAGTCCGGCGTGTCAGGCCGCTGCACGCGCTGAAGCACGTTGAGCGCTTCTTCAAAACGGCCATTCATGGCCAGCACCTTGCCATAGGCGGAAGAGATGTCCCGGTCTTTCGGATGGGTGATCACGCCGGCGCGCAACACGGCCATCGCCTGCGGCATCTGGCCGTTCAGGGTCAGGGCCTCGGAATAGGACAGGATCGCGGTCTTGTCCTTGCGATCCCGTTCATAGGCCTTGGACCATCTGGACACCTGGGCGAGCGCCTGCGACGATCCCGGCGTGGTGTAGCCGCTCGCCGGCGAATGGGTGCCGGTATTCGATTTGTTCGAGGCGCAGCCTGCAACAAGGGCCATCGCCGTCATGGCCATCACAGTCGAGACGAATCTGGCGCGACGGGAAACGGTTCGGTCTCTGGGCGCTTGCATTTTCAACATCCTTGTTGTCCGCAGCCGGTCAGGGCGAGGGCGTTCTGCCTGCAGGACTCGCTCTGCTTTCTCCCAATAGAAATAGATAATTAACCCTAATGGATGGTTAAGCCGGCTTGCGATTTGCGAATGCGTGTTCGCCCGCAAGGCATATTGCGCTGCCGGGCGTGGCAGCATAGGTCTAGGGCTCCAGTTTCCTCTTCCAACGGAGTTGCCCCGTGCGCGAATGTCTTGTCCGCAAAAGCGATGTTTCCTCTTCGACACCCATCATCGCCGTGACCGAAGCGACGCTGCCAGATGTTCTGGCAGGACTGGGAAGTGCCGCACAGGCGTGGAGCGCGCGCAACGATTTCACGGGCAAGGCGGCAACCGTTCAGGTCGTGCCAGGCGCGGACGGCACCGAAGCTGCCGTGTTGTTTGGCGTGGAAGTCGGTGGTCTGTCACATCCGCTGGCACTTGGCGGGATCGTCAACCAGCTGCCGGCCGGCGACTATCATCTGGCCGAAGGGTTTCCGGACAGGGAACAGGCGGCGCTCGGTTTTGCGCTCTCCGCCTATGTGTTTGACCGCTATCGGAAAAACACTGGCAAGACGCGGCGTCTGGCTCTGACCGACGATGTCGATCTGAACCGGCTCGCCATCATTCTCGACGGCGTCGGGCTGGCGCGTGATCTCATCAACACGCCGGCAAACGACATGGGGCCGGAAGAGCTCTCGCAGGCGGTGGCAAATCTTTTCAAGACCCATGGTGGCACGGGCCGGATCGTGATCGGCGAGGATCTGCTGGAAGAGAACTTTCCGATGGTCCATGCCGTCGGCCGGGCCAGTTCGCGGGCACCACGGCTGGCCGATTTCAACTGGGGCGCGGACGACGCGCCGAAGGTCACCCTGGTCGGCAAGGGCGTCATCTTCGACACAGGCGGCCTGAACCTGAAGCCGGGTTCCTCCATGGCCCTGATGAAAAAGGACATGGGCGGGGCAGCCAACGTCCTGGGGCTGGCCTCCATGATCATGGCGGCAAAGCTGCCGGTGCGGCTGCGTGTGCTGATCCCCTGTGTTGAAAACGCGGTCGCCGGCAATGCCTTCCGTCCCGGCGACATCCTGCCGAGCCGCAAGGGCCTGACGGTCGAAATCGGCAACACCGACGCCGAGGGCCGGCTGGTGCTGGCCGACGCGCTCGCCCTGGCGGACGAGGAAAGCCCGGCGCTGGTGATCGACATGGCAACGCTCACCGGTGCCGCGCGGGTCGCGCTCGGCCCGGACCTGCCGCCCTTCTTCACCGATGACGAAGCCCTGGCCGAGGACATTGAGGTCATGGCGGAAGCCGCCGCTGACCCGCTCTGGCGCCTGCCGCTCTGGCAGCCCTACATGAAATATCTCGACAGCAAGATCGCCGACATCAACCACATCAACACGGTTGGCGGTGGTTTTGCCGGATCTGTCACGGCCGCCCTGTTCCTGTCCCGCTTTGTCGAAAACGCCGAGAGCTGGGTTCATTTCGACATTTTCGGCTGGACGCCGATGGAAAAGCCCGGGAAACCGGTCGGCGGTGAGGCCCAGGGCATTCGCTGCCTGTTCGACCTGATCTCGGAGCGTTTCGTGGGCACACAATAACGGCTCCGAAACGTTTTTGTGGTTCGATGGCCATCGATGAGGATGGGAACCCGATCATAAATGGCCGTCGAACTGCGCGCCTCCCAGGCGCTGAAACTGATGCATGAAGTCAACCTGGCGCTGGTTCGCGACAGCGAACAGGACCTGTCCGCGCGTCAGTTGACCATCCTGCTCACCGTTTATCTGGAGCCGCCCCCCCATACGGTGCGGGGGCTTGCGGCCAAGCTCAACGTCACCAAACCGGCGATCACAAGGGCGCTCGACACGCTCGGTGGCATGCGGCTCCTGTCGCGCAAACGCGACGAAGCCGACAAGCGCAACGTGATCATCACGCGCACGGTGGACGGCGCGCTCTATTTGGAGCAGCTTGGAGACCTCGTGGTCGAAAAGGCCAGGGAACTGCCGCGCTGATTTCACTCACTTCCGGAATGCTTCTTTGATGTCCCAGTCCTTTGACCGCCGCCGCCATCCTGTTCGTCACGACCTGGCTGCACTCGAATATGAAGGACGCGCTGAAGCGGACCGCTTCGTCGAAGGCGAGGTGTTGCAGGTGATCGCCGACCGTCTGGCGCTGCGCCCCGAGCCGCGGCCGGACCGCTCGATCGACACGGAAGTGCTGCGCGGTGAGTGGTTCACGGTCTACGAGCAGACGCCCGAAGGCTGGGCATGGGGCCAGCTGGATACGGACGGGTATGTCGGCTGGTTGTCTTCCGATGGCCTGGGCCCCGTGACGCCGGCCACGCATCGTGTCCGTGCCCTGCGCACCTACCGCTATCCCGGCGCGGACCTCAAGTTTCCGCCACTCGGCATGCTGACCATGGGCGCGCAGGTCACGGTCACCGGAGAGACGGAAACGCGTGGGCTGACATATGCGCTTCTGAGCGATGGCTCGGCCGTTGTCGCCAAACACCTGGTGCCGCTCGAGGATCGCGTAGGTGACTGGGTGGCAGTCGCCGAAGAGTTCCTCGGCACACCTTATCTCTGGGGCGGTCGCTCCAGCCTCGGGCTCGACTGTTCGGCCCTGATCCAGCTGGCGGCGCAGGCGGGGGGCATTGATGTGCCGCGCGACAGCGACATGCAGGAAGCCGAAGCCGGCGATGAGATCCCGCATGACGATCCGTCAGCCTGGGAGCGCGGCGATCTCGTCTTCTGGAAAGGGCATGTCGGCGTCATTACCGGCCCGAACACGCTCCTGCACGCAAATGGCTTTACCATGACGGTTGCCTATGAACCGCTCGACCAGGCGCTTGAGCGCATCGCGGCGACGGAATGGGGCGCGGTCACCAGGGCAAGACGATTGACATGAAGCGTGTCGATTTCATCAGCTTGCCAAGCAGTATTGAATAGCCAAGGCGGCTGATTGAGCGCGAAAACGCCTCACCCCTTCGGCGTCAGCGCCAGTTGCGGCTCGCGGCTGCCGTCTTCGACCGAACCCTGAACTTCACCGAGTTCCAGGTCCTCGATCTTGCGGCTGCGCTTGGTGATCTTGTCGGTGGAAATCAGGATCTGGTCGATATCCTTGTTGGCCTGGGCAAAATGCGATTGCAGCTTGCCGACCCGGTCGTTCAGGCGGCCGACATCGGTGATCAGATGGCCGACCTCGGCCTGGATCAGGTGCGCCTGTTCGCGCATCTTCGCATCACGCAGCACGGACTGGATCACCTGGATCGACAGCATCAAGAGCGACGGAGACACGATCACGACCCGGGCCCGGTGCGCCTTCTGCACCAGATCTTCGAAGTTTTCGTTGAGTTCGGCAAAGATGCTTTCCGACGGCACGAACAGGAAGGCGGTGTCCTGCGTCTCTCCGGGCAGCAGGTATTTCTCACCGATATCCTGGATGTGTTTGGTGAAGTCCCGGCGGAACTGCGCCTGGGCATATTTCAGCTGCTCGTCGCTCTCCGCATTGCGCAACAGGTTGTAGGCCTCGAGCGGAAACTTGGCATCAATGGCCAGCGACGGGGCGCCGTTCGGCATGTGGATCAGACAGTCCGGGCGGCTGTTGTTGGAAAGGGTCGCCTGGAAGGAATAGGTGCTCGGCGCCATCTGGTCCTGAATGATCGCCTCCATCCGGCCCTGGCCGAAGGCACCGCGGGTCTGCTTGTTGGAAAGGATCTCCTGCAATTGGCCGACCTGTCCGGACAGATCCGTGATGGTGCGCTGCGCCCGGTCGATCACCGCCAGCCGTTCATGCAGATGACGCAAGCCGTCCTGGGTGCGTTTGCTGGTATCGGCCATGGAAAGGTTGAGCTTGTGGCCCATGCCGTCGAGGCGCTCGTTGACAGCGCGCATCATGTCCGACTGACGCGAGCCGAACACTTCAGCCATGGTCTGCATGCGGCCGGTCATCTCGCCCTGGCTTTTGAGGAGCTGCGACAGGTGGCTTTCCAGTTCGTGAATGCGTTCTGCCGACGCCGTGTCGGCTTCCGCCCGCAGGCGGATCTCGCGCATGGTCTTCAGCACAAGCCAGACAATCAGCGCCAGCAGCAACAGACCGCCGGCGATCGCGGTCTCCAGAACCGTGACGGGGCGGCCGCCAAACTCAAACAGGATCTCGTTCATGAAACAAACATAGAACGATTCGGGGCGGGCGCCCATCCGCGCGCAAGTGACAGCCGGTTGAAAACGCCTGCCGGGCAGCCGATTTCCGCGTTGACCGGCGCCGCGTGATTATCTATGTCAGGCCCATGACAAAACGCTCGATCATCACCATTCCCGATCCCGTGCTGCGCGAGACCTGCGCGCCGATCGAAACCGTCAATGACGACATCCGCGCCCTGGCCGACGACATGCTGGAAACCATGTATGACGCACCGGGCATCGGTCTGGCCGCCAGCCAGATCGGCATCCTGAAACGTATCTTCGTGCTGGATGTCGCCAAGGAAGACGCGCCCAAGGAACCGATGGTGTTCATCAACCCCGAGATCGTCTGGTCGAGCGAGGATCTGTCCGTCTACCAGGAAGGCTGCCTGTCGATCCCGGACTATTTCGAGGATGTCGAGCGTCCGGCGGAAGTCGCCGTCAAGTTTCTCAACCGGGACGGCGCGGAACAGGAAATCAAGGCCGACGGCCTGCTGGCAACCTGTGTGCAGCATGAACTTGACCATCTGAACGGTACGCTGTTCATTGACTACCTGTCGAAACTGAAACGCGACCGGGTGGTCAAGAAATTCACCAAACAGGCAAAGCTCGCCGGCAAACTCTGACCCGGCGACAACAAAAGGGCGGACGACATGGATCAGGCCTTGTTCCTGAAGATCTTCGCCGCGCTTTTTGCCATCATGAGCCCGATTGCCAACCTGCCGGTGTTCCTGTCACTGACGGCCGACCGGGGCCCTGCCTTTGAGCGCAAGGTGGCGTTCACGCTGATGATCAGTCTCAGTGTGGGCGCGGTGATCGTCGGCCTGTCCGGAAACATCATCCTGAAAGTGTTCGGCATCTCGCTGGATGCCTTTCGACTGGCCGGCGGCTTCCTGATCCTTCTGATCGCGCTGGACCTGATCCGGGGCCAGAAAGCCCAGGCCCATCATGGCTCGTCAAAGGAAAAGGAAAACATGAAATCGCAGGATAATCCTGCGATCTATCCCCTGACGGTGCCGATCCTGCTGGGGCCGGGGTCGATCTCGACCATGATCATTTTCCGCGGGCAGGTCAGCAACGTTGAGCAGGAAGTCGCCTACGTTGCCGGTGTCTCCGCCTCGATCGCGCTTCTTGTCGGGACTTTCTTTGCGGCACCGTTCCTGTCGCGCTTCATCGGCGAGACCGCCAACAGCGTGATGAGCCGCCTGATGGGCATGATCCTGGCCGCCATCGCGATGGAAATGATGACCAGCAGTCTCAAGGTCCTGCTGCCCGGTCTGGCCTGATCTGATCAGCGCCGTTTACACGCCACTCCGTCATCCTGAAAAAGCGCGCGAGCGCTGTCTTCAAGGATGGGCCACGTGTTCTGAAATCTGAAACCCATCCGTAGAAACGGACCTGGAGGTCCTCCTCGGAGTCTGGCCCGAAAGTGATGGCCAGGGCGAATGCTTCAGTCACATTTGTCATTCCCGCGAAAGCGGGAAACCAGGATCCCGTGAGGTCAGATCTAATTTGTAGCGCGGATTCATAAGGTGACTTGGTCCCCGCTTTCGCGGGGATGACAACCGAGAGGGGGCGAGTTCGTGCCAGGAACGATCTATGCTGCGCCCTGGATCACCTTCGGGCCAGACACTCAGGATGACATTTGTGTTTGTTGAGCCGTCTTCGTTAATCAACCGCATCATTCTCTTGCAAGCGGCGGCCCGAGACGCAATAAGGAGTCAAATCTCCAGAACCCTTCAGGAACCACATGTCTCTACGCGTTATCTTCATGGGCACCCCGGATTTCTCGGTGCCGACCCTGATGGAAATCGTTGGCCAGGGCCATGACGTGGTGGCCTGTTATTCGCAGCCGCCACGACCGGCGGGCCGCGGCATGGACCTGAAGAAGTCGCCTGTCCATGAAGCCGCTGAATCCTTCGGCATTCCGGTCTTCACGCCCAAGAGCCTGAAGGGTGAAGAGGAACAGGCTGCCTTCGCCGCCCTGGAGGCGGATGTCGCCGTGGTGGTCGCCTATGGGCTGTTGTTGCCGAAGCCGGTTCTGGACGCCCCCGCATTTGGCTGTCTCAACCTGCATGCCTCCATGCTGCCGCGCTGGCGCGGAGCAGCCCCGATCAACCGGGCGATCATGGCCGGTGACACGGAGACGGCGGTCCAGGTGATGCGCATGGAAGAGGGGCTCGACACCGGTCCTGTCTGCATGTCCGAAACGCTCGCCATCAGCGAGAACATGACCGCCGGTGAGCTGCATGACCGCCTGGCGCCTCTGGGTGGAGACCTGATGGTGCGCGCGCTGGCGGCCCTCTCGCGCGGCGCGCTCGGCGAGCAGCCCCAGGCCGAAGAGGGCGTGACCTATGCCGCGAAGCTCTCCAAGCAGGAAACCCGCATCGACTGGTCGAAACCGGCCGGAGAGGTTCACAATCACATTCGCGGTCTGTCGCCGTTTCCGGGCGCCTGGTGCGAGATGCCGCTTGGCGGCAAGGGGGAACGGGTGAAGATCCTGCGCAGCGCGTTGGCAGACGGCGAGGGCGCTCCCGGTACCGTGCTGGAGACCGGGGACGTGCCGGTGATCGCCTGTGGTGGCGGTGCCGTTCGTCTCGTTGAGGTGCAGCGGGCAGGCAAGAAACCGATGAGCGGCGCGGACTTCCTGCGCGGCGCGTCGCTTTCGGACGGCACGGTTCTCGACTAGTCTGGCTGCAGGAGACAACCAAGAATGACTGTGACCGCCGTTCCGAACCTGACCGTTCGCGATTTTGCACCTGCAGACGAAGATGCCGTCAGGCAGCTGATCACGGCAGCCTTTCCCTCTGACCGGGAAGCTCGCCTGGTGCACACGCTGCGCCATTGCGGCGCGCTGGTCTTGGAGCAGGTCGCGGTCGACGAGAGCGGGCGGATTGTCGGTCATGTGGCTTATAGCCGGGTGACCCCGGCCGCGATCGGCCGCGGGCAGGCCATGCAGATTGCCTGCCTGGCACCGGTGTCCGTCTGGCCGGAGTTGCAGCACAAGGGGGTCGGCACGACACTCACCCGCAACTCCCTGGAAAAGCTGAAGGAATGCGGCGAGGAGCTGGTTCTTGTACTGGGGCCACCTGCCTATTTCCCGCGGTTTGGCTTTGACGCCGAACTGGCGAAGAAGATCCAGGGCCCCTATGCCGGAGGAGCCTTCATGGCGCTGGCCCTTTCGGAGGATTGCCTGCGCGATCTGCCCATCGAAGTGGCCTTTGCCACCCCGTTTGAAGATTTCGAATAATGCCCCGCTACAAGCTGACGGTGGAATATGACGGCCGGCCATTCTGCGGCTGGCAGCGCCAGGCCAACGGCCCGTCTGTCCAGGCGGTGATCGAGCGCGCCATCAAGTCCTTCTCCGGCGAGGAAGTCACGATCGGTGGGGCCGGCCGTACGGATACGGGTGTGCACGCTACCGGTCAGGTCTGTCACATCGACCTGTCGAAACCCTGGCCGGCCAGAACTGTCATGGGGGCGATGAATTTTCATTGCCAGCCCGACCCGGTGGTGATCCTGGACGCAGAGGAAATGCATGAAGGCTTCGATGCTCGCTTTTCAGCCATTCGCCGATCCTACCGCTACCGCATTCACAACCGTCTGCCGCCGCTGACCCACCAGCTTGGCCTTGCCTGGCACGTGAAGACGGACCTTGACGCGGAGGCCATGCATGCGGCCGCGCAGGAATTTGTCGGCCATCACGACTTCACGACATTCCGCCATTCCCGCTGCCAGGCGAAAAGCCCGGAAAAGACGCTGGAAGACTTCCGGGTCTACCGCAACGGCGAGTTCGTCATTGCCGAATGTTCCTCCCGCTCCTTTCTGCACAACCAGGTTCGTTCCATGGTCGGCACGCTGCGCCTTGTGGGCGAGGGCAAGTGGGGCCCGGGCGACATCACGAAGGCACTGCAGGCACGTGACCGCAAGGCCTGCGGCCCGGTCGCCCCGGCCGACGGGCTTTATCTGACACGGGTGGATTACCGGCCTGCGGAATTGGACATAGAACTTCTGAAGGACTGGCAGACCCGCAAGGCGGCGATGCCGGCGGAAGAGGCCGGGGAAGCTTGAGCAAAGCCCGGCATCGCTGCCGAAATCAGACCGTGCCGGAACGCATAAAGTTGCCTACCTGAACCTTGTGTTTTCAAACAGGGCGATTAGCCGGCCCTTACGCACCTTGATCAGTTCGAAACCGTTTCCAATAAGCTGATTGCAGACCCTGGGCAGAGTGCTTTCCTTGTCGAAGCCCCGTTCGTAGCCGCAATCGACCGTCACGAAATGCGTCATTGAAAGACTGTTTGCAGCCCCTTCCAGCGCTTCCGGTTCCGCACCTTCTGCTTCTATTTTCAGGTATTTTATCCGCTCAATGCCCTTCTCCGCACAGTATTCGTCGACGGTGGTCGCCGGAACTTCGGTGACATTCTCGTGTCCTCCGAACTCAATGAGGGAGGAATCCGCGCTGTCGGATTTTTCGTAGAATTTCAGGACGGTCGTTTCGTTCCAGAGAGCGCGTTTTTCACAAGTTGCATCCGGATTGTTGAGCGAGCAGGCTGCGTGTTCTTCCGCACCGGGTTCAAAGGCATAATAGCGCACCGGCTTGCCGGCCAGACGCAGGCCGACCCCGATCTCGCCGATATTGGCGCCACAGTCCAGAACAACGTCGTTCGGTTGAAGCTCGTCGAGGTCGATCATGTAGTCGAGCAGCAGGCTCATGACCCTGGGCCTGACACCGGTCTTGTAAAGGGGGACCCGGTTCTTGTGTATGATCTCGATCTGGTTTCCCTGGTGATCCGAAATCCGGAAGAACCGTCCCCCCTCCGAAACAGCGATCTTCCAGCTTTTGTTCACTTTGGTGTAGAGCGTCAGCAGTTTTACAAAAAGCGCTCTGTTGTCGATTTTGAACAGGAGCTCCTGGGCCAGTCGCCTCCGCTTTTTGCCTTTGTTCTTTTTTCGCTTCGCTTGGGTCATGGCTTTCCTGCACTTGAACGGATCACTGTGGTGAGGATCCTCAGCCTCAGACCGCACTGTGGTGGCACGCCTGTCCGATACTGAACACGGAGACGTCTTTCATGCTCATTCGGGAAAATGTCAAGGTGCCAGCCCCAGGGGCCGCGGAATTGCTGTTGGCTGGGGAAGGGCGGATTTCCGGTCAGATGGTTCAAATTGACTTATAAGCGCAGCTGGTTGATCCGTGTCTTCCGCCGGATTTACCACGCACTTTTGCGAAAAAGCCAAGGCGCATTTTCGACCTCTGCAGACAGGAACCGGTCTGACCGTTTGCGTGCGTATTCCGCCAAACACAGGGTGTGGCGCGAAATTGAGGCCTGACCTGGCGCGCTGACCTGCGGGGACGATAACCGGTTCATCCCTTATAGCCTCATCTTCGCCTATGAGGCGTGTCCTGGACGTGATTTCAAATGAGGTGGTTCAGCCTGCCATGCCCGCTTAATCCGTGAGATGCACGTCGCCCCGTTTGTCAGTGTTCCAGTCCGCCAGGCCGTAACGGGTCATGACCTCTTTGACACCGCCCTCCGCCTTGAATTTCCTCATCTTTCTGTCGAAGTAGGTCACCATATCGTCGACGTCAGCGGACAGGCCGGGTGCAGGCGAAAACGCCATATAGACCTTGGCGTTCGAGACGCACCCGGCGGACCGGATGTCCTTTTCGGCGCCCATGGTCCGAAGGATGTGCAACGTGGTGTTGTAGGTGAACAGGAAACTGTTGACGCGCCCGGCGCGCAGCATGTTGACACTGTTTTGGATATACTCGTCGCTATAGGGCTGAACGAAGAAAAGGTCGGACCTGTCCTCGATCAGGCTGTTCAGCTCTTCGATAGACGTGTCGGAGGCCAGACCCGTCAAGTGCCCTTCCAGCGAGAGGTTACCTTCATACGTCCACGGGCTGTCTTTCAGAACGAAGAAACACATGCTCTGAATGCCGATTTCCTGTTCCGGATAGACAAGATCTGGCGCCTCGGCCTTGGCGGGCGACAACAGGGCATGCGCCCGTCCGTTCCGGACATACTGGATGGCGCGGGACCAGGGATAGATGCGGACCACCGGTTCGTAAGGGCTTGACCTGAAGACCTCTTCGACGATGTCTATGATATAGCCGGGATCCCTGGCCTGAGGGCAGATCTGTGGACACCAGTCGATGGCGGCGATGTTGATGGGGATCCGGTCCGCGGCAAGGCTCTTGGCAGCCCACATCGTGGCAATGCAGATTTGGGCCGTTATCAGCTAGACTAGTCTCATGAACTGCGCAACTCGTTTGATCGACAGAGATCAAAGTTTTGGCGGCGAATGTTGAGAAACTCAATACAAGCGCGGCGCGTCGCCGGGCGCGAAGACAAAGGTCACGCAGTTCAACAGCCCCTGGCACTCCAAGAACTGCCCGTGGAAGCCTGTCTGATCGTCCCGGGCAACGCCTGGATTCCGATGGGCAGCGCCGCTTGGCCGGAAGCTCCGGAAACAGGACGTCTGCTACTCACAGCTCTAGGGCAGGTTGCCTTAATTGGCCGTTTCTTCCTCCGGGATCACCACGCATTTTTTATAAAGATGCCAGGTCGTGTGGCCGAGGATCGGCAGGGTGACGATCAGGCCGAGAAAGGCCGGGGCCATGGACACGATCAGCAACGCGGTGACGACAATCGCCCAGCCGATCATCGGCACGGGCGAGGTGACGACCGCGCGCACGCTGGTGATCATGGCGGTGATGAAGTCCCGGTCCTCTTCCAGCAGCAGAGGGAAGGAGATCACGGTCAGCGAAAACAGGATCAGGGACAGGATGGCGCCGACCACGTGGCCGACGGCCAGGAACATCAGTCCCTCCGGGGTCGAGACGACCTCGGTCAGGAATTCGTCGAAGGAGGCGAAGGAGCGGAAGCCCAGAAACAGCGCCAGCAGCAGGCGCACCTGATACATCCACATGATCTGGATGAAGAGCACCACAAAGGCCATCCAGGAAAGCTCCCGGCCTTTCTGGGCCCACATGGTGCCAAGGATGGTCGACCAGTTAAGCTCTTCTCCGCTGGCAAGGCGCCGGCTGACCTCATAGAGGCCAACAGCTGCAAAGGGGCCGATCAGAACGAAACCTGCGGCTGCCGGATAGGACAGGTAGCTCATCTTCAGGGCGGCGGCGCTCAGGATCACGAACAGGCCGCCTGCGGCGAACAGCCCGCCGATGACGAGACCATAGACCGGTGCCCTGCGGAAATCGGCAAGGCCGGCCGCCAGCGCATCAATGACATCGTTGGCCGTGATCTTGTTGACCTTGGGCATGGGCTTCAGCCCGCCATTGGCCGGTGTTCCGGTGGTTTCCGGAGCGGACGTTTCGTCACTCATCAGGCAGCTTCCTCCCAAAAGCCAGATTGCCCGTCTGCCTCCCGCAGACAGACAATCTTAGGCATGGAAGGGGGGCGGACTCAATCGGGAGAAGGACTTACATGAAACGGAGCGGGCGTCCCATTCATGCCGTCATCCCACGGTGCGACCATGGGAGCCAACTCGTTGCGATTAAACGCAAAAGGACATGCGGCAGGTCGGGTCTCGGCGTGATTGCCGGGTGAAGCCCGGCAACCACGTGGTCGAGAGAAAAACCTTACGCTCCGGCCGGTTTGGGCTCCGACACGGCCGCGGCGGCGGCACCGGCGACCGCTTCCTTCTGCTTGTCGTCGAGAGTGACGTTGTCCGGAATGTTGACGCGCACCTCCTTGCGGGCAAACTGGATGCCGTTTTCCTCAAAGGCCTTCTGCACGCGCTTGTAGATCTCCTTGCGCACGCCGAACTGCTTGCCGGGCTTGGTGGTGAACTTGCCGCGCACCAGGATGCCGACATCGTCGACGCCCGTTACGCCCTGACCCTTGAACGGCGCAAGAATGTCGTCCTGGAACTCCTCCATCTCCATGATCTCCTGACCGATCTTCTTGAAGAGCTTGCGCACCTTCTCGACATCGGTGTCGAAGGGAACGGTGAACTGCAGCTTCATGATCACCCAGTCACGGGACAGGTTGGTGAGCTTGGGGATCTCGCCATAGGGCACGATATGCACCGCGCCCTTGGTGCCGCGCAGCTGCAGTGAACGGATCGAGATCTTTTCGATCGTGCCCTGTGTTCCGCCCGTGTCGATGAACTCGCCGAGCCGGAAGGCATCGTCCATCAGGAAGAAGACGCCGGAGACAACATCGCGCACCAGCGTCTGGGCGCCGAAGCCGACAGCAAGGCCGACAACGCCGGCACCGGCCAGAAGCGGCGTGATGTTGACGCCGAGCTGGCTGAGCGCCAGCAGTGCGGTCAGGACAAGAATGGTGATCTGCAGGACTACCCGGATCAGCGGCAGGATGGTGGCAAGGCGCGACTTGCCGGCGCCGCCCATTTCCGCATCATCATCCTGGGATTCCGTTGGCGGTGAATCCTTGGCAAGCTGGTGCGACACCCACAGGTTGGTGACTTCCCAGGCGAGGTAGCCAGCAGCCAGGATCAGCAGGAACACGACGGTGTTGCGGGCAACCGCCGAGCCGTCATCGCCGCCGATGGCCAGAAGGTTGAGGCCGTAGATGCGGCCGACCATCAACACCAGGAAAGCGAGCAGGGCAACGCGGGCGATACGGACATAGCTGTGCCGGGTCTGCATGTGAGCGGCTTCGGCAACGGGCCCTTCGCCCTGCATGGGCGGCACGATGTGGGAAACAATGCCGCGCACCATCGTGTCCAGAAACGGTGCGAACACCACCAGCGCAATGACACCCAGCGACCGTCCGGCCGTCAGGGCCTCGATGCCCATGCTGGCGGTCACCTGCACGAGCAGCCAGTTGAAGGCGATGAAGATCATCGAGAAATAGGGCCAGAACTGCGCCATGCGTTCAAGGCCTGAGGTCGGGTCTTCGTCATCACCCAGGATGATGTTGGTCAGGCCGTGACGGGCCTTCCAGATCACGGCGATGATCCAGGCATTGACGGCAAAGCCGATGAAGAAGCGGAACGTGCCGCCGGCATCCGTGCCGGCGCTTTGCATCACGTTGCGCAGGAAAAAGGCAACACCGACAACGGCAAAGAGCGTTGTGAAACTCCGGTAGAGGGATTTCGCCGTGGCATCGTCCGCGGTGACAAGCCGCAATTCACGCCGATGCGGAGCCAGGGCAAAGCGCAGCAGGGCAGCCACCAGCCGCGGCAGGAACACGATCCAGAAAACAGCCTGCAGCGCGAAGGACCTTGTCACCGGATCGAAGACGGCCAGACGGCCGACAATGACCGCCACAATGGCAAACACGACCAGGCCGCCGAGGTCCAGTCCGGCGCGTGTGGAGACCAGTTTGACGGTCTCAAACAGGCTTTCCGGCTGCCTGGACTGAATTCTGTCCCGCTTTGCCGCGAAGAACCGGTTGACGGCAAATTCGGCGGCAAAACCGGCGGCCAGGATCAGCGCGATGGACCCGATCAGGATATGGACGGGGCCGGCCACACTGCCGGAAAAAAGAGCGCCGATGCTGGCAAACAATCCGGTGAAGAGCGCAGGCAAATTGAGAAAATGGCCGCCGACCATGGCGCCAAATCTGCTGGCGGCCTCCTGTGCCTGTTCCAGAAATCCCGGTCCTTCGACAACGGCAATGCCGTTTTCACCCTTTGCCGCAGCCCCTTGTTGCAGCAGCGTCATCAGGTCCGTCAGGGCCTTGACCTGCTCCGGATCGAGATCGGAGACCAGCTGTTCCATAGCTTCCGGTTGCAATTCCGGCGGCAGCTGGGTGGTGGAGTCCTGAGCCAGAGCGGTCAGGGGGATAATCAGCAAGATGCTTAGAAAAAGAGTGTATGCACAGGGAATTAGTCTGGTCTTCCAGGCACCGGTCATCTGCGAGCCCCTCGATGGTGGTGAACTGTTGTGCGCAGGATAGACCTGCCTCTGATGCAAAATCCATAAAAATTACCCAGCGTTATGAAATCGCCGGGTTGCAATTGAACACCTTGTTTGTCCCGCAACAGGAGCCCGTCGTGATGACAAGTGCATGACAAAGCTTGATCCGGCCCGCTTATGCGTCTACCTCCATGACCGAACCACTATCAAGAGCGGGATGTATGAGTACCCCTCCAAGAGATGCGAATATTGCCCCGGGTCCGGTCTGGGCCCTGTTGAGCCCACTCGGCCGCATGGGCCGCGAACCCTATTGGCTGTGTTTCGCCTTCATCCTGGTGTTGACGGGCATTGTGATCAATTACTGGTTCTCGCCGATGCTGGATGCCTTCTCGGCTTCCCTGGGCTCCCAGGCGGTGGCGCCCGACACGCTTGACCCGGAAGCCCTGCGTCTGGAAATCGCGATGAATGCGGAACAGCTGCAGTCCAATCCGATGTTTGCCATTACGTTTTTTGTACTGGAACTGCTGCCGCTCGGAATGCTGATCAAGCGGTTGCACGACATCGGTCACAGCGGCTTTTTCGCGCTGCTGATTTTCGTGCCCGTCCTGGGCTTCATCATGCTGATATTCCTGGGGTTCGCTCCGAGCCAGGCCCAGCCGAACCGCCACGGTCCGTTGCCAAACAGCTTCTGGCGTTAACGCATTTCATCGGCTCCCGCCCAGGAACAAGACAAGAGATCCTCCATGACCGCTTCCGCCGTTTCGATTACCCAGGACCTGATCCGCTGCCCGTCGGTGACGCCGGCAGAAGGCGGCGCGCTTCAAACGCTTGAGACGCTGCTGGGCAAGGCAGGCTTTGACGTGTCGCGGGTGACCTTCCAGGACACCGATACGCCGGACGTTGAAAACCTGTTCGCCTCCATTGGTTCCGGAGCGCCGCATTTTGTCTTCGCCGGACACACCGATGTGGTTCCGGCCGGTGCCGAAGCCGACTGGCGACACGGACCGTTCCAGGCCGAAATCGAGGACGGCATGCTCTACGGCCGGGGCGCGGTCGACATGAAGGGCGGTGTTGCCGCCTTCGCCGCGGCGGCGCTTGACTTCGTCAGTGACAAGGGCACCGGCTTTGGCGGCACCATTTCCTTCCTGATCACCGGTGACGAGGAAGGCCCGGCCGTCAACGGCACGGTCAAGCTGCTGGACTGGGCCGAGAAGCAGGGTCACACCTTTGATGCCTGTATCGTCGGCGAACCGACCAACCCGGACGCACTGGGCGATGCGATCAAGGTCGGCCGCAGAGGCTCGCTTTCGGGAACGGTTACGGTCGAAGGCGTCCAGGGCCATGCGGCCTATCCGCATCTGGCCGACAATCCGATCCCGGGGCTGGTGCGCCTGCTGGCGGCGCTGGACGCGCTGAAGCTGGATGACGGCAACGAGCGGTTCCAGCCCTCCAACCTGGAAGTGGTTTCCGTTGATGTCGGCAATCCGGCCTTCAATGTCATTCCCGCGCGCTGCGAAGCCCGGTTCAACATCCGCTACAATGACGAGTGGACGCTGGACAGCCTGAAGAACAAGGTTACAGAGACGCTGAAGGCGGTTGATCTGGGCGCGCTCACGCTTGGTCTGGAGTTCAAGCGCGATGCCAGCGAATCCTTCCTTACCAAGGACGAGACGCTGATCAGGGCGCTGTCGGCCGCCGTTGCCGAGGAGACAGGCCGCGTGCCGGAACTCTCGACCGGTGGCGGTACCTCCGATGCGCGCTTCATCAAGAATTATTGCCCTGTCGTGGAGTTCGGCCTGGTCGGTCAGACCATGCACAAGGTAGACGAATGTGTCGCGGTTGCCGATCTGGACCGACTCAAGGCAATCTACAGACGGTTCCTGGACAGCTATTTTTCTGGAGCGAACGGCATTTGATCAGTTTGGGCGAAATCCGCGCAGCGCTTGACGGGTCCTGGCTGCTACTTCGCAACCGACCGGAGGGCATGGCCTTTTTCGATCAGTCGATCCAGGGCTTCTGGCGATCCTTTGCGGTGGTCTTCCTGCTGCTGCCGGTCTTTCTGGCCGGTGGCCAGGCCGAGAAAAAACTCTATTTCAGCGAGAATCTCTTTCATCCGGACGCCTTTCCGAATGACAGTTTCTGGTTTGCGCAAACGGTGGGTCTCGGGATCGACTGGCTGGCACTCCCGGTGCTTCTGGCCATCGTGGCGGTGCCGATCGGCGTGTCGAACCGGTACGTGCCCTTCATCGTTGCCCGCAACTGGACCAGCCTCCTGGCCTCCATACCCTATCTGATCACCTATCTTCTGTTCCTGCTTGGCGTGATCAGCCCGGGCATAACCATTCTGCTGTCGCTGACCTGCCTCGTCGTTGTGGTCTGGTACCGCTACCAGGTGGCACGCATCGCGCTGCAGTCCACCGTGAGTGTCACGGTCGGCGTCGTTGTGCTCGATGTGCTTCTGACCCTGGTGATCGCCCAGATCGTCGGTCAGATGTGGGGTACCTGATGGAAAACTGTCAACGCTGCAGTGTGAAACGCACGCCGCACCAGACAGCAAAAACCCCGCCCGATTGGGCGGGTTTTTTAATTCGAACTGACGTGGTGCCTCAGTCGCGCAGCAATTCGTTGATGCCGGTCTTGGAACGGGTCTTCTCGTCAACCGTTTTCACGATCACGGCGCAGTAGAGGTTTGGTGCCGGTTCGCCGTTGCCCATCTTGGAGGCGGTCGGCATGGAACCGGCCACAACCACCGAGTAAGGCGGAACTTCGCCATAGGTGATTTCGCCGGTCATCCGGTTCACGATCCGGGTCGACTGGCCGATGAAAACACCCATGCCGAGCACGGAGCCCTCGCGCACGATACAGCCTTCAACCACTTCGGAGCGGGCGCCGATGAAGCAATTGTCCTCGATGATGACCGGGCCGGCCTGAAGCGGTTCCAGAACGCCGCCGATGCCGACGCCGCCGCTCAGGTGCACGTTCTTGCCGATCTGTGCGCAGGAGCCGACAGTGGCCCATGTGTCGACCATGGAGCCTTCATCGACATAGGCGCCGAGATTGACGAAGGACGGCATCAGCACAACGCCCTTGCCGATAAAGGCGGAGCGGCGCACGGTGCAGTTCGGCACGGCGCGGAAGCCGGCTTCCTCGAAATTGATGCCGCCCCAGCCGTCAAACTTGGATGGAACCTTGTCCCACCAGACGGCATCGCCGGGTCCGCCCTTGATCACGTCCATCGGGTTGAGACGGAAGGACAAAAGCACGGCCTTCTTGGCCCATTGGTTGACAACCCAGTCGCCATCCTTTTTCTCGGCAACGCGCAGCTCACCCCGGTCCAGGAGGTTCAACGTTGTTTCCACCGCATCCCGGACATCGCCGGTGGTGCTGGTGTCGATGGCGGCACGGTCTTCAAAAGCCGCATCGATGGTCTTGGACAGGGCAGCGAGATCTTGGGTCATCTGACAGAGGGTCTCCAGGCGTTAACTTGTCTGGCGCGGACCTAAGCCGCCGGACGCGGCCCTGTCAAGCGCACAAGGACCGGCAGCTGTCGCATAGCCGTCACCGCGCAAGGGAGCGCTTGCGAGAGGGGTATGGCTTTCAGTCTCTGTCTGATGAGAAAAAATAAACAGTCTGATGCAGTTTAAGCAGTGTTCTGAAGGGTGGTTTTCTGAAAACAAGAAGTCAGATCAATGAAACAGGAGTGGTCCCGGTGGAGCTGTGGATCCCGATCACCATTGCGGCAGCCTTTTGCCAGAACCTGCGCTCGGCCTTGCAGAAACATCTCAAGGGCCAGCTGGGAACGACAGGGGCGACCTTTGTCCGTTTCGGCTATGGCGTACCCTTCGCCTTTCTCTATGCCGCGGTGCTGCATCTGGTCTTCGGTTATGCGCTGCCGGAGCCGAATGTGCGGATGGTGGCTGCCGGAGCCGTTGGCGGCCTGATGCAGATCCTCGGCACGTTCCTGCTGATCCATCTCTTCTCCTTCCGCAATTTTGCGGTCGGCACGGCCTATTCGAAAACCGAGCCGATCCAGGCGGCACTGTTCGGCTTTGTGGTTCTGGGTGAGCAGATCACGCTGGCTGCCGGCCTGTTTATCCTGATCGGGATCACCGGCGTCGTTGTGATCTCGCTGGCGCGGGTCCCGCTCAGCGCATCGGCCATCAGATCGTCGCTGATGGGCCGCCCGGCGCTGATCGGCCTGGCTTCGGCGGCCGCCTTCGGGGCGTCGGCGGTTGCCTATCGCACGGCCACGCTGTCCCTGGAAGGGACTGGTGTGCCGATGCAGGCGGCCTATGCGCTGGTCTATGCGACGCTGTTCCAGACAATCGTCATGTCCGGCTGGATGGCAGCCCGTGAACCGGATCAGCTGCGCGCCAGCCTCAGGGCCTGGCGGGCTGCCATTTGGGTCGGGGCCGCGGGTGTGGCCGGGTCGATCGGCTGGTTCACTGCCATGACCCTGCAAAACGTCGCCTATGTGCGCGCACTCGCCCAGATCGAACTGGTCTTCACCTTCCTGGCCTCCTGGCTGGTGTTCAAGGAAGTGATCGTGCGCTCCGAAATCTTCGGCTGTGTGCTGATCGTAACTGCGGTGATCGGGGTGATCCTGCTCAGCTGACGTTGCAAGGCCGGTTCTAGAAGGCGACCCGGTCGCCGCCTTTCAGGTCGAGGATTTCCCTGGCCTCGTCTGGTGTTGCCACCTCGCTGCCGAGCTCTTCGACGATCCGGCGGATCTTGGCGACCTGCTGGGCGTTGGAATCGGCAAGCTGCCCCCGGCTGATGAAAAGGCTGTCTTCCAGCCCGACGCGGGCGTTGCCACCCATCTGGCTGGCAGTCGTTGCCAGAGGGATCTGGGCGTTGCCGGCTGCGAGCACCGACCAGCGATAGGCATCGCCAAAAAGCTTGTCTGCGGTTTTTTTCATGAAAACCAGGTTGTCGATATCCGCCCCGATTCCGCCCAGGATCCCCAGGACGAACTGGATGAAGACCGGCGCCTTGAAAAGGCCCGTGTCCATGCAGAATTTCAGATTGTAGAGATGACCGACATCATAGCACTCGTGCTCGAACTTGATGTCGTGCGGCGCGAGGGTTTCGGCAGCTTCACGAATGTCCCTGAACGTGTTGCGGAAGATGTTGCCATCGGAATTGGCGACATAGTCCTTTTCCCAGTCGAACTTCCAGTCGTCATAGCGTTTTGCCAGCGGGTGAAACGAGAAGTTCATGCTGCCCATGTTCATCGAGCACATTTCCGCGCTGAACGTGGCGGCCGGACGGATGCGGTCCTGGATCGACAGGGTCAGAGAGCCGCCGGTCGAGATGTTGATGACTGCGTCACTTGCCTGTTTGATCCGCGGCAGGAAGGGGGCGAAATCGTTCGGGTCGACCGAGGGCGCGCCGGTCTCGTGGTTGCGGGCATGCAGGTGCAGGATCGAAGCGCCGGCCTCGGCAGCTTCGATCGCCTGGCTGGCAATGTCGTCATAGGTATAGGGCAAGGCATCTGACATGGTCGGGGTGTGAATGGCCCCGGTGACCGCGCAGGTGATGATGGTCTTGTTGCGTGTGCGGGCCATGGCCGCCTCCCGATTTTCAAGTCTTGTTTTTGATGACCCGCCGAGCCAGCGGGAACAGTTCCAGTCCTGAGCGCTCCCGGAAGGTGCCCCAAAGCCCTTTTGGCGCTTTCAGCATGACGGCAATGGCGACAACGCCCAGGATCAGCAGGTAGGTCGTGCCGAGGTCGGAGAGCGTCTCGCGCAAGAGGAAAAAGAGGATCACGCCGATGATCGGACCTTCCAGGGTGCCGATGCCGCCGATCACGACGATGAAGATGACGAAGGCCGTCCAGTCGTTGACGCTGAAGGCGGCATCCGGTGAGATCCGCAGCTTTTGCAGGAAGATGAGGGCGCCGGTCATCGCGGTCAGTCCGGCGGTGATGACATAGACCACAAATTTGGTCCGCCAGATGTCGATGCCGAAACTTTGCGAAGCCAGTTCGCTGTCGCGGATGGCCGTCAGGGCGAGACCGTTGCGGGAGCGCAGCAGCGCGTAGATCACGCACAAGACCAGGACTGCCATGCCCAGGGCGAGCCAGTAGGTGGTCGCTTCACGCATGGACCGGCTGGAGGCCATCTCCTTCACGATCGTCACCGGCAGGCTGGTGCCGGAACCGCCACCAAGCGACGAGACTTGTGCAAAGGACAGGCGGAAGACCTCGGCAATGACCCAGGTGCCAATGGCAAAATAGGCCCCACGCAAACGGAAAATGAGCAGTGCGACCGGCACCGCGACGACAACACCGAGAACGCCGGCAAGCGGTATGGCGACCAGCGGAGACACGCCGGCAAAGATGGCAAGCGCGAACAGCATGTACCCGCCGAAGCCGACAAAGGCCTGCTGACCGACGGAGACCAGTCCTGCGTAGCCTGCCAGGAGGTTCCAGAGACAGGCCAGCGACAGGTAGAGGAACATTTCGCTCAGCAGGCGCATGTCGGCCCGGCCCGCCCACCAGGGCGCCGCGATCAGGCCGACCAGGACAAGAGCTCCGACAAGCGCGGCTGTCCGGCTGGCATTAGAGGTGCGGGAGATGGAATAGGTTTTCTGGGAGATGGTCATCAGTCGATCCTGGGAAACAGGCCGCGCGGGCGGACAGCGAGCACGATGAGGAAGGCAATGTGACCGGCCAGGAGCTGCCATCCCGGATTGATCTGGGCACCGATGTTCTGGCTGACACCCAGAATGATGCCGCCGATCAGCGTTCCCCAGAGATTGCCGAGCCCGCCGATGATCACGGCTTCGAACCCGAAGATCAGGCGGCCCGGGCCGATGGAAGGATCGAAACTGGTCCGGATGCCGAGGAAAACACCCGCAAGGCCAACCACTGCCAGCGACAGGGCCATGGCGAGGCCGAACACATGGGCTTTGTTCAGCCCCATCAGCTGCGCGATGTCCTGCTTGTCGGAGACGGCCCGGAAGGCCCGCCCGAGAGCCGAGCGATAAAAGATCCATTGCAGCCCGGCGATCACGGCGACCGCTACCACGAACATCAGAAGCGGCAGCACGCCGACATTGAGGCCGCCCGGGATTGCAAGGCTTGCGGTTTCCAATGCACCGGCACTCATCTTTTGAGGGTCGGCGCTGTAGATCTCCAGCAGACCGTTCTGGATGATGACGGAGAGGCCGAAGGTCACCAGCAGCGGCGGCAGGATGTCGTCGCCAAGGGTCTGGTTCAGGATGCCGCGCTGAAGCACATAGCCGATCCCTGCCATGATGGGCACGACGACAGCAAGGGCAAGCAGCGGGGAAAGACCGAGGGAGGTCGTGATTGTCAGACCGAGAAAGGCGGCCAGCACGATGAAGTCGCCATGGGCAATGTTGACCAGGCGCATGACCCCGAAAATAAGCGACAGTCCGGCGGCGAAGAGCGCATAAAGCCCACCGAGCAGAACGCCCTGAAGGATGGCATTGATCCAGTCCATCTTAAACTCCAAAATAGGCTGCGCTGATAGCGTCGCGGGTGAGTTCGTCGGGGCGACCTTGAAGCGAAATACGGCCTTCCTGCAGGCAGTAGACCCGATCCGAGACACTCACCGCCTTGGCAATGTCCTGTTCCACGATGATCGCGCTCATGCCTTCGCCGATGATGGCGGGCAGGGCCTCGTAGATGGACTTGATGACAATCGGTGCGAGGCCGAGGCTGATTTCGTCGAACAGCAGAATGTCCGGGTTGGACATCAGCGCGCGGCCGATGGCGACCATCTGCTGCTGACCGCCGGACAGGGCCGTGGCCGGATGGTGTCGGCGCTCCTTGAGGATCGGAAAGAGCTCGCAGACCGCTTTCATCGACCAGGGGCCTTTCCGCCCCATCTGACCGCCGATCAGAAGGTTTTCCTCTACCGACAGGGACTGGAACAGCTGCCGCCCTTCCGGTACCATGGCGATGCCGAGACGGGCCACCTGGTCGGCTCTCAGCGCGCCGATGCTCTGGTCTTTCCAGATCACCATGTCGGGCCTGTTGCGGATCAGGCCGGTGATGGAACGCATCAGGGTGGTTTTCCCGGCGCCGTTGGCGCCGATGATCGCGACGACCTCTTCCGGGAAAATGTCGATGGAGACCCCGAACAGCGCCTGGAAGTCTCCGTAATGGGCCTCCAGTCCGCGGGTGGCAAGCAAGGGCTCAGGCATCGGCGTCCACCCCCATATAGATTTCCTGCACCGCCTGACTGGCCATTGTTTCCTTCGGGTCGCCGTCGGCGATCTTGCGGCCGAAATCGATCACGATCAGCCGGTCGACAACCGACAGGAGGGCATGCACGATGTGTTCGATCCAGATGATCGACAGGCCGGTCTTGCGAATGGTGTTGATGGTGGCGACCAGCTCATGACATTCGCGTTCGGTCAGGCCGCCGGCAATCTCGTCGAGAAGCAGGACCCTGGGCCGGGCGCAGAGCGCGCGTGCCAGTTCCAGCCGCTTGCGGCCGAGCAGGGTCAGTTTGCCGGCCGTTTCGTTGGCCTTGTCGATGAGGCCCGTGAGTTCGAGCATTTCAAGACAATGATCATTGGCATCCGCCAGCGATCCCGTCGCGCCATGCGTGGCGGCAACCAGCGTGTTTTCAAAGACACTCATGCCGGCAAAAGGCTGCGGGATCTGGAAGGAACGCGCGATGCCGCCCCGGCATCGTCTTGCCGCGGACCAGCGCGTGATGGTGTCGCCTTTTAGCCGGATCTCGCCGCTGTCCGCGCGGATCGTACCGGTGATCAGGTTGAACATCGATGTCTTGCCGGCTCCGTTTGGTCCGATCACGCCGAGCGCCTCTCCCTCGCCAAGCCGGTAGCTCAGCTGGTCGGCAACAGTGATCGCGCCATAGGCCTTGGAAACGCCGGATAGTTCGAGAACAGCAGTCATGAAAACCTTCACGTCTGTTGGCGGCACGCGGCCGGTCGGCCCGTGCCGGTGCCGGATCAGGACAGAAGTTTCAGTTCACCGGTGGTGGCGATGAAAGGCGCGCTGCGATTGGCCGTGATCACCAGATCGAACCCGTTGGGGCCCTTTTGCCACTGACCTGCAACAAGCGGGGTCTTGGTCACGTTGCGGACAGGACCGTTGCTCCAGTCGACCGGACCGACAACCGTCGACAGCTTGGTCGCCTTGATGGCGTCCAGGATTGCATTCGGGTCATCGAGATCGGCGGTGCGCCGGATCACGTCGGTGGTAACTTCAAAAAGGGCGTGCTTGAAGCCAATCGGCTGGGTCCAGGGACGGCCCGAGGCAGCCATGTAGCCTTCCGCCAGTTCCCTTGCGGAGACACCCGTCAGCGAAGAGGAGAACGGATGGCTCGGCGACCACCAGATCTCCGAGGTCAGGCCGTCACCGCGGTCCCCGAGAGATTCAATCACCGACGGGAACAGAAGGGCCTTGCCGATTGTCACCACTTTGGGGGCGAAACCCTGTTGTGCGGACTGCGACCAGAAGGTGGCAAAATCCGGCGGGATCATGTTGCCCGTGATGATCTCGCATCCGGCTTCCTTGAAAGCTGAAATCTGGGACGAGAAATCATCCGTGAGCGGCTGGTAACGACCGGGGTCTGTCAACTGAAAGCCCTGCCCGGCAAGAGCGGGCGGGAAGCCGTGGATCTCGTCGCCCCACGCATTGCCATCCGCGTCATTTGGAAAGAGGCCACCGACCTGTTTGGCCACACCGCTTTGCTGCCAGAGATCCAGGAAGGCATTGATGACGTCTTCAAGCCCCCAGAAGAAGTGGAAGGTATAGTCGAAGCCGGAGGCCGGATCACCGTTGCGGCCGAAGAAATAGGGCTGCCACGGGCAGTCGGTGGTGATGCAGGGGACTTCGTTGAGTTCGGCCTGATCCGACACCGGGTTGGTGGTGTCCGGTGTGGAAGCGGCGACGATGATGTCGACCTCGTCGCCAAGCAGCAACTCCGACGCCACTTCTGCGGCCCGGTTCGGGTTCGACTGGCTGTCCTTGGAAATGATTTCGACCTGAAAGGTCTTGCCGTTGTTCTCAACGCCGCCGGCGAGCGCTTTCTGGATGCCTGCCAGGACGTAGTCGTCGGCCTCGGCAAAACCCGCCAGCGGTCCGGTGCGTGGGCTGACATGGCCGATCTTGATCACCGGGTCGGCAGCATAGGCGCGCGTCCGGGTCAATATGGCCGGGGCGGCCAGGCCGGCTGAAGCGCCTGCCAGAAACATGCGGCGGGAAATCCCGTTTGTCTTCCGAAGATGCGTCATCTTTTCTCCTCCCAGATGCGCTTGATACGGCGGCTGTCTAGTCTTCCAGGATCGTTTCAAGCCTCCGCAGATGTGTCGCGACACGCTGGCGGACATCCTCCATGTCCTCCGGCGTCCAGGTCCTGAACCCTTGCCCGCTCTTCATGCCGAGCTTGCCGTCTTCAACAAGTGCACGCAGATAGGGGGAAGGGGCCGGCCGGCTGTCGAGATCGGCCAGAACATTCTCATGGATGTCGAGTGTGAGATCGGTGCCGACGAGATCGGCATTGGCCAGCGGACCCAGCACCGACAGGCGGCGGCCGAAACTTGCGTTGACCACCTGGTCGACGGCTTCTGCCGTGCAGACCCCGCTCTCGACCAGAAAGATCGCTTCCCGCCACATGGCATGCTGCAGGCGGTTGCCGATGAAACCTGCAACGTCCTTTTCCACCCGCACCGGTGTCTTGCCGACGCTCGCCAGCAAAGCCACGGTTTTTTCGAGTGCTGCTTCGGCAGTCCACTCTGTGCGGATGACCTCCACCAGCGGGATCATGTGCGGCGGGTTCCACCAATGGGTCCCGAGCGCGCGGGATCTGTCCGTGAGGTCCGACATGATGGTGGTGATCGGAATGACGGACGTGTTGGAAGCAAGGATCGCCGTTGCCGGCGCATGGTCCTCCACGCTCCGGAACAGGGATCGCTTCAGGTCCGGCTTTTCCGGGGCGGCCTCGAAGACGAAGTCGGCCTGCGCGACCGCGCCGGGCAGGTCGGATTGCGGCGAGATGCGCTCCAGTGTTTCCGCGATTTCGGGATCCGGCACGGCCATGGCCTCAAGGCTTGCCCGCACGCATTTGTGCAAAGCGTCAAGGCTCGCCGGGAACGGGTCATGGACACGGACCTCATGTCCGGCTCTGGCGAAGGTCAGGGCAATGCCATGTCCCATCAGGCCGGCACCGAGAACGGCAATGGAATAGGTCTCAGCCATCCTCTATCCCGCCGTATAGCCGCCGTCGGCATAAAGGATATGCCCGGTGTAGAAATCAGAGGCCTTCGAAGCGAGAAACAGAAGCGGACCGATCAGGTCTTCCGGTTCTCCGAGACGGCCCTTTGGCACACGGGCCAGGAAGCCTTCCCGAAACCCGGTGGCTTTCTCGTCTTCCTCGAACATCCACGCCGTCAGCGGCGAGCGGAAAACCGTCGGCGCGATGGCGTTGACGGTAATGTGGTCCTCGCCGAGCTCGCAGCCAAGCGCTTTTGTCATGCCGTCCACGGCGGCCTTGGAGGCGCAATAGGCCGTGTAGCCCGCCGGATGTCCGAGAAGCCCTCTCGCCGAGGAGACCAGGACGACCTTGCCGCCTGTCCCCTGGCGCTTCATCTGGACAACAGCAGCGCGCGCCAGAAGCCAGGACTGGGTGACGTTGGCGTCCATGACATTGGCGAAATGTTCAGGTGTCAGTTCATCGATCTTGGCGACCTTGTTCATGCCGGATGCCACCACCAGAATGTCCAGCGTGCCAAAGCGGCTGACAGCCAGTTCCACCAGCTTGTCGCATGCGGTTTCGTCCGACGGGCGAATGCTCATGGAGACAACGTCCGCCCCATGGGCCTCGCAGTCGGCCACGGTTTCTGCAAGTGCCTCGGCATTGCCGGCGGCCAGCACGAGCTTGCAGCCGGCTCCGGCGAGGGCGCGGGCGGCGACGGCCCCGAACGCGCCCGAGGCGCCGGTGATCAGGGCAACCTTGCCGGCAACGTCAAACAGGCTCGTCGGATTGGTCCAACTATCGGTCATCAGAGGGCCTCCGGCGGATAGGGGATGACCACCAGCATGGTGCAGGTGTGATTGGAGCGGTTCTCGAGCGTACGGATTTCATTCGGCTGGATGGTGCAGCTGTCATAGCGCCGAAGCACGGTCTCCGTGCCGTCGAGGATCACCGTCATTTCGCCGTCAAGGACCACGTAGACCTTTTCGAACGGCGTGGAGTCCGGTCCGGCGCCACCACCCGGCAGAAACTGGCTGAGCCCGACCCACTGGTTGCTCGGTCCTCCAGGTTCGAAGCCCTGCAGCCTCAAGCCGACCACGCCGCGATGGTTCGGCGCCTCGTAAGGGGCGGCCTCTTCAAACCGTTTCACATGCATTGGTTTCCTCCCATGCATTTCCGTGTGGGGCCGCCCGGGCGGCGCCCTTCGGGTGTCAGAAGCTCTCGCCAGCCTCGATGCGGTATTGCTGGCCCTTGTCGATCATCGCCACCAGGCGGATGATGCAGCCGTCGCCGCGGTCCCAGTTCCAGGGGAAGAAGGCAAAGGTGCAGCGCTTGCCGGTGACGGCATCCAGGTCGCCGCCGACATTTTCGATCCCCAGAATGCCGTTGGAAAACAGCTTGTTGTGGACCGGTTCCCATTCCGGGAAGTCTTCTTCCCAGCCCCGGCCGCCTGACCATTCCTTATATTCGGCCTCAAGGTGAGGCAGGATCGGTCCATTGCGCTGAGGGCCGATGGCGGTTGCCAGCGGGTGATCGTTCGCCTGCGTGTCATGGCCGACCACCTTGACGCCCTTTTCCACCATCCAGTCGGCGGCGGAGGGGACGAGGCCCGGGCAATAGGCGAAATAGTCGCCGTCCTCATACTGCTTGTGCCAGCCCGTGTTGATGATCAGGACATCGTTTTTCCGGATCGCATGACCGCAGGCTTTCTCGAGATCGTCGCCCGTGATCTGTTCCCACTTCTTCTTCGGGATCGACACGACCAGGCCGGAGCCGAAGAAATGCGGCAGCGGCACCTCGTCGATAAACGGTGTGCCCGGCACCACATGGGCGGGCGCATCGATATGCGTCGTCACATGCATGGTGGTGGTGATGGTCTGCGACAGGACCCCGGACTTTGCCATGTAGTGCTTCCGGTCGATCTGGACGTCCTGGAAATATGGCCAGTTGGGGCACTGAAAGCCGTAGCGGTGCGAGAGATTGTAGAACTCCACGCCCATGTCGTTGTCCAGGTTTCCCTGAAAATCGATCCCGCGAATGGTCACCGACATATGTGTTCCTCCCAAGGGTCAGTGCATTGCTGTATTGCTTTACGGTACGATTGTATCATAATGCGGTCAAGTGATTTCTCGACAGATCGCTTATCATTGCCTATATGGCTTGATCAGCGCCAAGCGGGAGTGAGCTTGAAAACGGCGAAGTGAGTTGGGGAAAGCGGCGGATATCATGGATACTGAAAGAAAAACTCAGTCCAATCAGGGCATTCAGGTCATTTCCCGGGCCGCCGAAATTCTGCGAATTCTGAAGAACGACAATTCCGGGCTCAGTCTCGGTCAGATCGCCGAGCGCGTACATCTGCCCCGCTCTACGGTACAGCGGATCGTCAATGCACTGATCGCGGAACGCCTCGTCATGGCCAGTGCCGCTGAGGGCGGCCTGCGGCTCGGCTCGGAAATCCAGTCCCTGGCGGCAGCCGGGCGGATCAACATTGCCGAACTGGTTCGCCCGATCCTGACGGAGCTCTCAAAGGAGACCAAGGAGACGGTCGATCTGGCGGTTTTCCGCGACGATCACATGGTCTTTGTGGATCAGGTTGTCGGCTCGCACCGCCTGCGCACCGTATCGGCCGTTGGCGAAGTTTTTCCCATGACCGATACGGCCAATGGCAAGGCGGCGCTCGCGCTGATGGAAGACGATATCCTTGTAACGATCGCGGCACCGGAGCTGAAATCCGGCGAAGAAACCGGGCGGCCGCTATCAGAATTCCTGAAAGAAATCGAGGACATCCGAAAAACCGGAATTGGCTGGGATCTCGACGAGCATACGGACGGGATCTCTGCGGCCGGGATTGCCTTCAAGGACCCGATGGGACAGATCTACGCCGTCTCCGTGCCGATCCCGTCTCACCGGTTCGGCAACCTGAAGGAAAAACTTGCTGGCCTGCTTCTGGAGACGCGCAACGCGATTGGGCAGCTTCTGTGATCTGCAATCTGAAACGGGTCAGGACCGAAGCGGCGAGGGACCTTTCGAAGAAACCCAAACTGTATGTCGGGCAGCGGAGAAAGTCAGATGCCGAGCGCGTTCCCCCGAAAATCGGTTCTGGGGCCGGGCGCCATGTCGACGGCGTCACCAACCTGAACGGAGCCCGGCTTCAACACCTTTGCGTAAATGCCGAAGTCGACGTCAAATTCCTGGACGATGGTCCTGAGGACGCGTGGATCGTATCCGAAGTCCTCCTGCGCCAGGGTCACCATCCGGCACCGTTCCGTTTTGTGGGTTACCTGAAGCCGAACGGAACCGAGGGCCAGCACTGTGTCGACAAGGTCGCCGCCGGTCATGCCGGCCGGGGTCTGCAGGAGCATGTTTGCCCGGAACCGGCGCGGGTCGATTACTGCATCGGGCAGCAGCGTTTGCAGCCCGTCAAGCTCTGAGGAGAGCAGCAGGTGAACGGCGCTGTCGTCGTGGTGCGGAATTGCCTGTTCGCGCTTTAGGGTAACAGGCTGTCCCAGAAAGCCGGACAGCTCGTCACCCAGGTCGTCTGAACCGATGTTGATTTCACGGCCATCGGGGAAAACGACCTGAACGGTCCCGGTTTTTATCTTTGCACTCAAGGCGAGCAGATTGTCGATGCGCGTGAAGCGCTCGGTTGTCTTGCCGCTGCCAAGCTTGCCGGCAGCATCCGCTATGGCATAGAGCCGGTCACCGACCGCGCCACGCTCATCAAGATCGAGCCTTGGAACCGCCTCGCCAAGGGTCGACTTTATCGGGTAGTGCCAAAGCGCAGTTACTCTCAAGAGTGGTTCCCCGGTCCGGTATGAGTCCTGGAGCAGCAAATCGGGCAAGCCGAAGTGAAAAAGTCAAGACCATCGGCAGAAGGAGCAGGACACTGGAGTTGATTTGAGGTGGGTTCACAAATCGCGCTGCACTGATCTGCCGATGGGGAAATTCGAATTGGGTAAAGCGAACTTTAGCCAATTGTTTCGTTTTTAACGATAGTCTGAATTTAATTCCAAGATCTGGCTCCCATAGTGAGTGGGAAGGTGCACGCTCCCGGTATTGAAAGGTTCAATGGCGAAATTCCTTTTTTCCAGATTTGACACCAGTCAGATCTTGTCACGGCCGAGCTGGATCAGCATGATTGCTGTCGGGCTTGCGCTGGCCGTGACGATCGCAGCTGGTGTCTTTGCGGAAATACAGAACCGCTCGGTGCATCGCCAAAGCGCCCGCGCAGATGTGGGGGAGCAGCTGGGTCTGGTGCGCGCACGTCTGGAAGGCAACATTAACAGCAATCTCCAGCTGGTTCGCGGCCTGGTCGCCCTTATCGCCACGCAGCCCGACATCGATCAGGAGCAGTTTGGCCGTATTTCGCGCTACCTTGTCGGTGAGCATTCCCAGCTGCGCAACATTGCCGGTGCGCCTGATCTTGTCGTCAGCCTGATGTATCCGATGGCCGGCAACGAAAAGGCCATTGGCCTCAACTACAGAACCAACGAACAGCAACGCGATGCGGCCATGCGCGCAGTTGAGTCCGGCCAAATGCTTCTTGCCGGACCTGTCAATCTGCTGCAGGGCGGGATCGGGTTCATTGGCCGGTTTCCTGTCTTTATCGACAAGGAGGACGGAACCCGGGACCTCTGGGGGCTTGTCTCGGCTGTCGTCGACGCCGAACGGCTCTACGCAGACAGCGGGTTGACTGATCCCGATCTGCCGATCGAGATTGCGATTGCGGGCGCGGATGCGACCGGCTCGACAGGCAAGGTCTTTTTCGGGTCCGAGGACATTCTTTCTGAAAACGCCATTCTGTCCGAAGTGGTTTTGCCATCGGGACGGTGGCAACTCGCGGCGATCCCGCGCGGTGGCTGGTCGGACATGCCGGAAAACGCCTGGCAGATCCGGCTTCTGATGATTGCCGGGGCACTGCTGATCCTGTTGCCGATCTTCGTGGCAGGGCAGCTCTATGATCAGCGCCGCGTTCACATTCGCGAACTGAAACACCGCCAGCATCAGATGGAGCATTTGTCGCAGCGGCTGAAACTCGCGCTGGACACATCCAAGATCGGCATCTGGGAACTCAATCTCGATACCGGCGAGTTGTCCTGGGACGCGCGCATGCTCGAACTTTATGACGTTCCTGAAGGGCGTGACGCGACCAGGTATGATGTCTGGTCGGAGAGCCTGCACCCGGATGATCTCAGGCGTGCCGAGAAAGAGTACTGGGACGCGATCGCGGCCGGCGGCATGTATCATTCCGATTTCCGCGTGATCCTGCAGGATGGCTCCACACGGTGGATCCGGGCAATCGGGGCCGTGCACACCAATGCACGCGGGCAGAGCTACATTCTCGGCGTCAATTGGGATGTTTCCAGCGACATCCGGCTCAAGACCCGGCTGGAAAAGGCCAAGCAGAATGCCGAGGACCGCAACCGGGACCTGGAAGACGCACGGGCGCTCATGGAGCATCATTCGCTGCATGACAGTCTCACCGGGCTGCCGAACCGGCGCTATCTGGATCAGCATCTGCTCGATCCGGAGGCACCTCGCAAGCCGACGGCACTGCTGCATATCGATCTCGACCGCTTCAAGCACATCAACGATACGCTCGGCCATGCAGCCGGTGACAGCATGTTGATCCATGCAGCGGGTGTCCTGAAGGAGGAGGCGGGTAAGACAGACTTTGTGGCGCGGGTCGGCGGCGACGAGTTTGTCATTGCCATCACCGAACCCACGGATGAACTCGAACTTGCCGCACAGGCAGAGCGCATCATCGAGCAGATGCGCCAACCCATCCCTTATGAGAACCATCAGTGCCGGATCGGCGTCAGCATCGGCATTGCCATGGCGGATACGTCACTGAAGGATTTCGGCAGGCATCTGCTGGTCGATGCAGATATTGCTCTCTACCGGGCCAAGAGCAACGGCCGCAACCGGTTCGAATTCTTCTCCGACACGCTGAAGCTTGAAATCATCCGCAACAAGCAGGTTGCCGACGATATTCTCACCGGCCTGGAGCATCAGCAGTTTCTGCCCTTCTTCCAGCCGCAGTTCTGCGCGCAGGATCTCAAGATTACCGGTGTCGAAGCCCTTGCCCGCTGGGATCATCCAAAGGAAGGCATCCTGACGCCGGATGTCTTCATGAAAACGGCGGATGAACTCAATGTCGTTCCCCTGATCGACCGCACCATTCTGGAACAGGCGCTCTGGCAGTCGACCCGCTGGAAGGCCGCCGGTCTCACCATCCCGAAAGTGTCGGTCAATGTGTCAGCGGGCCGGCTCAATGACGCACGCCTCATGGAAAGCCTGGACGGGCTTTCCTTCGAACCGGGAACACTCTCGTTCGAACTGCTTGAATCGATCTTTCTCGATGACGGCAATGACCGTATTGCCACCAACTTCGAACATTTGAGAGAAAAGGGCATCGATATCGAGATCGACGATT
The DNA here is from genome assembly GCF_002237595.1 of Labrenzia sp. VG12. Taxonomy (NCBI): domain Bacteria; kingdom Pseudomonadati; phylum Pseudomonadota; class Alphaproteobacteria; order Hyphomicrobiales; family Stappiaceae; genus Labrenzia; species Labrenzia sp. VG12. The sequence continues at coordinate 5,297,020 of NZ_CP022529.1, forward strand.
TCGGTACCGGCTATGCGTCGATTGTCAGCCTGATCCATCTGAGGCCCTCGCGGTTGAAGATCGACCGGCAGCTGATTCTGCCGATCCTCCAGTCCGAAGGACAGCGGCGGCTTGTTGCCTCGATCATCGAGATCGGTCAGTCGCTCGGTATCAAGGTCGTGGCGGAAGGGGTCGAGACCATGGAACACGCCCGGATCTTGCGGGATCTAGGCTGCGATGCCCTGCAGGGCTATGCCTTCGCGCCGCCCATGCCGTCCGACAAACTGATCGAATTCGTGCGCGAGGAGCGCTGGCGGAAAGCCTCCTGAGACCCTTCGGTCGAATGGGCCTTGACTCTCTTTCGTTTTGATCCGATATTTCTGTCATGACAGAAATTCCTGACAAGAATGATCCATCTGCCAAGGCTCAGTTCATCCTGTATTGGGGCGACATGGGTGGCCAGTGGGGTGTCAACCGCTCCGTGGCTCAGATCCATGCGCTGCTTTATCTGAGCCCGGACCCGCTTAATGCGGAGCAGATTTCCGAGGAACTCGGTATCGCCCGCTCCAATGTGTCCAACTCGCTGAAGGAACTGGTGGGCTGGCGCCTGATCCAGAGGGTCCCGGTGGCCGGTGACCGGCGCGAGCATTTTGTCGCCGAGACCGATGTCTGGGAAATGGCGTTGCTGATTGCCAAGGGCCGCAAGGAGAGGGAAATCGATCCGGCAATCCGTGCCATCGATGTCTGTGTCGGACAGGCGAAACAGGAGCCGCAACTGCATCCGGTCACGCTGGCGCGCATGCAGGAGATGCACGACTTCCTGGCAACAGCCGACCGCTGGTGGGACCAGATGCTGGGCATTCCGAAATCCAAGCTCGCAACGCTTATCAGCATGGGCGACAAGGTGCTGGGTCTGCTCAAGATCGGCGGCAAGAAAAAGGGGTGAAGCCGGTCGGTTGATCCCGACTGGTGGATCTCCAAAAAATTTTGGAAAATTATTTCTCTTTCTACAGAAATAACTGATGCGACAGGAGAGGGTGGAATGCATAGTGAAAACACGCTGCTACGGCCTCCCGATTTGACAGACGGCAGATTTCGCAAGCTCCTCGGCGAAGAGGCCTGGTCCGCATTGCCGGCGGCCGTGCAGCGTCGTTTCGGCAAGCGCCTAAGAGGCGGCGCAAGTGTTGTCTATCAGGGCCAGGTGGTTGCCATGCACATGAACCTGGCAGGGCGTCTCCTGGCGCAGATGGCACGCCTTGTCGGTGCGCCTCTGCCACACGACCTGTCATCCCTGAACCAGCCGGCTGTTGTGTCTGTGACCGAAGATTGCGCCGGGGACGGCCAGTTCTGGCTGCGCCAGTATGGCCGGGCCAACGGCTTTCCGCAGGTGATCCATAGTTCCAAGCGCTTCGCCGGACCGACGGGGATCGAGGAATATATCGGCTTTGGTATCGGTATTGCGCTGAAGGTCAGCGCGGATGGCAATGGCCTGACCTTCAGGAGCGATCACTATTTTATTCAGGTTGCGGGCCGGCGCCTGCGTCTGCCTGCCTGGCTCCAGCCCGGAAGGCTGACGATCAGCCACAAGGACCTGGGCGCCTCCCGTTTCCTGTTTTCGCTTTCTCTCAAAAGCGGTCTCTTCGACAAGCTTGTTTGCCAGGACGCGCTGTTTCACGACCAAGGAGATTGATCATGGACAATGACTGGCTTTGGGTGTTGATCGCCATACAGGTCTTCATGGGAGCCTTCGACACGCTGGTGCATCACGAAGGCACCGAGCGCCTGGCCTGGCGCGCCTCGCAGAAGACGGAGCTTCGGCTGCATGGCGTGCGGAACTTCTTCTATGCGGTGATCTTCCTGTGTTTCGGCTGGCTGGAGCCCCATGGCGTCTTTGCAATGGTGCTGACCGCAATCCTTGTCGCCGAAGTGCTGATCACCCTGTGGGATTTCGTCGAGGAGGACCTGACCCGCAAATTGCCCTGGACCGAGCGCATCAACCATACGCTGCTCGCGCTCAACTACGGAGCAATCCTGGCGCTCTTTGGGCCTTACCTCTGGCAATGGTGCCAGCAGCCGACGGCGCTGCATCCGGTCAGCTATGGCTGGTGGAGCGTGCTGGCGACGGTCGCAGCTCTTGGTGTCGGGCTGTTCAGTGCAAGAGACCTCCTGGCGGCTGCGCGCAGCGAGCGTCTGGGCGGGGCGGAACCGGCAGATCTCGTCAGCGAACTCCGCCCGCGTCAGACTGTACTCGTCACCGGCGGCACCGGTTTCATCGGCCAGAGGCTGGTGGAAGCGCTTGTCCGGGGCGGTCACTTTGTGACGGTTCTGACCCGTGACCCACGCAAGGCCGACATGCTGACCCATCCGGTTCGTGTGATTTCCAGCCTGGATCAGATCCACGACACGGAGCATTTCGACACGATCGTGAACCTGGCGGGCGATCCGGTTGCAAACGGTTTGTGGACGGCCAGAAAACGGGCGCGCATCATCGACAGCCGGGCGGCCACGACGGAAGCTGTCAACGCGCTGATCAGACGGCTTGCCCACAAGCCGGCCTCCCTCATAAATGGATCAGCCATTGGCTGGTACGGCTTGCGCGGTGACGAGACGCTGACGGAAGATGCTGCGACCGGTCCTGCATTCGTGCATGACGTCTGTGCACGCTGGGAAGACGCAGCTGAAAAGAGTGCGGCCGAGGGCGTGCGGGTTGTCTGTTTGCGCATCGGCCTGGTCATGGGCGTTGAAGGCGGCATGCTGGCCCGGTTGCTGACCCCGTTTGAATTCGGTGGTGGGTGCCGGCTGGGCAGCGGCCAGCAATGGATGTCGTGGATCGAGCGGGACGATCTTGTCCGTGTGATTGCGCGAACGATCGCCGATGACCGCCTGCAAGGAGCGGTCAATGCCACGGCACCCGAGCCGGTCCGCAATGCCGAGTTCACACATGCTTTGGCACGGGCGCTTCATCGCCCCGTTTTCCTTAAGGCGCCAGCCTGGCTGCTGTCGGCTCTCCTCGGCGACATGGGCCGGGAGACCATGCTCGGTGGCCAGCGGGTCGTGCCTGACAAGCTGCTCAAGGCCGGCTTTGAATTCCGCCACCGGCAACTCGCCCCGATGCTGCGTGTGATCACCGGGGCAAGGCGGATCAAACCGCAACAGCCTTTACGCCCGGTGGATGCTCCGGTTTGACGCGGCTCAAGCACTGGTCGACCGCGAAGGGGGCACTGTGTTGTGTGAGGTGGTTCATCCGTGGCATTAAACTTGCAGCCCACGGCAAAACGGGTTGGCAAGTCCCGCTCAATCGGGGCAATTGAAGAGGGGCGCTGATTTGATCAGCGCCCCTTCAGCTTCGCAAAGCCGACCCAGGAGCTTCATGTGCGTTTTCATTACCTGCGCCCAGGCACTGGCGATCAGTTGCGTGACGCAAGCGTGCCCGCAAGGTTCAAGGCGATTGTAGCCATTGAGGAAGAGCTCGACCCAAAAGCACGGGATGCTGTTTGCGATTGGCTCGTCGCCTCAGGCTGTCTTTACATGATGGCCTGGGGAGCTGGCTGCGAGATCTTTTACGATTGCGTCGACGAGACGATACGAGACCGACACGACTTTGGTGATATTCCGGTGGGTGCCGGCGTCGTGACAACCTGGCATGAAAACGAGCCCCTGTCCGAGGTCATGTGGTTCGCCAGGTTTGCAGCGGAGCATTCAGTCGCTGTGTTGCAGGACGTCGTGCTCGTTCATCTTTCTTCGGTTGACCGGCGTGAGGAGTTCAAGGATCTGTTCGAGCGCACCATGGCAGGCGACTGAAATCTGCGTGGCGGGTTCAAAGCGAATCCTGCCTGTCAGAATCCGGTCGCCAGAGGCAGGAGCATCGCTGCCCCTGCCAGAATATCGACCGGAGCGTCCGGATTGGCGGTCAGGCTCTTGCGATCACGGATTAAGCACGATCACCTTGGTCTGCCCGCCGTTACAGGTCCAGCAGCAGCTGGAACAGCGGTTGCGGTTCTTGTAGCCGACGCCCCAATAGAGGTTGGAGCGGTTCTTGACCCATGCGCCGTAACAGATCTTCTCGCCGCTCCGGCAGGATATGTTGATGGTTTTGACCGAGTAGTCGTCCAGCACATAGACCCTGTTGTTACCTGGCCAGACATGGCCGCGGCGGGTGTCGGAATAAAGCTCGACATTCACCACATTGGGATGCTTGCTCTCGAACTGCCACAGCAGTGATCCGGCTTCGGCCGATTGTGTGGCCGTGCCGAAATAAACCACGGAAAAAACAAGAAGGATGGCGCCGATAAGCCCCTTACGCATAAAACTTCCCCCCAGAAGAAATATGGCTTCTGGTTCGCCCGGTGGCGGACCGTAAAACCAAGTCGCTTCAAGTATGACGTCAATTGCAGTGGCAACGCAAGGGAAGTCATATGAGGCCTTCGTCTAGGCAGCGGTTTGCAGCCAGTCCCGGAAAGCGGAGACCGGTCGCGTCAACGTGCGCGCCGGAGAGCGAACGAACCAGTAGCCGGTGTCGAGTTCCACGACGGCCCAGTCCGGGGTGATCAGGTGTCCGGCGTCCAGTTCCTGGGAGACAAAACGCCTGTCAATGACAATCGCTCCCATGCCGGCGATTGCCGCCTGAATGGCAAGGTCGCGGCTTTGCAGCACCGTGCCGGAATTGGTGTCGGGATGCTGAAGACCGGCGGCCTCCAGCCATTGGATCCAGTCGTTGCGGCGCGACGCGCTGTGCAGGAGGCGCAGGTCCTTCAGGATCTCGGGGGCATCGGGGTCTTTTCCCTGCAACAGGGCAGGTGCCATGGCAACGACCAGATGCTCCTTCCAGAGCAAATGGCTTTCAACGCTCGGCCAGTTGCCGGTGCCGAGCCGGATGGCGCAGTCGTAATTTTCCCGGTCAAGATCAACCATGCGCGTGGAGGCCGATAGAAGCAGTTCGACATCGGGCTGTTCGGCCTGAAAGGCCGGCAGACGCGGGATCAGCCACCGTGTGGCAAAGGTCGACACGGTGCTGATCCGAAGTTCCGTGCGACCGCGCCGCCTGAAACTGTCGACAGCTTCCTCGATCCGGTCGAAGGCATCGCCAAGGCTGAGCGCAAGGCGCTGGCCCTCTTCCGTCAGTGTCAGTCCACGGCCGTCCCTGTTGACGAGGGTTGCTCCGAGTTCACTTTCCAGCTTGCGCATCAGGTGAGACAGGGCCGAGGGCGACACGCCCAGTTTTTCCGCCGCGAGAGCGGCCCGGCCGTGACGGGCAAGCAGGGAAAAGGCATGAAGCGCGCGCAGGGACGCCATGGGTGATCTCCTGACAGTTGAATTATCTTCAATAATGAAGTCCGGAGAGCATGTCGAGCGCCGGTCACTGCAAGGCGGCAGCGCCTTCCTTCTTCGGCTGGTTCACGAGCGTCACCAGAACGAAGGAAACAATCATGAGGAGCACCCATGCATTGAGTTTTGCAAAGGACACGATTGTCCATCCGTCACTTTGACCGGGATACTGCCAGGCACGGGCGAACGTGCCGATGTTTTCCGCAATCCAGATGAAGAGCGCGACCAGGAAGAAGCCGAGGACCAGCGGCATCCTGTGCCTGTAGCGGAAGACCGTATAATGAACCTGCGTACGTCCAAAGAGCAAAAACAGGACCCCGAACAGGCAGATCCGCAAATCGACGATGAAGTGATGGGAGAAGAAGTTCACGTAGATCGCCAGCGCAAACAGCCAGGTCGTCCAGAGCGGCGGATAGCCGGAATAGGCAAAGTCGAAGACCCGGGCGACCCGGGCAAGATAACTGCCGACAGACGCGTACATGAAGCCTGTGAACAGCGGCACCCCGCCCAGGCGCAGCAGGCTGTCTTCCGGATAGATCCAGGAACCTGCGGATGTCTTGAAGATCTCCATCACGGTTCCGACAACATGAAAGATCAGGATGATACGGGCTTCGTCCGGGGTCTCCAGACGCGTGGCGATCATGATGATCTGGGTTCCAAGCGCACACAGGAACAGGAAATCGTAGCGGCTCAGCAATGCATCTTCGGGATAAACGTAGCGGGTCAGCAAAATGTATCCGAGCAGCAGACCGCCGAAGAGACACGCATAGGCCTGTTTCAGGCCGAAGGCGAGAAATTCCGTTGCCGCAATGCCGAACCCACCACGGCCGAGCGCCGGGCGCAGGAGTTCCAGAAATCGATGAATGAGTTTTTCCGGCCTGGATCGCGCGCGGGAATGGGTGCGGACAGGTTGGAAAAGACTGATTGAAAACATGGCTGCGCCTGTCTGAAGAAGAGGAAAGCCGGATCCGGAATCGGACCCCTCTCTTCCATGCAGTCGCCAATGTGCAATTCGCGTGCAGGCAACGCGCAGTATTTGAAGAACCTGCTGGGCGCACGGTCGAGGCAACTTCCGCAGGCATTGGGCCAAACCGGCCCGGCCCTCCGGGTTTGTGTCTGGCGGACCCCTGTCTTGTCGGGCCGATTGCCCTTAGCCCGCCATGGACTTCGCGCCCCTCCGCGCAGATCGTCTCGCCAGACTTCAAACAGACTGAGCCAGTCTGACCGGGAAGTGTTCTAGCGGATCACTCCGAGAACGGCTTTCAGGAACCCGGTGAGATCGTCGGTGACGAAGTCGACATGCGGATAGGGGTCCCCTTCAAGGTCCCAGTTTTCCTCAAATACCGGGCGGGTCCCGGCCGGAACGATCAGCGTGGTACACATGCCGAGCGCGTGTGGCACGCGCAGGTTCTTCGCAAGATCCTCGAACATGGCGGCACGCGCGGGGGCAATGCCCGTGCGTCCGAGAAACTTGTCATAGGTCTCCCGGTTCGGTTTGGGCACGAGATCCGCCGATACGATGTCGAAGATATCCTCGAAATGCTCCGAGATGCCGAGGGCGGCCGCCGTGCGTTCGGCATGCGGCGTGTCACCATTGGTGAAGATGAACTTCTTGCCCGGCAGGGCCGCGATCGCCGCGCCGAGAGCCGGGTCGGGATCAAGCACCGAATAGTCGATGTCATGTACGAACTGCAGATAGTCGTCCGGATCGATGTTGTGCGTCGTCATGAGGCCGCGCAGAGTGGTGCCGTATTCGTGGTAGAGCTCTTTCTGGTGCGCCATTGCCTCGTCGCGCGACAGGTCGAGGAGTTTTTGAACGTAGCGCGCGATCTGCTCGTTGATCTGAGAGAACAGATCGGCCTCGTGCGGATAAAGCGTGTTGTCGAGGTCGAACACCCACGCTTCAACCCCCTTGAACAGGCGCAGGTCGTTGCGGTGGGCCTGCGGCCCCTCGTTTGGCAAAGGACTTTTTCCGGTCACGGGCGTATCAATGTCCCGGCACCGCCATCGGTGAACAGTTCCAGCAACACGGCGTGAGAGACCTTGCCGTTGAGGATGACAACACCTTCAACGCCGCGGTCCAGGGCTTCGATGCAGGTTTCGACTTTCGGTATCATGCCGCCGGATATAGTGCCGTCGGCGATCAGGTCACGGGCCTTGGCAACCGTCAGCTGTTTGATCAGCTTGCCGTCCTTGTCCAGAACGCCCGGAACATCGGTCAGGAAAAGGAGGCGCGTGGCGTTCAGCGCTCCGGCGATGGCGCCGGCTGCGGTGTCCGCATTGATGTTGTAGGTCTCGCCGTCCTCGCCCGGCGCAACCGGTGCAATCACCGGTATGATGTCTTCTTTCAGGACCAGGCTGAGCACAGTGGGGCTGACCTTGGCCGGTTCGCCGACAAAGCCAAGATCGACAACGCTTTCTATGTTGCTGTCCGGATCGACCGCCGTTCGCTTGAGCTTGCGGGCAGTCATCAGATTGCCGTCCTTGCCGCACAGGCCGACCGCGCGGCCGCCCTCTGCGTTGATCAGCTGCACGATCTCCTTGTTGATCGAGCCGGCCAGAACCATCTCGACAACCTCGACGGTTGCCTTGTCTGTGACCCGAAGACCGCCCTTGAACTCGCTGACGATGTTCAGCCGCTCCAGCATCTTGCCGATCTGCGGGCCGCCGCCATGAACGACCACCGGATTGACGCCCGACTGGCGCAACAGCGTGATGTCGCGGGCAAAGGCCTGACCAAGCTCCGGATCTCCCATGGCGTGACCGCCATACTTCACCACGACCGTCTTGTTGTCATAGCGCTGCATGTAGGGCAGGGCGTGGGCGATGATTTCGGCGCGGCTGGACGTTTCAGGCGTGGTCATGGACGGCGTGTCACTCGATTTGGCTGCGAAAGGGCGGCGGAAAGTTCCTTGCTATAGCGGGTTTGGTCAACCTTCACAATCGGTTGCCGGTTCCAGCTATTGGTTGGCAAGAAGGCAAAGCTCCGCCTTGAGCTCATCCACGCCGCGGTTCTTTTCCGAAGAGGTGGCATGGACGATCGGGTGCGCTGCAACGCGCTTGGCAAGCAGCGCCTCGGTGTCGGCGATCAGGCGGGTGAGGGCAGGCGGCTTGATCTTGTCGGACTTGGTCAGAACCACCTGGTAGACGACGGCGGCCTTGTCCAGGAGATCCATGGCTTCAAGATCGTTTTTCTTGATGCCGTGGCGGCTGTCGATCAGGAGGATTACGCGGCGCAGGTTGGGACGACCACGCAGATAGGCAAACACCAGCTCGGTCCAGGCTTCGACGAGTTCCTTCGGCGCCTGGGCATAGCCATAGCCAGGCATGTCGACGATGGTCAACGGCGTGTCCGGTGCGACGAAGAAGTTCAGCATCTGCGTGCGTCCGGGCGTCGAGGAGGTTCGGGCCAGGCCCTTGCGCCCCGTCAGCGCGTTGATCAGGCTGGACTTGCCGACGTTGGACCGGCCGGCAAAGGCGATCTCGGTATCGGTGGCTCCCGGCAGGTTGGCCATGTCGGTGACGCTGGTCAGGAACTCCCACGGCCGGGCGAACAGCAGCCGCCCGGCTTCGAGGTCTTCTGGTGTATATGTGTCTTCTTCGCTCATGAGCGCCTTTTAGCCCGCCTTGTCCGCAACGTCGAGCGGCATGTCGTCTGCCGCTGCTGCTTCCAGCGCAGACAGGTCCGCGCCCCGGATGGCGTCGAGATGACGACTGATCCGTTCGATCGGCCAGTTCCACCAGGACAGCTCCAGAAGGCGTTCGATTGTGGCTTCGTCGAAACGCAGTTTCACCACCCGTCCCGGATTGCCGACCACCACGGCATAGGGCGGCACATCCGAGGCGACCACGGAATGCGCGCCGATGATGGCACCGGAGCAGATCGTGACCCCGGGCATCACCGTTGCGTTGGTTCCGAACCAGACATCGTTTTCCACCAGGGTGTCCCCCTTGAGATGATCAAAGATCGTGGCGGGGTCGAAACCCTCTTCCCAGCCGTTCTGGTAGATGTTGAACGGGTAGGTCGAAAAACCGGTCATGGCGTGGTTGGCACCGCTCATGATGAACGTGGTGCCCTGGGCAAGCGCGCAGAACTTGCCGATTGTCAGGCGGTCCCCGACAAAGTCGAAGTGATAGCGCACGTTGCGGTTTTCAAACTCCGCGGCGTGGTGCTCGTCGTTGTAATAGGTGTAGTCGCCGATTTCGATGGTCGGACGTGTAATCACGTTTTTCAGGAAAACCGTATGCGGTTCGCCATTGAACGGATGAAGCGTATCGGGAGAGGGGCCGTGCATGGGACCTCCAATAAAGCCGGAAACAAGGGAAAGGGGTAAACGCATGTCATGCGGATGACCTGCCGGTGAGCGGCTTCGCCTTGCGGATCAGGTCGGGCTTTAGTGGATCATCTGTCCGTGCACTCCTTTGAAGTTCTATCGAGCCCAAGTAGCTCTCGGTTAGAGCTACCTACATCTCCGTGCCGGATCGGTCAAGCAAGCTTGCGGCCCAACCCCATCACGCGGCCTGGCTTGCATGAAAACGCTCGTCACCTGGATACACAACGGCGCGCTTGTCGTGAAACAGGAAGTCCGACAGCGTTTCCATGATGTTTCTGCGGGCGCTGCTGTCGTGAAACTTCAGGTTCCGCAATCCGTAGGCATAGGCGTTGAACGCCGGATTAACGGCATGTCGCGGCGGTTTGAATTTCAAGGTGTCGTAGTCGAAGACAGGCTGGTAGCCGAAGAACGACAAGCCAAGCAGCTCTCGCGCCAGAACACGCGGGTTGTTCTTGTTCGAATCCCACAGCATGGAATGGTTCCTGTTCAGGAACATCCGCCAGAGTTTTTTCTGGTAGTCGCGATTGAGACTGAGACGGCCGAGTTCCCGATGCGCTTCGACGAGCGTGTAGTTCTCCTGGATCATCCGGCGGCGCTCGGCTTTCATGAGGTCGTCCCGGCATTCCGCAAACAGAGCACGTTCGTTCTGTTCCAGTGCGATGTGAAACTGCTGACCTGACCTGATGGCGCCGATGATCAGCGCATCGTTGAGGAGCGGCGTCCAGTTCTTCTCGCTCAGGATAGCGCCTGCAACCTGATTGGCGCTGGGCCTTTGCGGCAGGCGCGATTTGCAGAACATCCTGTTCCAGAGGCTTGGCTTCTTCTTCTTGAACGCGAGCGCCGTCTCGTCATCCTGGATACCAGTGGCGCCGGTAACGCCGAAATTCAGAAGCAATTCCTTGAACATTCGGACGCCGGTTCCGCCAAGAACCGTCAGTTTCAGTTCATTTTTTGACGTCACGCGATAGAGGAGATAGGCCGACTTGATAAACATCTCCATGACGTCGTCGTCGTTCCAGGACGGATCCCAGTCCCCCACCCAACTGTTGTCCTGACGGTAGATGTCGATCACCGGATCGATTTCCAGTTTGAAGCCGTTGTAGCTCTCAGTCATCTTGCGGTCCTCCATTGAGCTCGGGCGCAAAGCTTGATGCGCGCCCGACAGCGGCGGCTCGTTGGTGCCGCCTGGTCAAATCTGGACTGTCAGAGGTCTCGATCCGAGTGACGACCGTCACCGTGCAGACAAGATCAGACATGAAAAAAAGGCCCCGCCGCGGTGACGGGGCCTTCTGGCAATCGCTGTTTCCGGCCGGTGCCCTAGTTCTTGTCGTCGGGCGCCGGCTTCTTTCGTTTGAACATCGCCCCGAGATTGTCCCAGAGCTCCACCTTGGCGCCCTGGCGGCGCATGATCACATATTGCTGGGTCACCGAGAGGGTGTTGTTCCATGCCCAGTAGATCACGAGACCAGCCGGGAAAGACGCCAGCATGAAGGTGAACACGATCGGCATCCATGTGAAGATCATCTGCTGGGTCGGATCGGGCGGAGCCGGGTTCATCTTCATCTGAACGAACATGGTGATGCCCATCAAGAGCGGCCAGACACCGATCATCAGGAGCTGCGGCGGATCCCAGGGAATCAGGCCGAACAGGTTGAAGAGCGACGTCGGATCCGGCGCAGACAGATCCTGAATCCAGCCGAAGAAGGGCGCATGGCGCATTTCGATGGTGACAAACAGAACCTTGTAGAGCGCGAAGAACACAGGGATCTGGATCAGGATCGGCAGACAGCCGGCCAGCGGGTTGATCTTCTCTTTCTTGTAGAGCTCCATCAGCGCTTGCTGCTGCTTCTGCCGGTCGTCCTTGTAGGTTTCCCGGATTTCCGTCATTTGCGGCTGCACGAGCTTCATCTTGCTCATGGAGACGTAGGACTTGTTCGCCAGCGGAAAGAAGACCAGCTTGACGAGGACGGTGACGACCAGGATGGCGACGCCGAAATTGCCCAGAAGATGGAAGAAATAGTCGATGGCGAAGAACATCGGCTTGGTCAGGAAGTAGAACCAGCCCCAGTCGATGAGCAGTTCGAACCGGTTCAGGCCGAGGGTCTCCTCGTAGCTGTCAATCAGCTTGGTTTCTTTCGCACCGGCAAATAGATAGGAACTGGTTTCTCCGGTCGACCCGGCGCTGACGGTGACACCATTGCCGAGGAAATCCGCCTGGAAATTTCCGCTCTTGGCGCTATGGCTGAAACTCGGCTGGATTTCCTGTCCCGGCACCGGGATCAGCGTTGCAGCCCAGTATTTGTCGGTGATGCCGAGCCAGCCATTGTCGGTCTTGGCGGGGCGCACTGCGCCTTCTTCTTCGAGGTCGGAATAGTCGATTTCCTGCAGGCCTTCCTCGCCAAAGACACCGAGCAGACCTTCATGAAGGATCCAGATGCCGCTGGTTTCGGGAATGCCCTTGCGCGCGATCAGGCCGTAGGGATACAGCGTGACGGCCTCCGCGCCGGTGTTTTCGACCGACTGATCGACGGTGAAGAGATAGTTCTCGTCGACCGAGTAGGTGCGCTTGAACAGGAGGCCGGAACCATTGTCCCAGGTCAGGGTCAGCGGTGTTGTCGGCGTCAGCAGGGCTTCGGCGTCGGCTGACCACACAGTGTCCGGACCCGGCAGGGCCACTTCGGCACCGGGATCCGCGACCCAGCCATAATCGGTGTAATAGGGATTCGGGCTGCCGGACGGCGAGAACAGCGCGATGGTCGGGCTGCTCTTGTCGACAGTCTCGTGATAGTCCTTCAGGCGCAGGTCATCCAGCCGGCCACCGGTCAGATTGACGGAGCCTTCCAGCCGCGGCGTGTCGATGGTGACGCGTTTGGAGGCGGCCACGGCCTGTTCGCGGCTGGCGAAGATGCCCTGTTGACCGGCTGCAGGGGCGACGGCGTCACCCTGTGCTGTTGTCGGCCGCGGTGCATCCGGATTGGCGTTGTCGCCGGCGGCCTGTCGAGCGGCTTCCTGCTGGGCCAGAAGCTCGGCCTGCTGCTGCTCGATCTGAGGTCCTGCAACGAAATACTGCCATCCGAGCAGAATGATCAGGGACAGAACGATTGCGAGAATCGTATTGCGGTTTTCAGAAATCAACTGGAATTACCCCTGTTTTCTGCGCGATGTCGTTTCAGCCTGCCGGGACGGCCGCCGCGGTTTTCCCCGTCCGCGTGGCGTCTTCGGGTCCAGCACCTGGTGTAGGCCAGACTTAAGGTCTTCAACGAGCTTTTGAAAGGGAAGAGTGAGCGCACTGTCGCGCGCGACCAGAACAAAATCCGCCTGCGCCGGAATTTCTTCAGGTGAAAGCGCAGCAACGGCCGCTCGCAGACGCCGTTTGATGCGACTGCGTGCGACCGAGTTGCCGGTTTTCTTGGTAACGGTGTAGCCAACCCGCGCCGCGTCGCGCGTGTCCCGCTTCAAACCCTGAACGACGAAAGCGCGCCGGCCCAGCCGGCCACCTTTGGCGACCGCCAGGAATTCGGAGCGCTTTTTCAATGTGTCCATGACAGCGAGACGGTGTTGGCAGACGCCGCCAACCCGGCGCACTGCGGGCTGGTCGCCGATTAGGCGCTAAGGCTCTTGCGGCCCTTCGCGCGGCGGCGAGCAAGCACCTGACGGCCATTTTTGGTGGCCATACGTGCGCGGAAGCCGTGGCGGCGCTTGCGGACAAGACGGCTCGGTTGATACGTACGCTTCATTGTTCTTCCCCGCGCGGCTTAGAGCGCGGCCCTTGTTACTTATAAATTCTTTGGAGGAAGCACTCGAAGCGCTACAAAGAGCGCGGCTCCTTAAGCCTGGGTCCGAATGCATGTCCCGATCGGCGCGCTTATAAGGGCCAAGCCGCGCCAAGTCAACTTTAAGCACCCAAGATTCTGCGATTTCCTTCTCATCACGCACAGGTGAACGCGAAACGGCCGGGCGTCACTTATCAGTGAAGCACGGTTCTTTTTACAAGGATTAAGGTACATCTGGCTATCAGAAGGAGACTGACAGGCATCTGCCTGCACCAAATCAAGATCTGATGGACCATGAAATGCTGCGTGAAGAGGCCAATACGATGACATCGCCGGAGAACAGGGAGCCGGTTGCGGTTGATGCGCAGCAGCGCTCCAGATTCGGTGCCGTCCGCAAGTGGCTGCCGCTCGCGATTCTTGCGCTCTTCATGGCAATTGCTTTCTCGCAGGGACTGCACAAGGAGCTGACGCTCTCCAACCTGATCATGCAGCGGCAGGACCTTGCCGGATTTGTCGACCAGAACCTGTTTCTCGCGATCGCAGCCTACCTTCTGCTCTATACCTGTGCCGTTGCGCTCTCCTTTCCCGGCGCGTCCCTGCTGACCATCGCCGGTGGCTTCCTGTTCGGTTGGTGGCTTGGCGGTATCAGCACCGTGTTCGGGGCAACGCTCGGCGCCTGCGCGGTGTTTCTGGTCGCGCGGTCATCCTTTGGTGAAGTCCTGACCGGCCGGGCCGGGCCGTTCCTGTCGCGGCTGGCGGAAGGCTTCAGGGCAAATGCCTTTCACTATCTCTTGTTCCTGCGCCTGACGCCGGTCTTTCCTTTCTGGCTGGTCAATATCGCTCCCGCGATCTTCCGCATGCCACTGCCGTCTTATGCGCTGGCCACTTTTGTCGGTATCATCCCGGGAACCTTTGCCTTTGCCTTTATCGGCTCGGGCCTCGACAGCGTGATCACCGCTCAGGAAGCGGCCAGTCCCGGATGCGCCGCCGCCGGGACCTGCGAGATCGACGTTTCTGCGCTGGTCACGCCGCAGCTCCTGGCCGCTTTCTTCGCGCTTGGTATCGCCAGTCTCATTCCGGTGGTGCTGAAGAAACTGCGCGCGCGTTGAACCCCATCCCTCAAGGCAATTCCGGAGCACCTTATGGCCAAGCTGCTGACCCCTGACATCTGTGTGATCGGTGCCGGTTCGGCCGGGCTTTCGGTGGCAGCGGCCGCCGCGGCTTTTGGTGTCGACGTGGTGCTGATCGAAAAGGGGCTGATGGGCGGTGATTGTCTGAACTACGGCTGCGTCCCGTCCAAGGCACTGCTCGCCGCCGCCAAGGCTGCAGATAATGTCCGCAAAGCGGCCGGTTTTGGCGTTGGTGCTCCGGAGCCTGAGATCGACTTTGCCAGGGCGAATGATCATGTCCGCCATGTGATCGGCACCATCGAGCCGCATGATTCCCAGGAGCGTTTCGAAGGGCTTGGCGTAACCGTTCTGCGCAGCCCCGCCGAATTCACGGGCCACGATACGGTCAAGGCCGGCGATACGGAGATCAGGGCAAGGCGTTTTGTCATTGCCACCGGGTCCTCGGCGCTGGTGCCTCCGATACCGGGACTGGATCAGGTGCCGTTCCTGACCAACGAATCGCTGTTCGATCTGCGCCGGCTGCCGGAGCATCTGGCGATCATCGGGGGCGGGCCCATCGGTCTTGAAATGGCCCAGGCGCATCGCCGACTCGGTGCGAAGGTCACCGTGTTCGAGGCGCAGAAGGCGCTTGGCAAGGACGACCCGGAGATGGCCGCCATCGTGCTGGAGCGGTTGCGGTCAGAAGGCATCGAGATACTGGAAGAAACCGCCGTTGAAACGGTGGACGAGGCAGATGGCAAGGTCACGATCCATGGGAAGGGCAAGGATGGTTCGGCGCTCTCGATAACAGCGGACCAGCTTCTCGTTGCCGCAGGCCGCGCACCCAATGTCGCAGGACTCGGTCTGGAAAAGGCTGGCATTGCCTTTGATCGAAAAGGCATCGCGGTGGATCAGGGCCTGCGCACCAGCAACAGCAAGGTCTACGCCATCGGCGATGTGGCCGGCGGTCTCCAGTTCACCCATGTTGCCGGCTACCAGGCCGGGCTGGTCATTCGAGCGATCCTGTTTCGCCTGCCGATCAAGATGACCGCCGATATCGTTCCCTGGGTGACCTATACCTCGCCGGAACTCGGGCATGTCGGTCTTTCCGAAAAGCAGGCACACGCCCGTCTTGGTGACAAGGTCAAGGTGTTGACAGCTGACTATGCCGGCAACGACCGGGCGCAGGCGGAAGGCAGGACAATCGGCCGCCTGAAACTTGTTGCCGGACCGCGGGGCAGGCTGCTCGGGGCGGAAATTGCCGGTGAACAGGCCGGCGAAATCATCAATCTCCTTTCGCTGGCTCTCAGCAAAAACATGACCATGAAAGACCTTGCAGGTTTCATTGCGCCTTATCCGACACTGGGAGAGCTGGTGCGGCGTGCGGCAATTTCTTACTATGCGGAAGCTCCTAAAAATGTTTGGGTGCGCCGTGTGATCGCATTCTTGCGCAAGTTTGGATAATCGATTGCCGGGCCGGATCGCCGGAAAGCGGCCGGAAACAGGACTTTAGGAAGTATCGACATGAAGCATGAGGGCGCGCCGCAAGGATCGGCAGTCCCGCAGGAAACTGCAAATGGCACGACCGAGTCGTTTGATGGATTCGGCCGACACCGGTTTGGCGGCCTGTCTGGCAAACTGCTGCTGATGACCGTTCTGTTTGTCATGTTGGCGGAGGTGTTCATCTACGTGCCGTCGATAGCCAATTTTCGCAACACATGGCTGATGGACAGGCTGACAACGGCAGGCGTGGCGGCTTCGGTGCTCGCTGAAACCAACACCATCGCGCCTCGGCTCCAGGAGGAGCTGCTGCGCACCACGGGCGCGCTCGCGATTGCGCTGGACCAGGGCTCTCAGCGCAGCCTGATCGCCATGAGCGACGTTCCGGGGGAAGTCGATTTTGTCTTCAACATGGCCGAGGGCTCGCCCTGGACGTCGATTGTCAGCAGTTTCGAGATCCTGACCTATCGCGGCGACGGTGCAATGCGCGTTGTCGGCGCCGGGCAGATGGGGCACACCGAGCGGGTCGATGTGGTACTGCCGGTTGCCCTTCTGCAGCAGGACATGCTGGCCTTTTCAGGCCGCATTCTGGCGTTGTCGCTGGTTATCTCCGTGATCACCGCCAGTCTTGTCTATATCACGCTGCGCGCGCTCTTTATCCGCCCCCTGCGACGGCTGACACGGTCGATGGAACGGTTTGCCGAAAGCCCGGAAGATGCCTCCCGGATCATGAACGTGTCCGGCCGTCGGGACGAATTGGGTGATGCCGAGATCCGGCTTGCCGCCATGGAAGAAGCCCTGTCGCGGGCCCTTCATCAGAAACAGAGGCTTGCCGATCTCGGCCTGGCGGTGTCCAAGATCAACCACGATCTGCGCAACCTGCTTGCCTCCGCGCAGCTGTTTCTGGAGCGCCTGGAACATGTTCCGGATCCGACGGTCAGCCGACTCGCCCCCAAGATCCTGGCCACACTCGACCGCGCCGTCGGGTACACCCAGGCGGTCATGTCCTACGGCAAGGCCCAGGAGCGCGCACCGCAAAGGCGTCTGCTGGCGCTGCGCCGGGTGGGTGACGATGTTGCCGACGTTCTCGGGCTTGTCGATCACGAGACGGTCCGGTTCGACAACAGGGTGCCGGAAGACATCGAGATCGACGCCGATCCGGAACAGATTTTCCGCGTGCTGCTCAATCTGGTGCGCAACGCGCTTCAGGCGCTGGAGGCGGAGAAGGACGAAACGCTGGTGCGCCGGATCACGCTGGTGGCGGAACGGGACGGGACCTGCGTCAAGCTGCAGGTCAGCGACACCGGGCCGGGCATCCCGGGCAATATCAGAAATGCCCTGTTCAAGGCCTTTCACAGCGGCTCCAAACATGGCGGTATCGGTCTCGGCCTGGCGATTGTCGCCGAGCTGTTGAAGGCCCATGGCGGGACCATCTACCTGGACGATACCAAGCCGGGCACCTGCTTCTGCCTTGAGGTGCCGGACAGGACCGCTTGACACGGCCTTTCGAAGACGGCTCCTGGCAGGTTGTGCACGGATAAGTCTTGAGGAATTCAGCCGCTTTCGGAGTTGTGTGACAGTTCCTTGAAAAAAAGTTCAAAAAGGCGCTTGCATTCCCCGCTGGGGCGCAGTAGGTAAGCGCCCTGTCCGGGGCACACGACAACCCCGAACGACGCAAGACAGTCGCCCTTCAAAGCCATATGGCTGGTGACAAGGTCTTCGCCCTGAAAGCACCGGTAGCTCAGCTGGATAGAGCACCAGACTACGAATCTGGGGGTCGGGGGTTCGAATCCTCCCCGGTGCGCCATTTCCCCAAAAAATGCTTTGTAATCCAAACTCTTGACAGTGTTTGGTAGCGACTGTTTTTGCTGCGCAGTCTCGTTAATAAACTCTGCGGCAATCACAACGCACAAGAAGGTTCTTCGGCGTTTGCCTACGGTCGATGCTTGGTCGGCAGTCCCGAGAAACGTCGTGAGGCGCTCTCTGGATGTTTCCGGACGAGGCAGAAAGGACCTTTTTGTGGTCGCAAGAGACCACGGGTAAACTTGGTGCTACAGGGTGATATGTAGCCGATGGTCCCGGTGCATACAGGTTTTGGGAGGGACATGATGAACAAGTTGCTGGACCAGGCGGATATGTCCTCCCTGGTTGGGACCCACTATATTCAAAGGTTTGAAATTCAGAAGATTTTTGAAGCTGATAACCGTCCTTCCTGCAGGGTCAACATTAGTTTGAAAGACAAATGTGAGGGCGCCGAAGCGGGAATCCTGGTCCAGTTCAACAGGGTTGTCGATCTGGTGGTGGGTGACATGAATGGCCTTGAGGCTTGCCTGATCAACATAGAGAATATTGCAAGTTGGGGGCTCGAAGACACGCGGTTTCGCGTGTCTGACGAAGAAACCAACCAGTTTTCATTCAAGTGTGCTGACTACAGAATTGAGAAGGCCCCTCAGCAGGCAACAGATTCTCTTCCATAAAACGGTTGCAAGGCTCTTGGGGTGGGCTTCTGAACTAGGCCTGGATGCCAGCCCTGTCGGTCCGATCATGACGCTGATGAAGCTTGATGCTGCGGGACAATCTTATCGCAGGGCCGACATCGAAAGGATAGCGGAGGGCGTGCTGGCAAAAGGTCCTCCATGAGGTATGTCTGATTTCTCAATGTATTTTGTTGTTCGCAGAGTTTGATTTTCATGAGTGTTCGAAAGAATTTCATTGTGAAAGTGTCAGTCATGCTGGCAATTGTTGCTTTTCTGTTTCTCTTGTTTGTTGAACGTACCGAGCGCAAAAAAATTGAACTCAATTCAGAGGCGGAAGCATACGTCGCCATCTATTGCGGTTCAGAAAAACAATGCAGTCACATTGGCCGCGATATCAGGGCCGTGGCGCAGCTTAGAGAGCTTGGCAAATGGACAGAGGGGCAAGATAACAGTCCATCTGCTGCCAAGGTGGTGCCTGCAGACTTGCTGAGGCAATTGGCCTCCGCCGAGTTCTGTTTGGAAGGAGACACCACGGACACAATTGGCCTTGAAATCGTGACCGACCTGGGCGAGGAGGCCTCAATCGGCATTGTCCCCAGGGATCCGGAAGCATTCTGGTCAGGTAACCTGGCAGACAGTTCGGTTTGGGTGCAAATGAAGGGCCTCTTTCGGCCTTGTGACCACCGTTCAACGCAAACCCTGAACAGGGTTCTCAAGGCAATATTTGATCTGATGCCATAACGGCAGGAACAAGGCACTGCCAAGCGCACAGATGCGCCGTTTCCTATTGGCCTTGGTGGCCAGAAAGCCCTTCGTCATTTTCGCTTGGTGGATAACATCATCTTACCCGCAAACGAAGCGGCATGATCACGGCCATACCACCCGTCGGAATGTTCGACCTATGCGGTCGGTACCCTTCAAACCGCTCCGCCTGTCAGGCGATTTCCTGGGCAGAACACAACAAGGCCCCAATCGGCCTTTTTCAGTCCGGGCTAGAGCCCGGTTCACCGGCGTCCCGGGGCCGGAAAGAAACTGTCGCGCAGGATGCGGATCAGGCGGCGGAAGGCATTGCGGTGGCGGTTGCGCATGTTGATGGCGGCATAGACGGTCTGGGAGATCGGCGGCGCGTCCGGCACGAACCGGCATTTCCCCTCGGCAACCAGCTCATCGGCCGCCTGTTTAAGCACATAGGCGGTGCCGCCGAGCGACAGCAGCATGCCGGCAATCGCCGCGTTCTGCCCGATGGAGAGCGGTGCTTCGGCAAGGCCCGGGTGGAGCGCCGCATGGGCATGGGCGAAGGCCGGGGAAAAATTGGCCAGAATGTACCTCTCCGGTGTCACCTCCGCCAGCTGGTCTGTCTCGGTCGAGACCATGTGATAGGCGATCTCTCCAATGGTCTCATAGTGAAGGTCCGGATGCTGCCGCGGTGAAAAAAGGATCGCCAGATCCGCGGCGCCTGAAATGAGATCGGAACACATCTGGTTGGAATAATCGGCCTCGAAGAAGAAAGCCGTGTCGGGGAGCGCGGCCCTGAAATTTGCGATCAGCTCGCTGATACGCCGGTCGATCAGGTCGTGCTGAATGCCGATCCGGATCGAGACCACCCTGGTGCCGGCAAAGCGGGTGGCGTTGCGGGCCTCCGCCCAGCCATGGCGCATCGCTCTGGCATGGGGCTCGAACCGCAGCCCCTCTGTCGTCAGCTCCGTGCCGGAGCGGGACCGGTTGAAAAGCCTGGCTTCCAGGGTTTTCTCAAGCGCGGATATGCGTGCCGAGACGGTGGACTGGGTCAGGCCGAGCCTGTCCGCGGTGCGGTTGAAATTCCGCGTTTCGCACAGATCCAGAAACGTCTCGATGTGATCGATCAGCATGCGGGCATGGTCTCTTTCTAATCGGATTCTTCGATTAATAATGGAGCATCCGACAACTTGAAAACAAGCAGAACCGGATCAACACTCTTTGTGTTCGAACGCAGGGAGGCACCGGATATGAGCAGCATGCCAACATCGGCACGCGTGGTGATCATCGGAGGTGGCGTGGTCG
Organism: Labrenzia sp. VG12; assembly: GCF_002237595.1. NCBI lineage: Bacteria > Pseudomonadati > Pseudomonadota > Alphaproteobacteria > Hyphomicrobiales > Stappiaceae > Labrenzia > Labrenzia sp. VG12. The sequence goes on from NZ_CP022529.1 coordinate 5,317,557, forward strand.
GCACATCCGCGCTTTATCACCTGGCAAAGGCCGGCTGGACCGATTGCGTGCTTCTGGAGAAAAACGAGCTGACGGCCGGATCGACCTGGCATGCGGCCGGCAATGTTCCGACCTTCTCCACGTCCTGGTCGATCATGAACATGCAGCGTTATTCGACCGAGCTTTATGCGCGCCTCGGCGCGGAGGTCGACTATCCGATGAATTATCATGTCACCGGATCGATCCGTCTTGCCCATTCCAGGGAACGCATGCAGGAGTTTCAGCGCGCCAAGGGCATGGGGCTCTACCAGGGCATGAACCTGGAAATTCTCGGTGTCGACGAGATCAAGGACAAGTACCCCTTCCTGGAAACCCATGACCTGGCCGGGGCGCTTTACGATCCGGCCGACGGCGACATCGATCCGGCACAGGTCACCCAGGCGCTGGCCAAGGGCGCCCGGGCGATGGGTGCCAGGATCTTGCGTTTCACACCGGCAACGGGGGTCTCGAGAGAAAACGGCGCCTGGATCGTGCATACCGAGAAGGGCGATATCAGTTGCGAATTCGTCGTGAACGCCGCCGGCTATTACGCGCAGCGTGTCGGCGAGTGGTTCAAGCCCTTTGGTGGGCGCACCGTGCCGATGGCGACCATGAGCCATCAGTATCTGCTGTTTGAAGAGGTCGCAGAAGTCAGGGACTGGTCCGAGAAAGTCGGCCACAAGCTGCCGCTCCTGCGCGATGTCGACACGTCCTACTACCTGCGCCAGGAACAGAACGGCTTCAATCTGGGGCCTTATGAGCGCCATTGCCGGGCGCACTGGGTGAGCCCGGACGATCCGCTGCCCGAGGATTTCAGCTTCCAGCTTTATCCCGACGACCTGGAGCGCCTGGAATTCTACATCGAGGATGCGCTTGCCCGTGTCCCGGTGCTTGGCACTACGGGTCTCAGCAAGGTCATCAATGGTCCGATCCCCTATGCGCCGGACGGCAATCCCCTGCTCGGGCCAATGCCGGGCGTGCCAAATGCCTTCGAGGCCTGCGTCTTCACCTTCGGCATCGCCCAGGGCGGTGGGGCCGGCAAGGTGCTTGCGGAGTGGATTACAGAAGGGGCGCCGGAATGGGACATGTGGTCCTGCGATCCGCGCCGCTACACCGATTATACCGATCACGACTATTGCGTGGCCAAGGCCAAGGAAATCTACGGCCACGAATATGCCATGCATTTCCCCTGGCATCGCTGGCCCGCCGCACCGGACCGCAAGCTTTCCTCCGTCCATGACAGGGTCAAGGCGGAAGGCGGCGTGATGGGCGCCTATAACGGCTGGGAGCGGGCCAACTGGTTCGCCCGGCCGGGAGACGATCTGTCAGACGAAAGCACCCATACCTGGAACCGGTCCGGCCCCTGGGAGCAGCGGATCAGGGAAGAGTGCGAAGCCGTGCGCGATGGTGTCGGCGTTCTGAACCTGCCCGGTTTCTCGCGGTTCGATCTTTCCGGCGCAGGTGCCGCGGACTGGCTGCGCGGCAGGATTGCAGGAGCGCTGCCGAAGGTCGGCCGCATGAACCTCGGCTACTTCCCGGATGAACGCGGCCGCATCCTGACCGAAATGTCGATCCTCAGACATGATGAAGACCGGTTCACCCTGATCACCGCCGCAACGGCCCAATGGCACGACTGGGAGCTGCTGAAACACGCTCTGCCGGACGGGCTGGAGCTGACCGACCGCACGCGCGACTACGACACGCTGATCGTCTGCGGTCCGAAATCGCGTGCGTTGTTCCAGGATCTTGCAGACGCCGATCTTGCCTTGCCCTGGCTGTCGATCCAGACGGCAACGGTCGCCGGCAAGGAGGCACTGCTGGCGCGGGTTAGTTTCGCCGGCGAGCTCGGTTGGGAAATCCATGCCCGGGTGGCGGACATGCCTGCTGTTTACGAGGCCGTTCTGGCGGCGGGCGCCAGGCCCTTCGGCATGTGGGCCCTGAATTCGCTGCGCCTGGAAAAAGGCTACCGCACCTGGAAGGGCGATCTCTCGACCGACTACAGCCTTCTGGAAGGCGGGCTCGAGCGTTTCATCAAGTTCGACAAGCCGCAGGATTTTCCGGGCAAGGCGGCGCTGCAGGCGGAGAAACAGCGCGGCGTGACCAAACGGTTCGTCACCCTGACCGTGGCGGCGGGCGACGCCGACGCGCCTTACATGTCGACGCTCTGGCATGACGGCAAGGTCGTCGGCGAGGTGACCTCGGGCGGATGGGGCTACCGGGTCGGCAAGTCGATCGCGCTTGGCATGCTGCGCGCAGACCTGACGGTTCCAGGCACGGAAATCGAGGTCGAGATCTATGGCGAGCGCTGCCACGCGGTGGTGCAGGAAGACAGGCCGCTCTGGGATCCGGACAACGAGCGGATCCGGGCATGATGCTGATGTGCCGAGACCTTGAAACCCGTTTCCGTTGGAGACTGCCCTGATGTCGGACCTTCCCACCAAAGCACGTGTTGTCATCATCGGCGGCGGTGTTGTCGGCTGCTCTGTCGCCTACCATCTGACCAAGCTGGGCTGGACCGATGTGGTTCTGCTGGAACGCAAGCAGCTGACCTGTGGCACGACCTGGCACGCGGCGGGCCTGATCGGTCAGCTGCGCGCCAGCGCCAACATGACCAAGCTTGCCAAATATTCCGCCGACCTTTATCGCGGCCTGGAAAGGGAAACGGGCCTTGCCACCGGCTTCCGGGAAGTCGGATCCGTTTCGGTGGCCCTGACCGAAGCGCGCAAGGAGGAGCTTTTCCGCAGTGCCTCCATGGCGCGAGCTTTCGGGGTTCCCGTGGAGGAGATGACCGTCGCCGAGGTGAAGGACCGCTACCCACATCTGAACATTGATGGCGTCAAGGCCGGCGTCTGGCTGCCGACGGACGGGCAGGGCGATCCGGCCAACATCGCGCTCGCCCTTGCCAAGGGCGCCCGCCAGCAAGGCGGTCTCGTTGTGGAAGGTGTGAAGGTCACGGGCATCAAGGTGGAGGGCCGCAGGGCCCGCTCCGTCTCCTGGCAGAGGGGAGCCGAGAGTGGCGAGATCGAAGCGGATCATGTGGTCAACTGCGGCGGCATGTGGGCGCGCGACATTGGCCGGATGGCCGGGGTGAACGTCCCGCTTCACGCCTGTGAGCATTTTTACATCGTTACCGAGCCGATCCCGGAGCTGACACAGATGCCGGTGCTGCGGGTGCCCGATGAATGCGCCTATTACAAGGAAGATGCCGGCAAGTATCTTCTCGGGGCCTTTGAACCCAATGCCAAGCCTTGGGGCATGGACGGGATCCCGGAAGATTTCTGTTTCGATCAGCTGCCCGAGGACATCGATCACTTCGAACCGATCCTGGAGCGGGCGGTCAACCGTCTGCCACTGCTCGCGGAAGCCGGCATCCATACCTTCTTCAATGGACCGGAGAGTTTCACACCGGACGATGCCTACAATCTCGGCCTGTCGCTGGAAGTCGACAATTACTGGGTGGCGGCGGGTTTCAATTCCATCGGCATTCAGTCTGCGGGCGGGGCCGGCATGGCGCTGGCGGCCTGGATGGACACCGGCGAAAAGCCATTCGATCTCGGCGACGTCGACGTCGCGCGCAACCAACCCTTCCAGGGCAACAGCCACTATCTGTTCGAACGCTCCAGGGAAACGCTCGGCCTACTATATGCCGATCACTATCCCTACCGGCAGAAGGCAACGGCCCGAGGTGTCCGGCGCACACCGTTTCATGCCCATCTGGAGGCCCGCGGCGCCGTCTTTGGCGAAATCGGCGGATGGGAGCGCGCCAACTGGTTTGCCGATGACGGCCAGGAACGGGAATACCGGTATAGCTGGGGCCCGCAGAACTGGTTTGCCAACCAGGCGGCCGAACACCGGGCGGTGCGCACCAATGTCGGCCTTTACGACATGTCTTCCTTCGGCAAGATCCGGGTCGAGGGCCGGGATGCGGAAGCCTATCTAAATCACATTTGCGGGGCAGACTTGTCCGTTGCCGCCGGCAAGATCGTCTACACCCAGTTCCTGAACGAAGCAGGCGGCATCGAGGCAGACGTGACGGTGACCCGCCTGTCGGAGACCGCCTATCTGGTGGTGACCCCGGCGGTCACCCGGCCGAAGGACCAGGCCTGGATGCGCCGCCATGTCGGCGACCATCAGGTTGTTCTGACCGATGTGACGGCAGCAGAAGGCGTGCTTGCCGTCATGGGGCCGAATTCCAGGAAATTGTTGCAGGCGGTCAGTCCGAACGATTTTTCCAATGCGGTCAATCCGTTTGGAACGGCCCAGGAGATCGAGATCGGCATGGGCCTCGCCCGGGTGCACCGCGTCTCCTATGTGGGTGAACTCGGCTGGGAAATTTACGTCTCCACAGACATGGCCGCCCATGTGTTCGAAACGCTCTGGGAGGCTGGAGCGGATATCGATTTGAAACTCTGCGGCATGCACATGATGGACAGTTGCCGCATCGAAAAGGCCTTCCGCCATTTCGGCCATGACATCACCTGCGAGGATCATGTCCTGGAGGCGGGGCTCGGATTTGCGGTGAAGACGGCAAAACCCGCCTTCATCGGACGGGACGCCGTCCTGCGCAAGAAGGATCAGGGCCTGCAACGGCGCTTGGTGCAGTTCAGGCTGCGCGAGCCGGAATGCATGGTCTACCACAACGAACCGATCCTCCGGGATGGCAAGATCGTCGGTTACCTGAGCTCGGGCGCCTATGGCCATCACCTGGGTGGTGCGATCGGCATGGGTTACGTGCCGTCCCGGGGAGAGGACGGGTCCAGCCTGCTTGCCTCGCACTATGAGATTGAAGTCGCGGGGCAGCGCGTGAAAGCCGATGCCTCGCTGGCACCGATGTACGACCCGAAATCGGAACGGGTCCGCCTCTAAGCGGACCGGGTCTTCGAGAAAAACACAAGCGAAGACAGCTTTTTAAGTCTTGGGAGAGACGCCATGTCGGAAGAAGCTATCAATCTGGAGGTCCGCCGGTCCCGGCGGGCAGGCGGGCGCGAGGCGCGGCGGGCCGCCCGCATGGCACCGCTTGCGGAAGACATCCGGCCGATCCGCCCGGGCATGCCGGGAGGGCATTACAAACCGCTGACCGATGCAGGTGTTGCGCGCATTCACCAGGCGGCACTGGAAGCGCTGGAAACCATCGGCCTGTCGCAAGCTCCGGAAACAGGCGTTGAGATCATGACGGCGGCCGGCGCGGTTCAGGGCGACGACGGACGGCTCCGTTTCCCGCGATCCCTGGTTGAGGACATGCTGGCCGTTGCCGGCCGCAACATCACCCTGCATGCCCGCGATCCGAAACACGATCTCCACCTGACCGGCTCCAATGTGCATTACGGTACGGCTGGCGCAGCAGTGCATGTGGTCGACCCGGTCACGCTCGCCTACCGGGAGTCCACCGCGCAGGACCTTTATGATGCCGCGCGGCTGGTCGACAACCTGGACAATATCCATTTCTACCAGCGCACCATGGTCTGCCGCGATGTGCTCGACAACAAGGAGATGGACCTCAACACGCTTTATGGCTGCCTGGCAGGGACCCGTAAACATGTCGGCACATCTTTCAGCGATCCTTCCCATGTCGCGGATTGTTTCGAGCTGATCTATATGGTTGCCGGTGGCGAGGACAAATGGCTGGAGCGGCCCTTTGTCAGCAACTCCAACTGTTTCGTCGTGCCGCCGATGAAATTCGCGACGGAAAGCTGCATGGTGCTGGAAGACTGCGTCCGGCGCGGCATGCCGATGTTGCTTCTGTCCGCCGGACAGGCCGGAGCGACGGCGCCGGCGCCGGTCGCGCTCGCCATTGTGCAGGCGGTGGCTGAGTGCCTCGCAGGCCTTGTCTATGTGAATGCGATCAGGAAGGGCGCGCCGGCCATCTTCGGCACCTGGCCCTTTGTGTCGGATCTCAGAACCGGTGCCATGTCCGGCGGTTCGGCGGAACAGGCGTTGCTGACGGCCGGCTGTGCGCAGATGCACCGCTTCTACGACTTGCCCGGTGGTGCGGCATCCGGCATTTCCGATTCCAAGCTGCCCGACATGCAGGCCGGCTGGGAGCAGGGCATGACCAATGCGCTCGCCGGGCTCGCGGGCCTCAACATGTGTTACGAGGCCGTCGGCATTCATGCGTCCCTGCTCGGCTTCTGTCTGGAAAGTCTGGTTCTGGGGGACGATCTGCTCGGCCAGGCCATGCGCCTGGTTCGGGGCATCGACGTGACCGAGGATTCAACGTCCATCGATGTCATGAAGGACATCTGCGTTGACGGGCCGGGGCATTATCTTGGTTCTGCCCAGACGCTGGGCCTGATGCAGACGGAATACGTCTATCCCAGTGTTGCCAACCGGATGAGCCCGAAGGAATGGGCGGAAGCGGAAAAACCGGTACTGCTCGACACGGCGATTGCGCGCAAGAACGAAATCCTGGCAGCGGCCGGAAACGTTGTTGACCCGGAGATAGACCGGGCCATCCGCGACCGGTTCAACATCTTTTTCCAGTAGGGCGGTCAATATGGCTTGCCGGCAGGCGCCGCTCACTTCTGGCTAAGACATAAAGGGACAATAAAAAAGGCCGGGAATTCTCCCAGCCTTTCGTCTGGTCTGTCATGTCCCTGCCAGTACATCCGTGGTCAGGGGCATGGAAGAGACCTTATACTGCCTGCAGGTTGTCTGCAGCGGACTTGCCGCTGCGGCGGTCCTGAACAACTTCAAAGCTTACCTTCTGGCCTTCGACGAGCGGCGGCATGCCGGCACGCTCGACAGCGGTGATGTGAACGAACACGTCAGCTGCACCGTCTTCCGGCTGAATGAAGCCGAAGCCTTTGGTGGAATTGAAGAACTTTACAGTGCCAATGGTCATAACGATTACCTTTCAATCGATCATGAGTGTAGCCCGTCACGCGGCATGCGGAACGGTGCAAGAAGTCGAGATTGATAGGGAAGATCGTTCGGGGCGCGGCAAGCCGCGCAGTCACAAAGTTCATCATGCAATATCGATGGAGCGCAAATAGGATGGAATAGTGTTTTAAACAAGGCGGATCCCAATCTTTTTTCGCCCAAAGGTAGTTTTGTTGCCTGCCAGGAGAAGCCGAGAGACCTGGTCGAAAGGAAAGATGCTCAAACAGCCCTTTGTTCAGCCCGGAAGCCTTTAAGGACGACGCAACAGTGGGCGAAACCAGCGTTCCGAAGTGATCCGCTGCATAGACCGGGCAAAGCCTGCCAATTGGTCTCAGGAAATTTCCAGAACGGAATTGCTCCTTGGCGCAGGCGGGATTAGCGTGTGCGCAACGGAATTGCCGCAGCTGAGTCCTTACTGCGGCAAAGCCTGTTTCCACCGCCTTTGAACGAGAGACCAGATGGCACACTTGCCCAACTCCCTTGAAGCCCGCGATACGGCCTTTCAGCTTCATTCCTATGCCAATGCCCGCCAGCAGGAAGAAACCGGTGCGCTGGTGATCGACAAGGGTGAAGGCATCTATGTCGAGGACATCAACGGCAAGCGCTACATTGAAGGCATGGCGGGCCTCTGGAGCGTGGCCGTCGGCTTTGGTGAAAAGCGTCTGGTAGAGGCAGCGACTCGCCAGATGGAGAAGCTGCCCTACTACCACACCTTCACCTACAAGACCCACGGACCCTCGATCGAACTGGCCGAGAAGCTGATCGAAATGGCGCCCGTGCCGATGTCGAAGGTCTATTTCACCAATTCGGGCTCCGAGGCCAATGACACCGCGATCAAGCTGATCTGGTACCGCTCCAACGCACTGGGCCAGCCGGAGCGCAAGAAGATCATTTCCCGCGTTCGCGGCTATCATGGTGTCACCCTCGCGTCGGCCAGCCTGACGGGGCTGCCGAACAATCACCGGTCCTTCGATCTGCCGATCCCCCAGGTGCTGCACACGACCTGTCCGCATTATCGCACCCAGAAAAGGGACGGGGAAAACGAGGCCGACTTCGCCAGACGCTGTGCGCAGGATCTGGAAGACCTGATCCTGGCGGAGGGACCGGAGACCATAGCCGCCTTCTTCGCCGAACCCGTGATGGGCGCAGGCGGTGTGGTCGTGCCGCCCGAGGGCTATTGGGATGCAGTCCAGCCCATTCTGAAGAAATACGACATCCTTTTTGTGGCCGACGAAGTGATCTGTGGCTTCGGCCGGACGGGCAACATGTTCGGCACGGAAACCTACAAGCTGCAGCCGGACATCATGACGCTGTCCAAGGCATTGTCCTCGTCCTACCAGCCGATCTCGGCGCTGCTGATCAACGACAAGGTCTATCAGGCGATTGCGGACGAGAGTCACAAGATCGGTGTGCTCGGGCACGGTTATACCGGCAGCGGCCATCCGGTGGCCTCTGCCGTCGCGCTGGAAAATCTAAAGATCATCGAGGAGCGGGAGCTGGTCGCGCATGTGCGGGAGATTGCGCCGGTTTTCCAGAAGCGACTGGCAGATCTTGCCGCAAACCCGCTGGTGATCGAGACCCGCGGCATCGGCCTGATCGGCGCGGCAGAACTGCACCACGAGGCGTTGGCCGCAACGCCGGGCGCGCTGGGCGGCAAGACCAATGCGGTCTTCCTGGACAAGGGTCTGATCTCGCGCAACATGCTGGATGCCATGGCTTTCTGTCCGCCTTTGATCATCAGCGAGGCGCAGGTCAATGATATGTTCGACATTGCCGAAGCCAGTCTGAAAAGCGTTCAGGACAGCCTATGACCGGCTGGTCGATTGTCGGCACGATCAGCGGCACTTCGGCGGATGGTATTGATCTCGCCGAGATCGGCACCGATGGCCGGACCGTTGCCCGCTTCGGCCCGGCCGAGACGGCCGGCTATCGCGCCAAGACCAAAGAGGATGTGCTGGCGGCAGCTGCGCAAAAGGGGGCGGGCCGGGAGGCCTGGCCGGAGATTGCGGTTGCGGTGACGGCCGATCATGCCGCCGCCATCCGGATCTTTTTGCAGACACATGGCCTTCAGCCGGACGCCATTGTCTTTCACGGACAGACGGTCTGGCACGACCCGAAGGCGGGTGAAACGGTGCAGCTTGGCAACCCGCAGGCGCTGGCAGATGAGCTCGGTCTCCAGGTCATCGGCGATGTCCGCCTGGCCGACATGGCGGAAGGCGGGGAGGGGGCGCCGCTTGTTCCGGCCTATCATCGTGCGCTCGCCAAAACCCTGATCGGAGCAGAGCATGAGCCGCTCTGTTTCCTCAATATCGGCGGTGTCTCGAACCTGACCTTCATCAGCGGCGACGACATCCTGGCCTTTGACATCGGCCCGGGCAACGCGCTCCTGGATGACTGGGTGCGTGGCCACGGTGCTGGCGACTATGACGCCGGCGGGATGCTGTCGGCACGTGGCAAAGTGGACGCGGACAGGCTGGCTGGAGCTCTTGAGCATCCTTTCCTGTCGGCGCCCGGTCCGAAGTCCCTCGACCGATACAGTTTTTCGGGCAGTTTCGCCGAAGACCTGGGCCTGGAAGACGGCGCGGCAACACTGCTTGCCTTCACGGTGGAGGCGATCGCCAAATCGGAAGCCTTGCTGCCGGCAACGCCACGTCTCTGGCTTGTCTGTGGTGGCGGTCGCCACAATCCCGTCCTGATGCGGCTGCTGTCGGAAAGGCTCTCCGGGGACGTGGTCTCCGCCGACGACTACACGATCGACGGGGACGCCCTCGAAGCCCAGGCGATGGCCTTTCTGGGCGCGCGCCTTCTGGCAGGTCTGCCGACCACGTATCCCGAGACCACGGGCGTCGGCCATCCGGTTTCCGGCGGCAGACTGTACCGTCCCTCCGTCTGACCTGACCCTCATCCCATCAAGAGACTTCTGTGAGGAAGCGTGAAAAAGATAACCGAACCTGCGCGCGAAATTGACGTGATCCACGAAACCGATGTTCTTGTTGTCGGCTCCGGGCCGGGCGGGCTGGCCGCCGCCCTCGGGGCAGCACGTGCCGGGGTCAAGGTGACCCTGGTGGAACGCTTCGGCTGTTTTGGCGGCAATATCACCGCCGTCGGTGTGGAAGGCTTTGCCTGGTATCGGCACGAGAAAACCGTCGACACGGAAGGCGTCGGCCGCGAGTTTGAAAACCGTGCTCGCGAAGCCGGGGCAACAACACCCGAACCCCAGTCCGACAGCGACGCGATCGACGCCGAAGGCTTCAAGCTGGTGGCCGACAATCTGGTCGAGGAAGCCGGCATTCACCCGATGCTGCACCGGGCCTTTGCCGCTCCGATCATGGATGGCAACGAAATCCGCGGGATCATCACCGAAAGCAAGGCGGGACGGGAAGCGATCCTTGCCAGGAAGGTGATCGATGCGACCGGCGACGCGGATGTTGCCTACCGCGCTGGCGCGGCAACCCACAAGACACCGGTGGAGGAGATGCAGGCCGCTTCCGTGATGTTCTCCATGAACGGCGTCGACAAGAAGAAATTCATTGAAGCGGTCAAGGCCGATCCGCAAACCTACAAGGACTGGGAGAGCGGCGAATGGTCGGTGGAGACCACCGGCAAGGAAGACAAGATGTTCTCGCCCTTCCTGCGCAAGCCGTTTGAAAAGGCGATGGACAGCGGGATCATCCCGCCGGCGCTGCAGACGATTTCCGGCACCTGGGGCGCTGTTTATGACAGCGGCGATCTCACCTACCTGAACCTCGTGCATTTGCCGGAATGTGACGGCACCGACCCGGCCTCCATGACCCGCAACGAGATCGAGGGTCGCCGCCAGGCCATGATGGCGGTAGAGGCGCTGAAGCGCTACCAGCCCGGCTGCGAAGCGGCAAAGCTGCGCAATTTCGGCATGACCATCGGCATCCGCGACACCCGCAAGATCCTGGCCGCCTACGACATGACGGGCGAGGATGTCAGGGAGCAGGGACGATTTGACGACAGCGTCGGTATCTTTCCGGAATTCATCGACGGCTACGGCATCCTGATCCTGCCGACGACGGGCCGGTATTTCCAGCTGCCGTATCGCACCATGCTGCCGAGGGGTGTCAGACACCTGCTGGTCGCCGGCCGGGCCACCGGCGGGGACAAGGTCAGTCATGCGGCGACGCGCAACATGATGTGCTGCACGGTGACCGGTCAGGGGGCCGGCGTTGCTGCCGCGATTTCGGTAAAACACGGCATTGATCTTGAGGCGATGGACATCGGTCTGCTGCAGGCAGAACTGAAACGGCAGGGCGTTCGGCTGCACTGAAGCGGTTCGAGGAATTCCTGAAACACCCCTTGCCGAATGGGCTGATTGCGCCGGTTTCCTGGGGTTGGGGCTGTTGGCCGAGATCGAACAGGTCTTGAGAAGGAAGGCAGGCACCCCCAGCCTTGGGTGGCCGGGGCGAACCGGCAATGACCTTCACTCGTAATCGACGTCCACAATCTCCTGGATCTCAGGCTGACGAAGGTTCTCCAGGTCGACGTAATAGGCGGGAATGTCGACCAGTTTGGGGACCTGTTCGCCTTTGATCACACGGATCAGGGTCTTCGCTCCGGAATAGCCCATCTGGTAGGGATCCTGGATCACCAGGCCAGAGATTTCGCCGGCTTCCAGCGCGTTCATCAAAAGGGGTGCGAAATCGAATCCGATGTGATGGTACTTGCCGGCTAGACCCATATGTTTGAGCGTCAGCAATGTGCCAATGGTGGTCGACTCGTTCGGCGTGAACAGCGCGTCGACTTCGGGCCGACCAAGAAAGAACTTGGTCGAGGCTTCGCGCGCTTCCTGTACCGTCGAGCCGATGTAGAGGTCCCTGATCACGTCGACGCCGGTTCCTGACAGGGCGTTCAGGAAACCGGTCTCGCGTTCCGTGGTCGAAGTGACTTCTGCATGCATCCGGAGCAAGGCGACACGGCCCTTGCCATTCAACCGCTTGACGAGTGCACGACCGGCAATCTCACCGGCTTTGAAATTGTCTGTCTTGATGATGCTGGCTGGCGGCGCTCCTCCCATGACGCGGTCAAAATAGACGATCGGCGCGTCACGCCGAACCGCATCCGGAAGCCGTTCCATCAGATCTATGGAATTCGGGGCCACCATCACGCCCTCGCATCCCTGCTCCAGCGCAGAGGTGACGATCACAACCTGCCCTTCTTCGTTCCGCTCCGTGTTTGGCGAACGAACATAGGTTTCATAGCCGTCTTCACGCGCTGCCGTGGTGGCCCCACGGATCGTTTCCATCCAGAACATGTGCTCTGCACCGGCCGGGATCACCGCAATGCAGGCCGCCTGTGCCGAGAGACAAGTGCAGCAGAGGTAGAGAAGAGTAGTAATAGTGCGAATGTACATCTTGTCGACTTTGCTGCAATGCAAACAAACTGAGAGATTTTCTTTCCGCTGAGTGGTCGGATTCTATCGATTTTTGTTTAGAGATCGTGAAAGAAATAGACCGAAGACGTCGTTTTTGATCCCTTTTTGAGGTTTGGAATGTTGTGAACCTTCCAGGCCTGTCAAAATTGGCGATCAGCGCCTGGGCATCTGTCGGGGAGCCTGGGGTGTGGAAGTCTGAGGGCAGCCGCCAGACCATGAACAATGATGCTCCGGCTTGCGTATGGGCCTGCATGGAGCTAACCAGAATGCATGAACGGATCTGAAATATACCAACGGCTGATCGGGCTTATCGAGGAACGTGTCCTGAAACCAGGCGACCGTCTGCGCGAAGCGGACCTTGCCGAGGAATTCGGCGTGTCCAGAACGCCGATCCGCGAGGGCTTGAAACGCCTGGAAGCCCAGGGGCTGGCGGCACACGAACCCAATCGCGGCATGGTCGTGCCGACGCTGGATCACGGTCAGATCAACGAGGTCTATTTCATGCGTGAAGTGCTGGAAGGCACTGCTGCGGGACTGGCCGCAAAACATGCCTCGAAACCGGAGATCGAGATCCTGCAGGATCTGGTCGCATCGGACCGCAAGCGCATTGCCGACAAGGACAGTCTGGTCCGCTCCAATCGCGAGTTTCACAGGCGCCTGTGCCTGGCATCCCATAACCGCTATCTCGTTGACCAGATCGAGCACCTGCGCCTGTCGCTGATCCTGATGGCCGGCACCACATTGGACACGCCCGAACGGCGTGAGACGGCCGTGGAAGAGCACGCGGCCATTGTCGACGCCATCGCCAAGGGCGATGCCGAAACGGCCGAAGCCGCCGCCCGCCTCCACATTTTTCACGCCCACAAGACCCGGCTGCAGCAGATCTGATTGGCGTCAGCTCAGAAACGTGCCATTCACCGCCAGTACCAGATTGGCGAGGGCGGCAATGACGATCACGGCAAATGTCAGGATCATGCCGATCACGCGCAGGTTGCCCAGTTCAGGCTCCTGGCTGAAACCATAGGCGTGGGCAATGCGGCCGGCGACCAGCACCGTTCCAAGGCCCCAAAGCAGCAGCGGCGCGCCGTTCATCAGTTCCAGCATCAACAGGAGCAGAAGCGCAAAAGGCGCGTATTCGGCGCAATTGCTATGCGCGCGCATGCGGCGGATCAGCTTTTTGTTGCCCTGATCACCGAGCCCGATCCGTTCACTGCGCCTGGCAGCGATCACCCGTATGGTCAGGACCACGTAAAGCAGCGCAAGCAAGCCGGCGAAGATTGGCGTTATCATGACGCTCATGAGCGATCTCCAGGAAACCGTCTGCCCGGTGTGGGTGTCGGGCAGGTCCAGTATTCACTGAGGGGCTACGCTGCTGCAAGCGCTCTGGTTCAGCACTCGACGATGTTGACCGCAAGGCCGCCCTTGGAGGTTTCCTTGTATTGTTCCATCATGTCCATGCCCGTCTGGCGCATGGTTTCGATGCAGCCGTCCAGCGGGACAAAATGGGAGCCGTCGCCGCGCAGCGCTAGTGACGCCGCTGTTACGGCCTTCACGGCGCCGAGCGCGTTACGCTCGATACACGGTACCTGAACCAGGCCCGCAATCGGGTCACAGGTCATGCCGAGATGGTGTTCCAGGGCAATTTCGGCTGCATTTTCAATCTGCTCGTTGGTGCCGCCAAGCGCGGCACAAAGACCTGCCGCAGCCATCGCCGACGCAGAGCCGACTTCGCCCTGACAGCCCACCTCGGCACCGGAAATCGAGGCATTGGCCTTGATGATGCCGCCGACAGCCGCCGCAGTCAGCAGGAAGGTGCGGATGCCGGCCTGATCGGCGCCTGGGCAATGGTCGAGATAATAGCGCGTGACGGCCGGGATCACCCCGGCGGCGCCATTTGTCGGCGCGGTGACGACGCGCCCGCCCGCCGCGTTTTCCTCGTTGACCGCCATGGCATAAACGCCGAGCCAGTCGACGACATTATGTTCGAATGGCGGGTTGCTGCGGCCTTCCCGGATGAGTTTCTGGTAAATCTCTGCGGCGCGGCGTTTGACCTTGAGCCCGCCGGGCAGAATGCCGGACTGGGAAATGCCACGATTGATGCAGCTGTCCATGGCGGCCCAGAGCTTGTCGATCCCGGCTTCGACGTCCTCTCTAGGTTGGTCGGCGCATTCGTTCTGGAGTTTCATCTCCGCGATGGAAAGCTCCGCCTCCTGTCCCATTTCCAGCATCTGTTTGGCCGAGGCAAAGGGGAAGGGAACGTCCTGTGTCGCCAGTTCGTTGACCGGTTCGTTCGTGGTCTTGCGCAGTTCGGCTTCGCTGACGACAAACCCGCCACCGATGGAGTAATAGACAAACGTGTCGATCACACCGCCGGTAGCATCCAGAAGATGGAAGGTCATGCCGTTGGCATGCAGCGGCAGCGGCGGGCCGTAGTCAAAAATGACGTCCTTGTCCGGCGAGAACTGCAGGTCCGGAAGACCGGCGATCTGAAGGCGTTTGGAGCGCTCAAGCGCATCCAGCATCGGCTCGACCTGATCGGGGTCAAGCGTGTCGGGTCTGGCCCCGAGCAATCCCAGGCAGACTGCCTTGTCCGTGGCGTGCCCCTTGCCGGTGAAGGCAAGCGATCCGTGCAGGGTGACCGTCAGGCGGGTGGCCCTTTGCTCCGCGCCCGCAAGTCCGCGCAGGCGGTCAAGGTATCTGTGGACGGCCACCATCGGACCGACGGTGTGGGAGCTGGACGGGCCTATGCCGATTTTAAAAATGTCAAAGACACTGATGAACATTTCTCTGGGACCGCATGGTTCTGGAACGCCGGTTCACCGGCTCTTGCTTCTGAGGCTAACAGATAGCGTGTCGGCCTCCTCCATTCAAACGGGCAAATTTGTGTTATTTGCGACATGGCGGTTCCAAAGTGCACGGCAACCGAACAGGTCCCCGTCTCAGAGGTCTTCAGAAACAGTTGTTTGCAGCAATCCGCTTTGATAGCGTGCCGCTTCCTTTCATTTGCAACTATCCTGAACGAGTACCCGATGACTTCCCAGCACCCGGCAGACCTGACCGATGTCCTGGCCTCCAAGAAGGACGCCTTTCAGATCCCCGAAGGGGTCGTCTATCTGGACGGGAACTCGCTTGGTGTCCTGCCGAAACATGTGCCGGCTCGCATTGCCGATGTGGTTGCCGAGGAATGGGGCACCAGTCTCATCCGGGCCTGGAACACGCATAGCTGGATCGATCTGCCGGGGCGCACCGGCGACCGGATCGGCAAGCTGATCGGGGCACCCAAGGACACGGTGGTGGCCTGTGACAGCACGTCGGTGAATGTCTTCAAGGTTCTGTCCGCGGCGCTGTCCTTGCGTCCCGAGCGCAAGGTCATTCTGTCTGACAACGGCAATTTCCCGACCGATCTTTATGTGGCGTCCGGCCTGAAACAGCTGCTCGACAAGGGGCATGAACTGAAAATCGTCGACCCGCTGGAGGTGCGCTCTGCCATCGACGAGACCGTTGCCGTGGTCATGCTGACCCAGGTCGATTACCGCACGGGGCGGGTGCACGACATGGTGGATCTAACCCGGGTTGCCCATGACGCTGGCGCACTCGCGATCTGGGATCTGGCGCATTCGGCCGGCGCCATCCCGGTGGACCTCACTGGCGCGAAGGCGGATTTCGCTGTCGGCTGCGGTTACAAGTATCTGAATGGAGGACCCGGTGCGCCGGCCTTCCTCTATGTGGCGCCCGAGCACCAGGAGAAGGTTACCTCACCATTGACCGGCTGGATGGGGCACGAAGCCCCCTTTGCCTTCGATCTCGACTATCGGCCGGTAACCGGGATCAACCGCATGACGGTCGGCACCCCGGCCATCCTGGCGCTGTCCAGCCTACATGCTGCGCTGGATGTGTTTGAAGACGTTGACATGGCGGACATCCGCCGCAAGTCGGTTTCTCTCAGCGAACTTTTCATTTCAGAGGTCGAAGCCAAGTGTCCGCAACTGGAACTGGCCAGCCCGCGGGATCCGGAAAGCCGCGGCAGCCAGGTGTCGTTCCGGTTCGAGGAAGGCTATGCGGTCGTCCAGGCGTTGATCGCGCGGGGCGTGATTGGCGACTTCCGGGCACCCGACGTCATGCGCTTCGGCTTCACACCGCTTTACCTGTCGCACCAGGATGTTGTCGACGCCGTCGACATCCTGCGTGATATCCTGGAAACGGAAAGCTGGAACCGGCCGGAGTTCAAGAGCCGCGCCAAGGTTACATGACGGCCAGCCGCACCTGTGATTGCAGCATGGCGCGAAAGTCGTCTTCCGGCACCGGTTTGGAATAGAGAAATCCCTGGAAACGGTTGCAGCCGTTTTCTGACAGCCAGGTACGCTGCTCGGCCGTTTCCACCCCCTCTGCGACCACGTCGGCGCCGAGGGCCGAGGCCAGGGACAGGATCAGTTTCACGATTGCACCGCCTGTTGCGATGTCTTCCATGAACATCCGGTCGATCTTGATGCCGTCGATCGGGTAGTTGTGCAGATAGGCCAGGTTGGAATAGCCGGTGCCAAAATCGTCAATGACGATCCGGTAGCCAGCAGCCTTCAGGACCGTCAGCGTCTCGAAAGCGTTCGGGATGTCGCCAAGAAGGACGCTCTCGGTGATTTCCAGCGAAATCATGTCCGGCTGGCAACCGGTCTGATCGGC